>NC_020054.1:3408477-3708477 GCF_000331105.1 Fibrella aestuarina BUZ 2 | reverse complement strand
CGTGCCTAATTAACGAGCAGCGCGGGTGTCAGGCGCAGATACAGTTGTCCCGACAGGGGTGCGTTGCCATATAAAGGCCGCAGCGTTGCACTCGGCAAACCAACCGTCAGTTGCGTCCCAACGGCCAGATCGGTGTTGGCCATGCGTAACAGGCGCCAGTTGGTACCCAGCGTCAGGTTATCGATGTTGACCAGCGTGTGGTCGGCAGCTTCGGCAGTCGTAGCCGACAGGCCAAGCTCGTCAATCGATTTGGTCACGTTTTCGTAGCGGCCATACAGCGCCAGACGCCCCAGTTGCAGGCTGGTTTCGGCCAGATACGCGTTTTCATTTACACCATCGTGACTGTTCATTCCCCAGATCAGCGACGACGTAATGTAGCGATCACCTGCGCCGAACTGCGCGCTGTGCAACAAAGAGGCTGTTGTCCGGCTTACATCTTCGCCAGCATGAAGCAATTCGGGGCTTTTAATCATCCCCTGCGAAAATTGCAGCGCCAGCCCCGCCGTGGGGTTCACCGAGACGCGATACGAATAGCTATCGAAGCGGGGCCGATCGAAGTTGTACCGAAACTCGTCGGGTTCGCGGCCCGTGAAGCTCGACACTTCCAGTTTGGCAATCTTATACCGAAAACCCGCCGTGGCTACCCCGAACGTAATGTGCGTGGCGTCGATCCAGTGGTGACTCAGGGGCGAATCGGGATTATTGAACGACGAAATCCGGTGCATGAAGGCCGGAGCGCCCAGTGCCGGCTCGCCCGGGTAACCCACGTACACAAACGCATCAGCATCGCGGCTAAAGGCGTGGCTATAGGATACCGACAGCTCCGAAAACAGATCATGCGGGTGTTGACGGTCGACGAGCGGTTGCCCCCGGAATGATTCGCCCGTCTGGAACAGAAGCGGGTAGCCGCCATTCCCCACCGTCAGCGGGTCGAGCGACACCATGAGTTTGGCCGTAAACAGGCCCCGTTTGCCCACGGTGCGTTGTGCCATGCCCATTGCCCAGTTGGGGGCATCAATCCGCGCTTCGCGACCGCGCCCGGTTGGGTTGGTAAAATTCTGGTTGGTATGCCGCAGAAACACGCTGTAGTGCAGCATGTACATCCACTTGTTGTCGCTCATCGAATGCTTCATGTAGGCATACATCGGCGTCCGATCGGGCATCCACGACGTACCTGAGCCGTTGCGGTTCATAGGTAGATTCCGCGACAGCGCGTGCGACATGCTGCCCATCGGCGCAAAGCTGATGTCCCCCTTCGACCCATTGCCCGGTTGGCTGTGCATGCCTCCGTGGTTCATCTGGCTGTGATCCATCATCGCGTGGTTGGTGGCAGCCCGTTTTTTGGTCGTATCCGGGGCTACCGTCGAGGAGGCTGGCGGAGCCGGTTTGGCCTGCATCGTGTGCCCGTCGTGGTGCTGATGTTGCGCCGACGCCGTCAGGGCCATCGCGATCAGCAAGAAGCCGGTTAAGCTTTTTTTCTTCATAAGTCGTTGAGTCAATCTATACGCAATCGCTGGCAGGGGCGCCATCTGGTAGCCGCCTACTGCATGATCAGCATCAGGGCCGCCATCCCGATCATCAGGCTGTCTTCGACGATCGTCACCGTCGTCATAGGCAGGTTAAACACCGACCCCAGGCAGGCGCAACGGATCTTCTTCTTGTCGAGTACACTTTTGACCACGCCAACCAGGCTGATACTCATCACTACCAACGTAACCCAATTGGTAAGCACAGGGTTAACATTGGTGAGGTAAGCGGCACCCAGGGCCAGTTCGATAAACGGATACACGTACCCGTAGCCGGGAATGGCTTTCGCCACGATGTCGTACATGCGGTAACTGCGGGCAAACCCTTCGATGTCGAGCAGTTTGAAAAACGAAAACACCAGAAAGAAGCCGGCCATGAACGTACCCATCGCCCGCATAGCGTCGAACGTACCCAGCGTGAAGGCTCCCAACCGGACCTCAACCAGCGCCGTTACGCCCAGAATAAAGGCCAGAATAATCAGCAGTGGCTTGTAGGTCGTCAACGACGGTTCGGCCAGGTCATTCAGTTCGGCAGGCATCATCAGCACGTCGGCTTTGGCGTTGCCCGCGTGCTGGCCCATCGTGTCGATGACCTGCACCTCGTCGGTCAGGGTGTAGGCACCGGCTTTTTTAACGGCCCGGTCCAGCGTGGCGGTGTCGATGTGGCGGGCCATGCTCACGACCGCCTCCTGCGGGTTTAGCGAGACGGCCACTTTTTTGACGCCGTCGACCGCCTGTAAGGCTTCCTGCACGCTCTGTACGCAGGAGCCGCAGTGCATGCCATCAAGTTTATAAGTATGAATCATGATTTCCAGCGTGTTTCAGGTACGTTGCCAACGGCGGGCCTTGCGGCCTGCTTTCATAACAGCAGACATTGGCTTTTGTACCTCGGACTTGACGAATCTGTGCACAAAGGTACGCCTTCCCTACCCCCTCGCTTTTACAGAATTCCGGCCCGGACTTACATCGTTTTGGGGTAATTTTGTGGCATGACAACACCACATGCTGAGCCTCAGACTTCGTCGGCAGCTTCGCCACAAATAGCCCTGGAAACACGGCCCTTTTCGCCAGAAGCGGTGCCCTCCCCCGCTTTTGTTCTCGATGAAGCCAAACTCCGGGCTAATCTAGAGCTGATCGACCGGGTGCAACGGGAAGCCGGCGTCACGATTATTCTGGCCCTCAAAGGGTTTTCGATGTTCAGCGCTTTCCCGTTGGTGCGCGAATACCTGAGCGGCGCCACGGCCAGCAGCCTCAACGAAATCAAGCTCGTCAACGAGTATATGGGCGTGCAGGCCCACACCTACGTACCTGCCTACCGCGACGATGAGTTCGACGAGATTCTCGCCCGCAGCAGCCACATCACCTTCAACTCCTGGAGTCAGTGGGAGACATTCAAGGATAAGGCGATAGGGTACACCTTACCCGTGGGCACCCAACCTCAGGCCCACAAACCCTCTTTCGGTATCCGCGTCAATCCGCAGTACTCCGAGGTAGCGACGGATATGTACAACCCCTGCGTGCCGGGGTCACGGCTTGGCGTCACGCGCGACAAACTGCCCGATCAGCTACCTGAAGGCCTGGAAGGATTGCATTTTCATACCCTCTGCGAAAACGACTCGTACACGCTCGAACGCACCCTGGCGGCTCTGGAAGAGCGCTTCGGCGACCTGCTATATCAGGCCAACTGGGTGAACATGGGGGGCGGGCACCTCATGACCCGCGAAGGCTACGACACAAACCACTTGATTGGGCTGCTGAAGGCCTTTCGCGAAAAATACAACGTCGATGTGCTGATGGAGCCCGGTTCAGCCATTGCCTGGCAAACGGGCGTGCTGGTCAGTACGGTGCTCGACGTATTCGATAGTCAGGGCATCGAGGTGGCCGTACTGGACACATCGTTTGCGGCTCACATGCCCGACACGCTCGAAATGCCCTACAAGCCCCGCATCCGGGGGGCGTATCAGGAGCCGGTAGCGGGTAAGCCCACGTATCGCCTTGGGGGCATGACCTGCCTCGCCGGTGATTTCATGGGCGACTACAGCTTCGACGCGCCGCTACAGGTGGGCGATCGGCTCGTTTTCGAGGATATGATTCACTACACAATGGTGAAAACCTCCACCTTCAACGGCGTCAACCTGCCTGCCATTGTCATTCACAAAGAAGACGGTTCGCTGCAGATCGTGCGGCAATACGGCTACGATAGCTTCAAAGACCGATTGTCATAGACCGATGTAGTAGCCTATCTGTCGGACGCAGCATTTGCAGAAACAAGAAAGGGCTGACGGCTTGTTTGCGGTCAGCCCTTTCTTAGTGGCGTCGTCTAGCGTTTCGTCAAAATCTCGACATAATCTTCGCCAGCATTCTGCGTGGCCGATTTAGCCGAAAACGAATACGTCATTGTGAGTTGATCACCCGATACCACCATGGTCAGCTTATCGAGCGTGACGTTGCCCTTGGAGCCGTCGAGGAAAAGAAACTCGGTGCCCGACGTAATAGGCGTGTTATCGGCCTTGTAGCCTGACCCCGCACTAACCGGCGACACGGTAAACGCCCCCGCCCGAATGAGGCCATCGACGCTCATCGTGGTGGTTCCCGTTTTTGAAATCGTCAGCACATCCTCTAGACCGGCTCGGGCGGGTACGCCGTTTGTTGTTTTCTCAACCCACGTACCTATATACCCATCGCGCGGGTCAGGATCATTGTTCTTTTTGGCGCAGCTACCTGCAAGCAACAGCGTCAGACAGGCCGCTAGTAACAGCAATATATGGAGTCGACCTAGCATGATGCAGCCGGATTTACTTCTTGGTGTATGTTTCAACGACCGGCGCTGTGCCTTTCGTGGTCGATGATTGAGCGGCAAACGTATACGTTATAGACAACTGACTGTTGGACGTGGTCGTCGCTGTCAGGTTTTGTAGATAAACCGTTGCCGTTGATTTATCAGCAAACGTGGTTATTTGCCCCGTGTTAATATTTGCATTTGTGGCTATGTAGCCCGATCCATTGGCCGTAGCAGGCAGGTCGTCTGAAAAGAAGTTCTTGATCGTTATATCTGTTTGAGCAGATGCCTTATCGATGATAATCTCATCGGGCGTTACTGTTTAGGAAGCACCGCTGATCACAATACTGCTTAGCACCCATGTACCTACATAGGCATCGCGCGGGTCAACCACATCATTTTTCTTTGAACAACTGCTCAGTAGCAGCCACATTAGCAGCACTACCGAAAGACCGCGCTGAGCCAGGACGAATTTATTTCTCATTGATGCAACCTACCGACGAGGGTTAAGTGAGACTAAACTCGCCTGAATGACGAAGCTACGCTGCTTCGACAAACGCACTATCATCCCGACAGCGCTCTTATCCTACGGTCGACTTAGGTCTCTTCAGCACACTGGCGGTTGCAGCATTGCGCGCCATTCCCCACTTTTGCCCCAATCCAGTTTCACGTTTCGCTTCATGAACAACATCCTTCCCGTTCCTCAACACAGCACTAAGCCCGGCACCAGTACCGGGCAGCAGTTCTGGCATTCGACCGACAAAACCATCGACTCGTACTCGCCCGTTGACGGCAGCCTGATCGCCCGCGTCTACACGTCCACCCGCGCCGACTACGACCGCGTGATCGAAACGGCCCAAACGGCCTTTCAGCAGTGGCGCAACGTACCGGCACCCCGCCGGGGCGAGATCGTCCGGCAAATGGGCGAGCAGTTTCGGGCCTATAAAAACGATTTAGGTCGATTGGTTAGCTTCGAGATGGGCAAATCACTCCCCGAAGGACTGGGCGAAGTCCAGGAAATCATCGACATCTGCGATTTTGCAGTCGGTCAGTCGCGGCAGTTGTATGGTCTTTCGATGCATTCCGAGCGGCCCGCCCACCGGATGTATGAGCAGTGGCACCCGCTGGGGCTGGTCGGTATCATTTCGGCCTTTAATTTCCCGGTGGCCGTCTGGTCGTGGAATGCCATGCTCGCCTGGGTATGCGGTGACGTGTGCATCTGGAAACCCTCCGAGAAAACCCCGCTGACGGCCCTGGCTTGCCAGCAGATCATTCAGGATGTATTGCGCAACAACGACTTGCCCGAAGGCGTATCATGCCTGGTGACGGGTGGCCGCGAGGTGGGTGAGTGGCTCGCCCGCGACCCGCGTGTAGCGCTGGTATCCGCCACGGGCAGCACCCGGATGGGCCGGGCCGTGGGCATGGCCGTAGCCGAACGCATGGGCCGTAGCCTGCTTGAGTTGGGGGGCAACAACGCCATTATCGTCTCACCCCACGCCGATCTCGACCTGGCCATTCCCGCGATTGTGTTCGGGGCCGTCGGTACCGCCGGCCAACGCTGCACCACCACCCGCCGCCTGATCGTTCACGAAAGCATTCTGGCCGATGTGCGCCGCCGCCTTGCCAGCGCCTACGCTCAGTTGCACATCGGCGATCCGCTCGAAGCGGGTATTCATGTCGGCCCCCTGATCGACAAAGACGCCGTAGCGGGTTACCAGAAAGCCGTCGATGAGATTCGGGCATCGGGCGGTACGTTTGTGGTCGAGCCAGGTACGTTGAGCGGGCCGGGGTATGAGTCGGGTTGTTACGTAAAACCCTGCGTGGCCAACGCCCAGAACGAGTGGCCCGTGGTGCAGCGCGAGACGTTTGCCCCCATCCTCTACCTGATCCCCTACAAAACACTGGACGAGGCCATCAGCCTTCAAAACGGCGTCCCTCAGGGCCTCTCATCCGCCATTTTCACGTTGAACCTGCGCGAAGCCGAGCAGTTCCTGAGCGCGGCAGGCTCCGATTGCGGGATCGCCAACGTAAACATTGGTACCTCGGGGGCCGAAATTGGCGGCGCGTTTGGTGGCGAAAAAGAAACGGGCGGTGGGCGTGAGTCGGGCTCCGATGCCTGGAAAGCCTACATGCGCCGCCAGACCAACACGCTCAATTACGGCACGACGCTACCATTGGCGCAGGGGATAACCTTTGAGCTATAGTCTCACATCCGACAGCGTTCCTTTCTCCCCTACAAGGCCAGCAGATTGATCTCTGCTGGCCTTATTTTTTGTTTGTGGTAACCAGGTTTTTTACTTTGTCCATCGGCCTACTTCATCAACAAATGGGTCAACGATTTTCAGCAAATTTATTTTTCCAATGAATATATTTACTAAAAGCGAAGTGGTGTTTTGATTGTAAAATTCTTGATAGAACCGAAGGCAAAATCTCACAAAACCGCTAAAATTAGTGATGACTTCGTCCAGCTACGCTAAGATTACCTGATTCTTAACAAATGATTATCTACCTACTTACCTTATATGAATAATATACGACTATGACAACGGCAAGAACCATCTGCTTACTAGAACACTATGCATGACTTCACAAACGTATGCTGAATTTAACTAGT
The DNA here is from genome assembly GCF_000331105.1 of Fibrella aestuarina BUZ 2. Taxonomy (NCBI): domain Bacteria; kingdom Pseudomonadati; phylum Bacteroidota; class Cytophagia; order Cytophagales; family Spirosomataceae; genus Fibrella; species Fibrella aestuarina. The sequence continues at coordinate 3,701,558 of NC_020054.1, read as the reverse complement.
TGTTTTTCAATAACTTATAAGTAAGTTTTGACATTCACAAAAACTACAATTCGGACTATAAATATATACGTAAATGCGCTTTGGTATAGCATTTGTTAACACCCAAATTCTGTTTACTAATATACTATACAATAAACTTAAATAGCGTATCCTTCATTAATAGTGAGTTTATTAAATATCTCAACAAAACCCAGCCTTTTCTTGCGTTCGTTGGTATATTCTTTGCCACTGACTAACGTAAATTGTATTTACCTTAATCGAATCCATATGGCTCTATTTTTCCCGAATAAACGTGTGATCAGCCCAGACAAAATCAGCTAAAATCCAATAGCGCTCACCTATGAGTTAGAAACAATTTCGGCTAATAACGGCCATCCGCCTCACATCCCCGATAAAACCGACTGATGGCTGCCGCCCGAAGACATTACCCATTCAGGGCTTTTTTCCTTACCGGGGCATTGCCCACCGTAGCTTATCATTTTCATGAAAGACGTTATCCAACTCCTTCACTCCTACGCCCGGTTTCGGGCCGCCGTATTACGCTCTCTGGATATAGCCAATCTGTCTAAAGCTGAGTTTGCCCGTATCACAGGCATGGAAGCCAATTCGAAATACCGTCGGCAGCTAAATCCAGCCCTCTGGAAACCAGCCGAACTGCATCAACTGGGCGTTGGGTTAGGGCTCATCGATGGCAGCTCGTTCAAACTGGCTGAGTTGGCCAATATGATCAGTAAGTTGCCCGACCCGGTCCGCAAATCAGTTTGTCGGTATACGTTACTTACCAATCGAAAGCTGGAGCAACGCAGCCAATCGCCCGAATCGTGGCAACCCTACGAAGTGGACAAGATTTTGTATTTTCTGGAAACAATGGCTATCCAAACGAACTAGCTGTAGCGTAATCCGAACGTTGTCGTCGGTAGCGGCCTGCAGTGCCGTCCTGTAAACTAACTGGACCGAGCGCAGCAGAGCCTTTGCCTAATCTGCTCAGGCTGAGGAGGCAACCCGCAGCCCCAAATTGGCGTTTAGTGTCTGAATCGTTCCCATTCATGACAACACGGCTTACCTCCTATCGTCTACTGTTGATCGCCTCAGGCCTGCTCAGCGTCCTGACCACCGCTGGCCAAATACGTTGCGCAGAGCCGCTGACTTTCGCGCCCGTCAACGTACCCAGCCGGGTCGAATGGAGCAAATTCCCCGCGTTCTCGCTGCCGACCGCTTTCACGGTGATCTACGGAGCCCCGCGTTTTTCGGGCGACGAAAACGGGCCGCTCACCCACGGATTCAACCGGGTTCGGATCGGCAAAGCGGTTGAGTCGATAGGTACTCAGCAGCGTGTGCTCGAATGGTCGGGGTTCGCTTATGGGCTGAACCAACCCTGGGAAACCCTCGAAAGCCCGTGGGCCAACGACCTGGGTGCCTACCGGGCGCGCTGGGAAGTCTGGTTGCGTGAACAGTCGGGTGGCCAGACCAACGCAGCCGGTCAGTTTATTCTGCCTGCCGACGTGCTGATGGTTGACATCGAGCGGCAGATCGATACCGACGTGGGTATTTTAGCCTTGAAAACCAATGCGGCAATTCCAGCCCAATACCGCGCCCTGTCGGATGCCGAATTCGTGCAGGCCTATAAACGGGATATGCTGGCGCTGTATGCCGAGGGCCTGAGCTATATCCGGCAACGGGCCGACCTCTCGCGCACCATGCTGGGTACGTATAGCGACACGCCCATCCGCAACACGTACCTGAACGTGGTAGCCAACTCCTGGGCCGACTGGACCACCAACCCGGCCCGCGTTAGTTACCTCACCAAAGAGAGCGGTGGGCAACGCGTGGGGGGGGCTTTTTATGACCAATTGTCGTTCCTGGGGCCATCAGCCTACTATTATTACGATTATGGCGACCCGGCCCGGCCCAATCCGCTGGCGGGCGATTACCTGGCGTACATGCTGTTTCAGATCGAGGCCAACCGGGCCTGGAGCACAAAGCCCGTTATTCCGTTTGTCTGGCTGCGTTTCCACAATGGGTTTAACGATTACCCCAAACAGATTCCGGCTCACATGGCCGAAGCCACAGCGATTTTCCCGTTTCTGGCGGGTGCTAAAGGCCTTTGGCTGTGGGATGAACAGGGGCTGGCCGAACGGCAGCAAGACCCACTCGTGGCCTATGACCGGTTTATCTACGGTCTGTATCGCCTGTCGCAGTTCAACGACAGCTTCCGGGGTAATTATGAACTAGTCGCCGAAACCAACGCCCGCGATCTGATGAACGACCGCAAGCCCGTCTGGCGGGGTGTTTTTGCCGATAACAAGCTGTTGGTAGCTGCCCACAACCCCTACGCCTCCGACAACCAGCAGACGGTCGTGCCGATCCGGTACAAAACCTGGCAGGGTAGCCTGACGCTCACCGGCCGGGAGGTAGCCCTTTGCCAATATGATCTTAGTTTGCTGGCGACCGAACCAACGCTACCCACCCTGCGCGTTTACCCTAACCCGGCGAGTCGACAGCTAACGATCGAGTCCACAGCCGCTGGCGAGGCAGCCCTGATCGACGTGCGGGGACGCATTTTGCGGCAGTTTGTGTTAGCGGCGTCGACCCCGTTGGTTATTGACACCGCCGGGCTCTCGGCCGGGCTTTACCTGATTCGCGCCAATGGTGTTACCAAACAAGTCGTTATTCGGTAGTAGCCAGTCATTATACCTAACTAATATACCAGTATTTAACCCCCTTTTTTCCTGTATTTGCTTAGCCAATTATGAACTTTAATGGTATTATTGACGCATTTTTTACTACAAAAATTACATAGATCATTTTTTTATAAACGGTGCGTTATAGTAATTGCATGGATAAACGCATATTCATATGAAATTACTTTCACCAAAAACCTTGCCAGTAGTGGCTGCGCTGAGTGCCATCGGCCTGTACAACTGCTCGCAGCCTGAATCGACACAAACAGTCATGCGCAACGGGCGTTTGCTAGCCGTAGGCTGCGACTCGATGGCCACCCTGCCCGACCCCTATGCCACCCCTTCCGTTTCTCGGCCCAGCTCTGTCGTGGCGTGGCCTATGGGTAAAACCCCGACGGCTCCGGCTGGCTTCACCGTTACTGAATACGCCCGCGGGTTGTCGTATCCGCGCTGGACGTATGTTTTACCCAATGGCGATGTGCTGGTTGCTCAGGCTGCTACGTCGAATAGTGCCAACCGGATCACGCTCTTTCGCGATACCAACAAAGATGGTAAGCCTGATGCCTCTTATGCCTTCATGAGTGGCCTGAACAAGCCGCTGGGCATGGCCTATCTGGGCGGCTACCTGTTCATTGCCAACACCGACGGCCTGATGCGCTACCCCTACACGAGCGGACAGACCAAGATCACGACAACCGGCACCAAAATTCTTACCCTGCCCGCGGGTGGTTACAACAACCACTGGACCCGCAACGTGATTGCAAACCCGGCCGGCACCAAGCTGTACGTATCAGTTGGGTCGGCCAGCAACGTGGGCGAGTACGGGATGCAGTACGAAGTTCGTCGGGCCGGTATTCTGGAAATCAACCCCAACGGAACCAGCGAACGTATTTATGCCAGCGGCCTGCGCAACCCGGTTGGAATGGCGTGGCAACCGGGCACAGGTACGTTGTGGACGGCCGTTAACGAGCGCGACGGACTGGGCGACGAGCTCGTGCCCGATTACATCACGAGCGTGAAAGACGGCGGTTTCTACGGCTGGCCCTATTCATACTATGGGCAGCGTGAAGACCCCCGCCGGAAAGGGGAGCGCCCCGATCTGGTGGCGTCGGCACTGGTTCCCGACTTTGCATTGGGGTCGCACACGGCGTCGCTCGGTCTGGCTTTCTACGATAAAACGAGGTTTCCGGCCAAATACCTGAACGGGGCGTTTGTTGGCCAACATGGCTCGTGGAACCGCTCCACGCTGGCTGGTTACAAGGTGCTGTATGTTCCCTTCGTGGATGGCAAACCCTGCGGCCAACCCGAAGATTTCCTGACGGGCTTCATCGCCAACGCCTCGACGCGGCAAGTGTATGGCCGTCCGGCGGGGGTTACGGTGATGCCAGATGGCGCTCTGCTCGTTGCTGACGATGCTGGCGGCCGAATCTGGCGTGTGCAGGCCAACTAAGCGGCTATCCCTGTCCGTCGACACAGGCAGCGGGCTACCCGAAACACTGGTTTTGGGTAGCCCGCTGTTTTTGGTGAAGGCTCCAGCTATGTGTAGGCCACAAGACGTACCTGATTTGTGGCGGTGGCTGAACATTTCGGCGCTTCAGACAATTGATACCGATACACACCCGCCAAGCTTTCTCAACGGCTCGGCAGCGGTGTTCTGAAAACGATCGTATCAACCAACATTGCAGCACGCGGCCAGCACCGACTTAGCCGACGCACGTAGCTGGTAAAGGGCACACCAGCGCCCATCAGAGCCGTGTACATTCAGTAAATCCGTGTTATCCGCGTGCCATTGCCACTCATGAACCGACTTGCCAGCGAAACCTCGCCTTATCTCCTCCAACACGCGCACAACCCCGTCGACTGGTTTCCGTGGGGTGATGAAGCCCTTGCCAAAGCCCGTGACGAAGACAAACCCATTCTGGTAAGCATTGGCTACTCGGCCTGCCACTGGTGCCACGTGATGGAGCGCGAATCGTTTGAGAACGAGCAGATTGCCAAGATCATGAACGAGCGGTTCGTGTGCATCAAAGTGGACCGGGAAGAGCGGCCCGACGTGGATGCGGTCTACATGGAAGCCGTGCAGGCGATGGGCGTGCAGGGCGGCTGGCCGCTCAACGTGTTTCTGATGCCCGACGCCCGCCCGTTCTACGGGCTAACCTACGCGCCCCCGCAAAACTGGGCTAACCTGATGGTGGGCGTCCGGCAGGCGTTTGACGAAAATCGCGATGAATTGCTGCGGTCGGCTGAGGGCTTTGCCGAACACCTCAACACTTCGGAAAGCACCCGCTTCCAATTGCAAACGGCCGAGCCGGTCTACGCCCAGGAAACCGTGGAAACGATGTACCGCAAACTGGCCACGCGTTTCGATACGGAGTTGGGCGGAACCGGCCGCGCGCCCAAGTTTCCGATGCCGTCGATCTACACGTTCCTGCTTCGCTACGCCGATCTGACGGGCGACCCCTCGGCGTTTCAGCAACTGACGCTTACCCTCAACCGCATGGCCCTCGGTGGTATTTACGATCAACTGGGTGGTGGGTTTGCCCGTTACTCGACGGATAAACATTGGTTTGCGCCCCACTTCGAGAAGATGCTGTACGACAACGCGCAATTGCTGACGCTCTACAGCGAAGCGTTTGCCATGACGGGCAGCGCCCTGTATCGCTTCACGGTGTACCATACTATCGAGTTTCTGGAACGCGAACTGCTTAGCCCCGACGGCGGCTTTTATTCGGCGCTGGATGCCGACAGCGAGGGGATCGAAGGTAAATTTTATACCTGGTCGGCAGACGAACTACAATCGATTCTGGGCGATGATTATGACTGGTTTGCCCAGTTGTATACCATCACCCCCGAAGGCAACTGGGACATCGGTCATGGCCACGGCCGGACGAACATCCTGCACCGCACGGAAACCAACCCGGCCTTTGCCGATCAGCTGGGCTGGACGGCCGCCGAACTGAATGAGCGGCTTACTACCGCCAAAGAAAAACTGCTGGCGGTGCGCAGTCAGCGGGTCCGGCCCGGCCTCGATGATAAGCTGCTGTGCTCGTGGAATGGGCTGGCGCTGAAAGGGCTGGTATCGGCCTACCGCGTCTTCAACGAGCCCGAGTTTCTGTCGATGGCGCTGCGGCTGGCCTTTTTCATCAAGCAGAAACTAACCGACGGGCGCAACGGGGGGCGGCTGTGGCATAGCTACAAAACGGGCCCGGATGGCGTGGGTCGGGCGCGGCAACTTGGTTTTCTGGAAGACTACGCCGCCGTGATCGACGGGTACGTGGCGCTCTATCAGGCGACGTTTGCCGACGAGTGGCTTACCGAAGCCGATCGCCTGACGCAGTACGTGCTGGCGCATTTCAACGACCCGGATGAGCCACTGCTTTTCTTTACCGACAAATCGGGCGAAGAACTGATTGCGCGCAAAAAGGAGTTGTTCGACAATGTCATTCCGGCCTCCAACTCAATCATGGCGCAGAACCTCTACACGCTGAGCCTACTGTTGGAACGCCCCGAGTACGCCGAGCGGGTCGATCAGATGCTGGGCCTAATCCAACCCCTGCTCGACAACGAAGTGAACTACCTCACCAACTGGGCGTCGCTCTACACGTTGCGGGTACGTCCCACGGCCGAAATCGCGATCGTTGGGCCGGATGCGCAGGAATTCCGCCGCGACATTGACGCCAAATTTTTTCCGAACAAAGTCCTGGCAGGCACCGACTCCCGCAGTTCGTTGCCGCTGCTGGCACAGCGCGGCCCCATCGATGGCCAAACGGCGATTTATGTCTGCTACAACCGCGCCTGCCAACTGCCCGTCACCAGCGTTGCGGCCATGTGGGAACAGGTGGGTTGAGAAGGTAGTTTTCTGTTTCGGGTTTAAACCCGAAACGGAAAACTTTTTTAAACTCGAAACGGCTACAGTTTGAGCCGGAACTTGCCATTAGTCAGCGTGACGGCGTCGGTTTTGTCCTGCCGCTTATAGCCGTTGCCTTCCGGGTCGATGTCGGAGTCGTAACCCGTTGTTTTGGTGATGGCTTTATCTTCCAGTTTGCTGGTTAAGCGGCCGAGGCCGCCGAAAACCGTCGCCGAGGCTTTCTCTTTCCAGTAGGAACCGGCCAGCGCCACACTCGTAAACTGGGCTTCCAGAAAGCCGTCGGCGCCCTGTTTCACGGTCATCGTTTCGTGGTTATTCTGCGATTTACCCACGTGATATTCCATACGGGGTTCGCGGGTTTCCTCCACGTATTTGATCACGGCGATGCCCTTATACGTACCGGCGGCCAGCGCCTCTTCCCAATTCTTTTTGGTATCGGGCTTATCGGCGTCGACGATCAGGTACGTTCCCGGTACCAGCACATCGGTCTTGTCGACATTACCGAGCCACACGCGGATCGAGCGGTCGGGTTTTACGCTGTTGGCGGTAATCCACCAGTAGCGGCCCAGCTGAATACGCCGGGGTTGCGTTTCGTAGGGCTTCCCGTCGATCTGAACGGAGAAGCGATTATCGTTGGCGATCTGACCAAACGAAGCGGTCGTGGCGGCAAGCAGTAGCAGGAAAGCGTAAACGGATTTCATGAGTGATGTTGGCTATTCGTTTCTATCCGAAAAGTAGCCGCTATCCCCCCTGAATTTGTTACCGATTTCGTGATCGGTCAGTGGCTTTGCGAACGGTAACCTATGTACCTGATTTGGATTAAAATACCCGATTTTTCGACCGAAACTGGATCGTTAGGCCCGCCGAAAAATTGACCATGCTCAGCGTACGGCTGGTGCTATAGGTAGTTACGTTGGTAAGGCCGCCCGATTTTTCTTCGAGTGGAATGTTGTTAAACCGGAACGTAGCGGTACTGTAGTCGGTGCTCATGTGCAGGCCCACAACGGGCGTGATCCGATACCGGAGCGTCATACCCAGGCTGCTCCCGATGGCGGTAGACTCCTGGTTGCCCGACCGAAAGCTCGTTTCAATCATGTTGACGGTGCCTTGTACGCAAGTCTCGGGGCAGGTTGCCCAGGCTTGCCCGGCCAACGCCCGGAAGTCGATGGCGACGCGGCCGAGCGGCACGGTCACGTAGGGCCCCAGCATCACGCTGCGGCTTTGCCACTGCCCTCTAGGACCGGCCGACGCCGTGACTTTAACCGGCTCGCCCGCCAGTTGCGGGTACTGCTGCGCCAACGCAGCGGGTTGAATGGTATGCTGTACGGTCTCGTAGCGAGCCATAATGCCCAACGGCCCGCCTAACCGGTAGCCGCCCGAGATACTCAACGCCCGGCCCGCCACGGCCATACCGCTGCCAGACCCTTCGGTGCAGTTCACTACCTTACCGAAGTTACCTGTGGGCAGGCTAGTGCCAATGGAAATGGAAAAGAAACCGTTTTTTTGCAGGCTATTGTAGATGAAAGCCTTCTGCGCCCAGCTGGCCGAGGTAGTCAGCAAGCCCGACAGGAGTAGGATAAAGCGCCATTTCATAGCAAGACGTGTTCATATAATGAGTTGGGTAATCACCGTACCACAAAAGCAATGCCATTACACGTAACCCACCGTCTTTTTACTTATGAAATCTGACGCGACTACTCAGCTGCTCCGACAACTAACCACGAATCAGTCAGTTAGACAAGCGGGCCTACCTGGTGGTCTGGTGCTTTCATACCGCCATAATCCAGCCTGGGGCTACCGCCGGCTCGACGTAAATCTTTTCTTTACCGCCATCTCAGTCTTCACGCTACAGCGGCTCGCCCCCCTGCTGGCACCCGACGAACAGGCGCTGGCCGCCGCCTTCGTTAGCGCGGCCACAGGTACGTATCCGGCCTTTCGGAATGCGCCGAACCTACCTGTCGCTGGCCAGCAACCAACTCCGCTTGGCGACATTACGCCGAGCGGCACTCCGCCGGTCGACACTCCGCTGGGTACGTATAATTTCTACGCGACGAATCCGTCACGGCACTTTCCGAATGGCCGGTTCATGCACCGGTACCGTCATTTCAAACTCCCCGACGACATCGACGATACGGCCATGGTATACCTGACCGCTAATCCCACGGCTGCCGACCTCGACTACCTGCACCGCAAACTGGCCCGGCACGCCAATCAAACCCACCAGACCATTCGGAACACATTTCCCGAATATCGGGCGTTGCGTGCCTACTCGACCTGGTTTGGTGAGCGCATGCCCATCGAGTTCGATGCCTGTGCCCTGGCCAACATGCTTTACTGTGTGTATGACCATGGCCTGCCGATTGACGAACACGCTACCGACAGCCTGACCCTGCTGGCCGACATGGTGAGCAGCGATCGTTACCGCACGGCCCCGTTTCACTGCGCTCACAACTACGCCACCACACCCCTGATTGCCTACCATATTGCCCGGCTGATGGCGGCGCACGACCCGCCCCTGCTGCAGCCCATTCGCGCCAAGCTGATCCGGGATATGCAGGCACTGACCGCCCAACCGCTGAACCCAATGGAGCAGGTGCTGCTGGGTACGTCATTACTTCGGCTAGGGCAACAGCCACCGCCTATTGAGCTAGCGGACATCGAGGCGGCCTTCGGGTCGTTTTCGTTTTTTATTGCGGGCATGCTGTCGGCCTATGAACAGCCCCTGCTGCGGCGGCTTGCCCCCCAGCCGTTCTGGCACATCCGCTGGCAATGCGACGACCATTGCCGGGTGCTGCTGATCGAGTACCTCGTGTTGCGGCGAGCCGCCTCTCAGGTACGTTAGGTACGTGTATCAACGGCCTCAATAGGGCCGAATCACTGCCGGTTGCGGATCAACGCAATACCCGTAGCGGCCAGCACGCACAGGTTGGCCATAAACAGCCAGAGTACCGTAAAGCCAAACCGCTGGGTGAGTTGTGAACCCAGGAACGGACTGCCGACCTGCGCCAGCGCCCAGGCCATCGAATAGACACCCATGTATTGGCCCCGGTTACTATCCGACGCCCGGTTGGCCGCGAAGGTGAGCAGAAACGGCATCGCCAGAATTTCACCCGCCGTGAACAGAAATACCGACACCCACTCAACACCGGGCACCTGGGTCTGGATGAGCGTCAGCAGCGCCAGCCCCGTCAGCAGAATCCCCGCGGCGGCAATGCCCAACCGGCGCTGGAACCGCTGTTCGAGCCAGTAGACCAACGCCATTTCGACCGCTACGATCAGGAGCCCGTTGAAGGCGTTGAGCAGGCCGATCTTGGCCTCCGGCAAGCCCAGGCGCTGTTTCAGGTAGAGCGGCATCAGGCTGAAAAACTGCATAAACGCCGTTGTGTACGCCACGACGCAGCCGATAAAGAGCAAAAACGTGCCATCGCGCCAGGGCGAACGAACCGAGGCGACCTCAGTGGTCTGGTGGTCGGCAGCAGGTGTTGGCCGGGCGGGGCGCGGCAAGGCGTACAGCAGGTAGAGGGCGGCGCCAATGCAGGTCAGGCCATCGGCCCAGAAGAGCAGGTGGTAGTTGATGCCCGCCAAGATACCCCCAAGGCCACCGCCAACCGCCCAGCCCAGATTGATAGCCAGCCGGTTGAGCGAATAGGCACGAGTGCGGCTGTCGGGCGTGCTGTAGTAGGCCAACGCCGCGTTGTTGGCGGGCCGAAACGAATCACCGAGCGTGGTGAACACGAACACCAGGACGCACAGCCCCTCGAAGCGGGTGACGAATTGGAGCGCCACCAGCATACACCCGCCAAACAGTAAACTTCCGGCCTGAATCCAGTAAAACCCGATACGGTCGGTGAGTTTGCCGCCCAGGAACGTACCCAGCAACGCGCCCGATCCGTAAATGGCCAGCACAACCCCCGTTTGCTCCACCGTAAACCGCAGTTGCTGCGTCATGTAGAGCGACAGGTAAGGGAGCACCATCGTCCCCGACCGGTTGATGAGCATCACCACCGCCAGCAGCCAGACAGGCCGCGTCAGTCCGGTATAGGCCTTTCGGTATAGTTGCAACAGCATGGCGAGATTCGGGCGTTGGTAAAAGCGGTTTCCACTACCGATCGACACAGGGCCGATACGTACCTGACGGCATCAGGCTTCGCTGTACGGCACGTCGTTTTCGGCCAGAAACCGCTTGATCACATCGGCGTGGACGCAGGCCCCCACGTTCAGGAAGGGGTAGTTCGACACACGGGCTTTGCGGCCGTTGACCAGCACGTGCTGATTCTCGATGTCGAAGCCCAGGTGCAGGTGGCGCGTTTCGGCCTGCATGCCATACACCAGCCCGTTAACGTCGAACAGCGGGCCGCCGCTTTGGCCCCGCAACCCCGGCGTGCTCAGTTCAATCCCCGTTACATTGGCCCCATCATCCGACAGGAGCCGCGTGATAATGCCGTCGATCGGGAATTTAGGCGTGGTTTCACGGCCGCCGGCGATCCACTCAATATCGTCGTCCCGCTCGTTGTAGCGGTAATTGGTAAACTCAGGAAAGGGATAGCCCAGCCGGCACAGCGAACGGCCCGGCCGCGCCCGCGAGCTGTCGCGCAGGAACACCGCGTGGCTTTTGTAGAGTCGTCGTTTGTAGCCTTTAAAACGCAGCAGCGCCAAATCCTGCGTAGGATGCAAATCAATTTTCAGGTCGGTAAACTGATCGACGCAGTTCATGAACAGATTACGTACCCGGATAATCGTTTCGGGTTGGAAGCCAAACTCCTTCTCTGTTTTCTGGAGCAGATGGGCGTAGTTTTTATCCCGTTGGAACTGCCGGATCGCGGCCCGAAAGGCGTTGTAGCGACCAAAGATGGCATCCGACTGCCCGATGATCTCGGCGACGTGTTTGCAGGTAACGGCGCAGGCATCGTCGTTCACAAAGAACAAGGTAGCCGTGCCGGGAACAATCTCACTGTGGCCGTAGAGGCGTAGAATAGAATGAATAGGGCGGGTGAATAAATCGACCTCGTCGATAGCGTCAGCAAACATAGCGGCAAAAGTAAGGCAGCGCCGCCTGGAAACTACAGCGGGCGCCCCCAGCGCCACGAAAGTAAATCGACTTTCGTGACGCTGGGGGCGCCCGCTAGTGGAAAGTTGGCCTGGTTAGAGCTTGAGCACGACGACGTCGATGCGGCGGTTCTTCTGACGGCCTTCGGCGGTATCGTTGGAGGCCGTCGGTTTTTCGGCCCCAAACCCCTGCGCCGTTACCCGGTCGGCGGCCACATCGGCCGCAATCAGCGCCGACCGAACAGCATTGGCCCGGTCGATAGAGAGCTTCCGGTTCGTGTCGGCATTGCCCGTGTTGTCGGTATGGCCCTGAATGTTGATCTGCAAGCCCGGATAGGCCTTCATGATCTCGATCAGGTCGTTTACGTTGGGCTGCGACTCGGTGGTGATGCGGGCCGAGTTGGTATCGAACGTGAGGTTTTCAAACGTAAACGTACGCGGTACCGGGCGCGTCTTGCCCGCCAAAAACTGCGCCAGGTTTGCGTTGAACGATCGCTCGGCTACCTTTAGCCGCCGCCCGCCGGGGAGTTCGACCTGCACCAGTACGGGCATCGCCGTGCTGCTGGCGGTCGAGTCGTTGTTATCGAAGGGGCCACGGGCCGTATCCTGGGTCGAGGCATTCGATTCGGCAATGTTCTGCCGAGTTGCGGCAGAGGTGTCTTCCTGCCGATCCGACTCAGCGCGGGCGGTGGTGTCGGTGTAAATGCCGTCGGTAGCCGTTTGTGGCTCGCGGCACTTTTGCACGATCAGGAACAGGATCAGCGCCCCCACGGCGATCATCGCCCAACGCAGCCAGCTTACGTTTTCACGTTCCCGCTCGACCAGCGGGCTTTTGGGAATATCCGGGTTGGAGGGCGTGCTGGTAAACGTGGTGATACCCTGCGCCTCGTCGCCCGACGGGTGCGGCAACTTGGCAAAACCTAGGGTTGTAGCCAGACTGGCCAAACCTGCGGGCATGTTGGCGCGGACTTCGTCGATTTGCCCGGCCATCAGGGTACTCAGGTTAAAACCGGTGAGGCCATTGTCGAGCACCTGTCGACCCAGTATGCCTTCAAGCACCGATCCGACCAGATCCAGCAACGACACGGCCGACGCTCGGTTGACGTGGCTATGGGCGGCAATCTGCCGGGCCACCTCGTCGACGCGGGTCGATAACAGCCGTTGGACAAAGTCGCTGCCTCCGGCAATAGCCGACTGGGTTTCGGCAGCCGTATCGGTTACCTGACCAATATCAAAGGGGGTTGCTTCCTGGCTGTATTTCGTCTGGCGAAGCACGTCGACAAGGGCATCGGCATCGCCGGTCGACTGGGTACGGGCGACTAAGGTGCCCAACAGCGTTGGAATGGCAGCGGCAATGGCGGCGCCGACATTAGCCGGTTTTTCACCTAACCGTTCGCCCAACTGATCGACAACCGTCGGCGTAAACTGAGAAGAAAGATAGGCGTGTATGTTGAGAGCCATGTGTTCATCGGAGAGTGGTGAATCAGGCTATCAACCGCCGGAGCAGGCGGAATGTTGAGGAAAGGAAGCTCAAGGCCCCAGATAGACCAAGGTCCCGGATTGGCTGTCCACCGTCAGCCGAGCCTGAACGGCTCCACACGGTGGACAGCAAGTCCGGGACCTTGACGTTTCTCGACCTTATTTCTTATCGACTGCGTGGCCGCCAAACTCGTTGCGCAGGGCAGCCACTACTTTGCCCGTGAACGTATCGTCCTGCAACGACCGGTAGCGCATCAATAAAGACAGGGCAATAACCGGCGTGGGTACGTTCAGGTCGAGCGCCGTTTCGAGCGTCCATTTGCCTTCACCCGACGAGTGCATCCGGCCCTTGATCGAATCGAGGCGGGCATCTTTCGAGAAGGCGTTTTCGGTCAGCTCCATCAGCCAGCTACGGATCACCGAGCCGTTGTTCCAGAGCCGGGCTACGGCCTCAAAGTCATAATCAAACGTGCTTTTTTCGAGAACTTCAAAGCCTTCTGCAATGGACTGCATCATGCCATATTCAATCCCGTTATGGACCATCTTGGTGAAGTGCCCGCTGCCCGCCTTGCCGGTGTAGAGGTAGCCGTTTTCCACCGAAATGTCCTGGAAGATCTGCTCAATGGAATGAACGACATCGGCATCACCGCCGACCATCGTGCAGGCGCCGTTGAGCGCACCATCCATCCCGCCGCTGGTACCGCAGTCGACAAAATGCAGTTTCTTTTCCAGCAAAGCGGCGTGCCGACGTACCGAATCTTGGTAGTGCGAGTTTCCCCCGTCGATGATGACGTCGCCTTCGGCCAGCAGTGGGGTCAGGTCGTTGATTACCCGGTCAATCAGCGGGCCGGCGGGAATCATCAGCCACAGTACTTTGCGGCCCTGCAAGGCGCCACATAGTTCGGGCAAGGTATTGGTTCCTTGTGCGCCCTCCTGCTTAATCTCGTTGACCAACGCTTCGTTGATATCATACCCGATGACCTCGTGCTTATGGCGCAATAAGTTGAGCACCATGTTGAAACCCATTTTGCCGAGGCCGATAAATCCAATTTGCATACGTACAGACGGAGTAAGGACGAATAAAAAGCTAAAACCGACGGGCCTGACCCACGCGGTCAGCCGTGCCGAAGCGCATCAGCGCCAGCGGGGAAAGCCCCCGGCGCAATGTTACGCACAGTTCGCCACTTAATCTATGCTGGCCCCCGATAACTGCCCGTATGGCTCGGGGGTCGTGTACGTCTGGCTGACAAAATCTTCTACTCCAATGGGCTCGTTCTGTAGAACCCTGGCGTTGAAATAAGTCCAGAACACCTCGTCTGAAGGATCGTAGGTACGTTGCAGACGTGCCAGATCGCGAATACTTTCTTTGACCGGATAGTCGGCCAACGGGGATAGGGATTGCGTGAGCATAATTATCTTTGACTAGCGTATGAGCACGACATTAACGCCCTCATATCGAGAAGGTTTATTAAAGTTTCCGAATAAGCGAAGAGGGAACCTAAATGTAAGAATTGGTAATACAATCGGTATGCCATCCCTGAAAAATAATCGATTATACGCAGCCTTTCCTTGCTTAAAAAAAGCCCTGAGCGGTTGGTCATCCATGACCGAACCCGTTCTTTTGTGGCAAAGACAACTGCATTTATGAAACTGACCGTTTTACCGGTAGCCATGGCGCTGCTCACCTGTGCCTGCGTAGCCCTACACGTACCTGCAACTGCTAAGCCAAAACCCAAAAAACTAGTAAAAGTGTGGGAATCAGACACCACACTGCGTGTACCGGAGTCGGTGCTCTACGACGCAGGTACGGAGGCCATCTACGTAGCGAACATCGATGGCAAAGCCGATGCGCTCGATGGCAATGGCTTCATCAGCAAGATGACCCTCGACGGAAAAATCACCAACCTGCGCTGGGCTACGGGCCTCAATGCCCCCAAGGGCATGGCCATTCATGGTAATTTCCTCTACGTAACCGACGTGTACCGGCTCGTTCAGATTAACCTGGCGACGGGGCAGGCCGAAAAAACCTACGATGCCGTCGACCCGAAAAATGCTTTCCTCAACGACGTGACGGCCGACCGCAACGGCAACGTGTACGTGACCGATAGCCGGTTCGATAAAATTTACCGGCTGGCCAACGACAAGTGGGACGTGCTGATGTCGGGCGAGCACCTCAACAAGCCGAACGGCATCTTGGCTGATGGCAAGAATCGACTGCTGATTGGGGCGACCAAGCTGGGCGCGGTGCGGGCGGTCAACGTCGAGACCAAAACCATGACCACGCTGGCCGATGGCATGGCAGCTACCGACGGGATCGTCAGCGATGGCAAAGACAATTATTTCGTTTCGGATTGGAACGGGCAGGTCTTTTTCGTGAATGCCATGGGCGAGAAGCAAAGCCTGCTGGATACGCGCACCGAGAAACTCAATGCGGCCGATATCGACTACGTCAGGAAGGCCAAACTCCTGCTCGTGCCTACCTTCTTCGGCAACAAAGTCGTCGCCTATCGGGTGGAGTAAATAGGTTAAGGTTTAACTGACAACAGGTGGCTGACGCCGCAGTAAAGCGCGTCAGCCACCTGTTGTCAGTTAAACCCAAAATACCCTAATAGAATCGATACGTCAGGCCGGCCGACAGCATCAGATTCGAGGGATTGTTCAGCTCGTTATACTTGTAAAAGGCGTTCTGGTACTGCGCCTGAATTTCGCCACCAAGGCCTTTTTCCCGCTTGCCAAAGACTTTAACGCCAATAGCGGGGGCAATCATACCGGCAAATCGCTTGTCCTGATCGGCCAGCGTACCGTAGAAATTGGTGTAGTTCATAAACGCACCACCACCCGCCAGTTGCACGTAGGGCCGGATGGGTGCCGCCGGGTCGCTGAAGTAATAAGCGGCCGTGGCCAGCACCGGCGTCACCGTCAGCGTGCGGGTCTGTACGGCGGAGATATCCTCGCCTGTCTCAGGAAACGAATACACCGCCCGGGGCAACCGCTGCTGTGAATACTGGTAGCCCGACTGAAGGCCCAGCGAAAAATTCTGCGGAAACTGCCACTCCATCGTCACCAGCGCGTTGGCGGGTGATAGCTGATTGATGTACGTGCGCTGCGTACCCAGCGGCACGCCTACCCCATACCGCAACGACGCGTTGAAGGTTACGTACCGGTTATAAGTCGACTCACGCATGAGGTTATAGGCATTCGATTCGGTCCGTTGCGGCGTGTCGGGGTTACGTTGTGCCATGGCTGGCAGCAACAGACCCGACAGCAACGCGGCCGTAAGCCAGATTCTGCTTTTCATAGGTTGTTGATCGCTGCTTCCCTGCTAACGGCGCACGCAGGTGCCGCAACGGGGATCGCATACTGATTTAAGGTGATTAACGGGTCGCTCTCAGGTAGGGCGACTGACTGAATACGTTGGCGATGATGCGCTCGACGGAAGCGGAATCAAAGATTCCGTTCCCCCGCAACTCGGCTGAATACACCACTTTCAGCTGGCTATTCGGATCGTTGGGGTTCGTGCCGGGGGTGATGATTGGCCGGTTTTTCAGGTCGACCATATCGATCCGCCAGAGTTGCTCGGATACCTGATAATACTGGTAGTAGCTGGGGTAATAAAACGGATCGTAATAGCCAAACCCGCCGCCCCAGTAGTTGCCATAGTAGCCGGCGTAGGGATTCGCAGCCACCCCCGTGTAGCGGTTGTTTACCCGCGTGACGACCACACCCAGATCAGCCGCCTGCCCGGCCGCCGTCCGTGTAAAACCCCGGTTAGTCAGTTCGGTGGCTACCCGGTTCACAAACTGCACCTCGGTTGGTTGCGCCGACTGCCCGTAGCTGTCGTTCGACTCCACCAGCACCGAATCGGGCAGGCTGAAGGTTTTATATTGGCTGAAGTCGACCTGCCGGTCGTAGTTGGTAATAAACACATTGGAGTCCTCGGGACCCAGGTCATTGGTCGCCGAGTTGGTGCAGGCCGATAACCCCGCCCCCAGACTCAGCGCCACCGCAACGGCCGCTAGCCACTGCAACGGCTGCCGCTTTCCTTTTCTCATGAACATAGCTAATTCAACGTTGATCGTTACTACACTATAAAACGTATAGGCTATGCGCTTAGTTTAACAACCTCCTTTTCTAAGGAGCTTATAATGTGGGGCAGTGGGCAGCGGTAGTTATTGGTAGTTATTGGTAGTTATTGGTAGTCATTCATTGTTTTCCGCAACCAATGACTATCAATGACCATCAATAACTACAGTCGCATCAGCCGATCAGCATCGACCCGGATACGTACCTGATCGCCCGCCTGTACATCCTCGCGTTGGGTGAGCATGCGCAGGGTAACGTACCGGCTGATCCGTACGTCGACTTCGGAGGTACGTCCCTGAAAAAACACGGCCCGAACGGTGCCTTCTGCCGGACCGGCCGGGTCGAGGTGCGCGTGTTCGGGGCGCAGGCCAAACGGAGCGTCCGGCTCGGCGGCGGGCAAACCCAGTAGGGGCAGGTGTTTCCCCCGGATGATGTTGACCGGCCCCGTCATACGGGCGGCATAGGTGTTGGCGGGCGAAAAGTACACCTGCCGGGGCGTCCCCCACTGCTTTAGCTGCCCCTGATGCAGAATCCCGACCTGATCGGCAATGGAGAGCGCGTCGGTAGCCTCGTGTGTCACCAACAGGCAGGCCGGGCGGGGCTCCGGCTGGTCGACGCCCCGAACCAGGTCAAACAGCAGATCGCGGATGATCAGCCGGTTGGGCAGGTCGAGGTGGCTGAACGGTTCGTCGAGCAGCAAAACGCGGGCAGGTTCGGCCAGGGCGCGGGCAATGGCGGTGCGTTGTTTCTCGCCCCCCGATGCCTCGCGGGGTTTGTGGTGCTGCACAGCCTCCAGCCGACACAACCGCAGCAGTTCATCGACGCGGCGTTCGCGGTAGGCACGTTCGTAGAAACGCAGGGCGTAGGCGATGTTTTCGCGGATCGAGATGTTGGGCATCAGCTTGTATTCCTGGTGTACCACCCGGATCTGCGGATGCCCGGCCACCAGCACGTCTTTCGGACCGGCCACAGTTTCGCCATCGAGGGCTACCTCGCCTTTGTCGGGGTCGAGCAGGCCACCCAGCAGGTTCAGCAGGGTACTCTTACCCGATCCACTGGCACCAACTAACGCCACCAGTTGGCCCGGTGCCAGCGACAACGACACGTTTTTTACCGCCACCAGGGCGTCGAATGCTTTAGAGAGGTGGGTAGCTGTGAGCACGTAAACCAGATTTAAGAGGGCAAGTATCCTACAGACGGATAAGTTTCGCAAACCGTTCGGTTTTGCGCCGATGCGGCCCAATCAGCTGTTGGCACCTGAGCAACTCATCAGACCACGCACCCCGCCCGCCGTCCGTCATCACTTCCACTTCGCCCGATTTTGCCCCATTTGGCCCAATGCAGCCTCTCACAGGCCTTTGTGCGAGCATCCCTGCGCAGCCCGATCTGGACGTGGGGTAATTTGTGGAACATTTTCGTGAAACATTCTTGGAAAGCATGGAACGTTCCAACATCTTTGGGACTGCAACGTAACAAACCCATGGGTAAAGTTATTGCCATTGCCAACCAGAAGGGCGGCGTCGGTAAAACCACAACAACAATCAATCTAGCGGCCAGTCTGGCGGCTCTTGAGTTCCGAACGCTGATCGTCGATGCTGACCCTCAGGCCAACTCGACCTCGGGCCTCGGTTATAACCCCAAGGAAATCGAATACAGCATTTACGAATGCATGATCGAAGACGTGCAAACGCGCGACGCCATCATTCAGACCGACTTCCCTAACCTTGATCTGCTGCCTTCGCACATCGATCTGGTC
Source organism: Fibrella aestuarina BUZ 2 (assembly GCF_000331105.1). Taxonomy (NCBI): domain Bacteria; kingdom Pseudomonadati; phylum Bacteroidota; class Cytophagia; order Cytophagales; family Spirosomataceae; genus Fibrella; species Fibrella aestuarina. Next base: position 3,682,645 of record NC_020054.1, on the reverse strand, counting down.
GGGGCCGAGATCGAGATGATCAACCTGCAAAGCCGGGAGGATAAGATGAAGGACGCGCTGAACCACATCCGCGACGATTACGACTTCATTATCATCGACTGCTCGCCCTCGCTCGGTTTGATCACCATCAACAGCCTTACCGCTGCCGACTCGGTGATTATTCCCGTACAGTGTGAATACTTTGCGCTCGAAGGGCTGGGCAAGCTGCTCAACACGATCAAGATCATTCAATCGCGCCTGAACACCGACCTGGCCATCGAAGGCATTTTGCTGACGATGTACGACCTCCGGGTACGTTTGTCGAATCAGGTGGTGGGTGAGGTAACCTCTCACTTCCAGCAGATGGTTTTTCACACCATCATTCCGCGGAACATCCGCCTCAGCGAATCGCCCAGTTTTGGCGTACCGGTGCTGGCGCAGGATGCCGATAGTAAGGGGGCTATCAGTTACCTGAACCTGGCCCGCGAGATTTTAATTAAAAACGGCCTAATGCCGCAAGAGACGGTTTAAAAAGAGTTTTCAGTTGCCCGTTTTCAGGTACCCGCATCGCCCAAATTGGGCTGTTGGGCTTAGCTGAGAACAGGAAACTGAAAACAGAAAACTCTTCCCTCGATGAACACAACGAATGCCAAGGCTGGTAACATCAAGAGCAACAAACTGACGGGCCTCGGCCGGGGTCTGGGCGCGTTGTTACAGGACAGCGACGGGCGTCAGGCCAAGCCGTCGCCGTATGAGTCGATCAGCACGATGACCGAAATCGGCATTGAACAGATCGAGACCAACCCCTTCCAGCCGCGGACCCGCTTCGACGAAGAAGCCCTCAACGAACTGGCCGATTCCATTCGGGTGCAAGGGATCATCCAGCCCATCACGGTGCGGCAACTCGGCAAAGACCGGTATCAGCTCATCTCGGGCGAGCGGCGTTTGCAGGCGTCCAAGCTGATCGGGATGTTGCACATTCCCGCCTACGTGCGGACGGCCAACGACCAGCAAATGCTGGAAATGGCCCTGATCGAGAACATTCAGCGCGAAAACCTGAACTCGATCGAAATTGCCCTCTCCTACCAGCGCCTCATCACCGAATGCAGCCTGAAACAGGAAGAACTGGGCGAACGCGTGGGCAAAAACCGCACGACGGTCAACAACTACATCCGATTGCTGAAACTGCCGCCTGTGATTCAGGCGGCGCTACGCGATACCCGGATTTCGATGGGCCACGCCCGGGCGATCATCAACATCGACAACCCCGAGACGCAGATCAAACTCTTCAACAAGATTATTGACGAAGACTGGTCGGTGCGCAAAGTGGAAGAAGCCGTACGCAACCTCTCGGTTACGGAAGAATCCCTGCCCGCCCGGAAGACGACCCTGCCCAAACAGGAAATGCGGAGTCTGCAATTTAAACTCTCGTCGATGTTTGGCTCGAAGGTGATCATCAAAGCCGATGAAAAGCATCAGGGGGAGATCAAGATTCCGTTTACCTCGCAGGAGGAACTCGACCGCATCCTGAACGTCCTGAACTACTCGGCCTAAACAAGTATCAGGCCGTTTCACTACAGAAAAGCCCCATCCAATTATTGGATGGGGCTTTTCTGTAGTGAAACGGCTGGCAGTCTGAGCACGCCTGGCGAGCCTTGGGTGACCGCAGCTTAGCGATTACGCTTCAGCTTCCAGAACGTGCGCACGCACTGGTGGCAGTAGTAGCGCCTGAGCGGCAAAAAAGGCAGGAAATGCCTCACTAAATAAGTTCGCTTGATGCGGCTGACCGAGTCGTCGCTTTTACACTCCGGACAGCAAGGCGTAGATGTAATCGATAGAGTAGCCATTAGGTGAAAACTGATAAGTAGACCAATGCAAGGCGTGAGCGATCAAGGGCGTCACCATAAATACATATATGAAAATATATATTTATCTAAGTATAAAAGTAGGGCTACCCATAGTTGGTTACATTAATAATCGAGTAAAATACACTGAGCGGTCGCTAAATTTTCCACTAAGCAATCGAGTATTTTTCTGTTTTACTTTATAAGTAACATAAACTGGTCGATACGTATAGTGCCGTAGGCCAGATCATTGGATCACTCAATACTGCGCTTACCTGTTCATACGCCATCGAACCTGTCTTACAATCGCCTACCTTTGTTCCCGGTTTGGGACCGGTTGCTTAGCTCGACTGCTTAGTCAGTTAAGCTTTTTTAAGTCAACTCGTTGGCCAAACAAACCGGCGTTGGCGTTACGTAGCTGTTATGATGTTCGCGCCGGTTGCGTCACTACCGGATTTTATTGCGTGAAAGCTCTTCTCTCCTTTTTTGTCCTTACCCTCCTGCTGGGTACGTCGGTGGCAATGGCCCAAACGACCGACACCACCCGGCAACGACCTGTGATCCGGCCCACGCCTCCCGACACCCTGCCCCCCGTTGACTCAGCGGCCAATGACATGGAAGAGCTGGTCGATTCGCTGGCGCCAGCGGTTGATACGCTAACGGTGTCAGCCGCTGCACAAGCCGAAATCAACAAGATCATTCCGAAGAAGGCGACCATCCGCTCGGTTATTCTGCCCGGCTGGGGCCAATTCTACAATCGGCAGAAATGGAAGATCCCGGTGATTTACGCGGGCTTTGGCACTTTTGCCTACTTCATCATTACCTATACCGGTAACTATCAGGAGTATCTGGCTGGCTACCAGGAGGCTTACAATCTGAAGACTGTCCCTGGGCAAGACCCTGGCCGGACCAAAACGGCTATCGTAAAAGGTCGTGAACTTAACCTGAATCAGCTCAAACAAGGCACCGATTTCTGGCGACGCTGGCGTGATTACAACTACATTTTCACGGCGCTTTTTTACGGTCTCAACATCGTCGATGCCAACGTATCGGCCCACCTGAAAACGTTCGACGTGTCGGATAGCCTGACGCTCAAATACGCCCCTACGCTCATTCCCACCTCAGCGGTTAGTTTTGTACCGGGTATCAAACTGACGATGGTGATTAAATAGTCCGTTGCGGGTGGTTCGCTGTGGCGGCTCACCGGAGGCAACGGCTCCTTTCCACTTATGACGATTCTCTTAGTAGGCTACGGCAAAATGGGCCGGGCCATTGAACAGATTGCGCTCGAACGCGGTCATCAGATTGTTGGCCGGATCGACCTCAGCAACCGCGCCGACATGGACGCCCTCGCCGACGACGCCGTCGACGTAGTGATTGAGTTTAGCTCACCCGAGTCGGCCGTCGACAACCTGCGCTATTGCATCAGCCGGGGTTGGGCCGTCGTTTGCGGCACCACGGGCTGGCTCGCCCACCGTACCGAGATTGAGCAGGCCGTTCGCGAGCAGGGTAGCGCATTTTTCTACGCCTCCAACTACAGCATCGGCGTCAATCTGTTTTTCCGGTTGAATAAGGTGTTGGCCAAATTCATGCACAACTACCCCGGTTACCAGGTGTCGATGACCGAGGTACACCATACCGAAAAGAAAGACGCGCCTTCAGGCACCGCCATTACCCTAGCCGAAGGGTTGCTTGAGAACCTGCCGCAGAAAACGCGTTGGGCCGTTTCGGAAGCCGACAAACCCGCCGATGGGGATACAGCCGACGCCGTCGTGATCGACTCAGTCCGGGAAGGCAACGTACCTGGCACGCACATCGTGCGCTTCGAATCGGAGGTTGATCGGATCGAAATTGCGCACGTGGCCCACAGCCGTCAGGGCTTTGCGCTGGGTGCCGTAACGGCCGCCGAATGGCTCGCCGGGCGGCAGGGCGTTTTTGGCATGGATGACCTACTGGGCGACAGCTAACAGTAACGTACTGATGAGTGATGAATGCTGAATTACGAGCCAGAACGTACCCAGCGAACTCAATGGATGCCCTCATTTCATTATTCATAGCTCATCATTCATAGTCCATAACGCTCCCCTTCTTCCCCATTCATCACTTATCGTTTATCGCTTCGCGTTAAATCCCGTACCTTCGTATAGCTAATTTGAAACACTCTAGACATCGTGCCTGACGTTAAAACGCCTATCCAAACCGGCAAGCCGGTCAAAACGAAATCGCCCATCCGCGAGTGGTTCGATTCGATCCTCTTTGCCGTGGTGGCCGCCACCCTCATTCGGTGGCTGTTCATGGAAGCCTTCACCATCCCCACGCCCTCGATGGAGCGCAGTCTGATGGTCGGCGATTTCCTGTTTGTCAGTAAGTTTCACTACGGTACCCGCACGCCCAAAACACCCTTGCAGGTACCGCTGACCCACCAGAAAATCTGGGGTACCGAAATCCCGTCGTACCTCGACTGGATTCAGTTGCCGCAGTTTCGGTTACCGGGTTTTTCAAGCGTGAAAAACGGCGATGTGGTGGTGTTCAACTACCCGCCTGAAGACCAGTACCCGACCGACCTGAAAACCAACTACATCAAACGGTGCATCGGCATTGGCGGCGATGTGGTGGAAGTGCGCCACCGGCAGGCGTTCGTCAACGGGAAAGCGTTTGAGGTACCGCCCAAGTCGCAGTTGACCTACTTCATCGAAACGAACCGCACCGACCTCGACGACGCCTTCTTCCGGCAGTACGAGATCATCAACGACTACCCCAATCAGACGTACAACTGGCAGCCCATCGAGCAGGCCGACAGCGTCTCAAAAACCAACAAGATCATTGGCTACAAGATCAACACGACGGCCGAGGTGATCGATCAGTTCAAGGCGATGGATTGGGTGAAGAAAATTACGCCCTACGACGAAGAACCCGCCCCAACGCCCTCGGCTTTCTCGCCCATCTACGGAGCCGCTCAGTACAACTGGACCGTCGATAACTTCGGGCCGCTGACCGTACCGAAAGAAGGTGCAACGATCCAGATCAACGAGAAAACAATCTCGCTCTACGGGCCGGTGATCAAGAAATTTGAGGGGAACGAAAATGTGGAGGTCACCGATAAGGCGATCAGCATTGGCGGCAAGCCCATCACCTCCTACACCTTCAAGCAAGACTATTACTTCATGATGGGCGACAACCGCCACAATTCGCTCGATTCGCGTTTTTGGGGTTTTGTACCGGCCGACCATATCGTTGGTAAAGCCGTTTTCATCTGGATGTCGATCGACCCGAACCCAGCCACCGCCACCGGCAAAATCCGCTGGAACCGGTTGTTCAACGTGGTGCGGTAAGTCTCAAGTCTGAATAGTCGGCACAAAAAGAGTCCGGTGTCTGGAATGTCTGTTTAGTGTTGCTTACGCACTTAAACAATAGACATTCCAGACACCGGACTCTTTTTGTGCCGACTATTCAGACTTACTCTTCCGCGTGCAGCCAGGCTTTCTTGGCGAGCAGGGTATCCTCGTCTTCTTCGTGCTCAGGATCGGGCACGCAGCAATCGACGGGGCATACCGCTGCACACTGAGGCTCTTCGTGAAACCCTTTACACTCGGTACATTTATCGGTAACGATGTAATAAAACTCGTTCGAAACGGGGGTCTGTGGCGCTTTACCGCTTACAACGGTGCCGTCGCCAAAGTCAACCACGTCGAGGGCAGTACCGCCACCCCACGTCCACTCGACTCCACCTTCGTAGATCGCTGTGTTGGGGCATTCGGGTTCGCAGGCACCACAGTTGATGCACTCCTCGGTAATCATAATGGCCATGCTGCTGTCAAATTATAATGGCTGAAAATGAGACTTGTCAATTAGACAACAAATATAATTATTTAAAGTTGGGGGAAGTGCCGATTTAGGGCAAAGTTTAAAGCATAACGGCCGGTGGATTCTACTCGCACCAGCCGTTATGCCCTACACCATCCCAGTCAGGCTACCCGTTACTGATTCTGTTCGGCTTCTTCTTCGGCGCGCTGCCGCTCTTCTTTCTCGCGGCGTTTGCGTTCGCGGCGCTCCTGCCGAAGCTGCTTGCGCGTTTTCACGGTATCGGCGCTGACGTTGGTACCAGCCGCTATGGGAACATCGGCGGGCCGGGCCGGGCGGGCGGTGGCCGCTTCTTCCTGATTCGACTCGGTGGCCGGGCGCTCCTGCTCTTCGCGGTTACCGTTAAAGAGGCGCTTGAACAGATCGTCCATATCGCCGCCTTCGTCGGTTTGGTCAACATTCAGGCTATCAGGGCCGTAATAATCAGACGGTAATACCTGCTGCCGAAGCCCTTCCCGCAACCGAACATCATAAAATCCGTAGGCCCCGCTATCGGGTTGAGTAAGGCCACGCTTGGCCATGATGCGGCCAATAATGCGGAAGTAACCGCGCACGTTACGTACCTGCAACGACCCATCGGGCTGGAAATAATTGAGTGCCCGTTTGGGGCTCGGAATCACGAAAGCCAGGAAAATACTCTCACCCAGATTCAGCTCAGCCGGTGTCTTGTCGAAATAATACCGGGCTGCTTCGCCGATGCCGTAGATGTTTTTGCCCCATTCGATGAGGTTCAGATAAACCTCATACATGCGCTCCTTCGACACCAGCCGCTCGTTTTCCATCAACCACACGATCAGGATTTCTTCGACCTTTCGCGACAGCGTTTTGTTACGGTTGAGGAACACGTTTTTCACCAACTGCATTGAAATCGTACTGGCTCCGCGCTTAAACGCTTTCTGCTTGTAGTTGGTAGCGATCGACACCCGAAAGGCTTTTTCATTAAAGCCTTTATGCGTGAAAAAATTGTAATCTTCCGAGGTAAGCACCGCATTCCTCAGGTCAGGGGCGATATAGGTTAGCGGCGTAAAGTCGGGGTTGGTCGGCCCGATCATGATGTCGCGAACGGGCTTCTCTTTTTCGTAGGGCGTATAAATGAACGGCTGGTTAATCCGGCGAAAATCGACGCGGCCCATCCGCACGATCCGGAAATTGTCGGGCGTCAGACCCGAGTCGAACCGGACCGAATCGGGCAGGGCGGTGTCGAACTGAAGCGACAGATCGTACCGCAGTTTACCCGTGACCTGCATACCGTCGAGGGTATTGAAGAGGCCTTTGGGAAACGAATTAAACAACGCCTGCGCATCGAGCGGATCGGTATGCAACTGCACGTCGAACAACTTGCTGGGCACGCTATCGGTGGGCGTGAGCGTGTATTTGACGAACGGACGCGCTTTTACCTCCCCCAGGTAGAGCGTTGATGAGCTATCGATGCCCACGTAGTTTTCGCCGACAAACAGATTAGCATCCAGCGCGGCCCGCTGCACCACAACGTCGGTGGGTGACACAGCCGGGTGGTTGATCCGCAAATTCCGCACTGACCCCACGCCTTCCAGCCGGAATTCCCCCCTCGACCGGTCGACGTCGCGAAGCTCGGCATGAAGCGTATCGACTTGCGCTTTCAGCTTAAACCGCTTTTGCAAGTACTTTACTTCCAGTGGTTTGCCGACGGCATACAGGTCGATGTTGTATTCCTTGTCAGACGGGGACGCCGTGCCGGTAATGTGCCAGATGGCTTCGTTCTTATTCAGCAGGAACGTCGAGGTAACGTCGCCGTCGTCGATCCGGGCTTCGGTAGCCATAAGCGTCAGCCGGGTGCTGTCGTCGATCAACCGGAGGTCGATGTTCTTGACGTCAAGGTCGTCGGGAATTTTCGTCAGCAGGTTATTGATGACCCGCTCGGCCACGTCGGACAGATCGGTGCGGTTCCGCTTTTTCTCCGTAACGACGGCCGTCGAATCCTTACGGCGCTTCAAAAAGGCGTCGAGGTTGGTGAGCGTATCGCGTTTGACCACTTGAATAAATCCGTCGTGCACGGCAAGGTCAGAGAGCGCCACGTCGCCGACCAGCAGCGGCCACAGCCGCACGCCTACCTGCATCTGGCTGATGTGGGCCAGGCTGTCCCGGTTGGCGGGTACCACGTCGATATTGGTGATTGCCAGCGACGACATGCCCGTAAACTTAACCGAACCGATGTTGAGTGTAACGTCGTAGTCGCGTTTGGCTTTGCGGATAACCCGGTCGAGGGCTACGTTGAGTAACTGTTCGCGCTTGGTATAGGCAATGGCAGCGCCTACGGTTCCCAGCAGCAGGATAACGAGTAGTGTCCAGCCGGTGTAGCGCAGGACCTTGCGTTGGTTAATTGGCATTTCGTATGGGCAAATCGAGCCGCAAAAGTACAGATTTCAAAAGGTGAACGCTACCCGGTTGAGCAGCATTGTCTCAGGAACGTACCTGAAAACGAAAAACGGGCAACCGCAGTCGCCCGTCTAATCGATACCAGGTACGTTGGCGTTTAACGACCACCCAGGGGAAACAGGTACCCAACCGAGAGCTGTGCCTGAACGGGCTTACCTGGGACATTTCCGAATTCACTGCCCTGAGCAGTGCTCCCCAACCCATAGTAACCGCGTGCTTCAATAGTCAGTTTTCCTGACCCAGTCGGTATCCCAACTCCCAGGCCCAAGGCACCACCATAGTTGATAATCCCTTCAGAATTATCGTTGATGGCATACGCACCGTAGGGGCCAACGTTCACAAAAAACCGTGTACTTCCCTGCTGTCCGAATTGAAACTTAGCTAGTAATGGAACAACAATGGCGCTTTCAGTACTCTTAAGCTTTAGTCCGGCGCTCTCCAATGTTACGTAGTCCTGCACAAAATTTATCTCAGGCTGAAAAGCGACCGTACCACGTCCAAATTGCCCAACGATACCGGCATGAAAACCATATATCGTAGCCGTTATCGGGAGCGATTCTAAGTAGGTCGTGTAGTTTCCACCAACACGAACGCCGATGTACGACCCTGCTTCGGAGCCTTCGCCCGCCGACCGGCTGGCTGATGAAGACGGCATCCGGCCGGTATCCTCGGCTTTGGCGCGGCGGCTTTCTTTGGCTGTTTTGCCCTTTGCCTCTTTGCCCTGCGGCTCGGTGGTTTTGGCTTTCACCCCATGCAACTCATCGTACATCTGCTGCTTTTTAACCGGGTCCATCGGCTCGGTGTCGGGCTCGGTGCTTGGGAAGGTGAGCGAAGCCGGCTGCGACGACGTAACCTCTACGGCCGCCGGTTGCGTCACCGGGGCGGGGCGAGTCGTTACGGGCTTGCGCGTGGTTGTGGTCGGCTTGCGGGTGGTGGTACCGGGCTTTTTAGTCGTTGACCGTTGCTGAGCGACACCAATAGACACCGACAGGCAGCACAAGAGAAGTAGCGTGAGTAATGATCGCATAGGGCGACGTGGTTTTATGTATCGAAGTTGTGGAAGAACGTGTACGTCAATGAGCAAAGTTGTTGGGCAGTTTATTTACTTACTACTTCATTTGAGGTAACGGCTAAATTTACGGGAAACGGGAGCATACCAACGCGCACTTACATAAACAAAGCAAGCTTAATCTGACTTTATCGACTAACACTGCTCGCTCGTTATGACAACCGAACACCCAAAAACAGCCCTCATCACCGGCGCAAACAAAGGCATTGGCTTCGAAATCGCCCGTCAGCTGGCTAAACTCGGCTATGCCGTTTTCGTGGGCTCCCGCGATATAAACAAAGGAAAGCACGCCGCCCAGCAACTCTGCGATCGGGGCTTTGAGGCTACCTTCATTCAACTCGACGTGACCGATCCGCTAAGCATCAAACAGGCGGCAGGTACGTTCTCGCAAAAAGCGGACCATCTTGACCTGCTCATCAACAATGCGGGCGTGCTGGACGATCACGGCGAAGATATTCTGAAACTGAATGTGGAGTTGCTCAACCGAACGCTCACGACCAACGTGACGGGGCCGATCATGGTGATTCAGGACTTTTTGCCTTTCCTGCAAAAAAGCCACGCCCCCCGCATTCTGAACGTGTCGAGTGAACTGGGCTCGCTGAAAACGATGCGGGCGTACTCCCCGGCCTACAGCATCTCGAAAACGGCGCTCAACGCGGTGACCCGCCAATTTGCCGGTGCCCTGCCGGGTATCGCCGTCAACTCGGTTTCGCCCGGCTGGGTACGTACCGATATGGGTGGCCGCAACGCCCCGCTGTCGGTCGAGGACGGGGCCGCTGACATTGTCTGGCTGGCAACGGAAGCCCCCCGTTCAGAAACCGGCAAGTTCTGGCAGAACAAGCGCGAGATCGACTGGTAGGAAACAGGTTTGCGGTTTACCCCCTCCCCGCATGGCCTTCTGGAACTAAACCGCGGTCAACTTACGCACGGCGAGGCTGTCAGGCAACTCCCCGCATGGCCTTCTGGAACTAAACCCCCATGCATCTGTTTATTTCGATGAATCAATGTCAACGACATAACACTTACCATTATGGCACTTGGATCACGGGCTATTGAAGCCACCGACGCTAATTTCAATGAGCTGATTAATTCTGATAAACCTGTTCTGGTCGATTTCTGGGCTGAATGGTGTGGACCGTGTAAAATGATCGGTCCCGTTGTTGAACAACTCGCCGACGAATATGACGGTCAGGCGGTTATCGCCAAGATGGACGTCGACCAGCATTCACAGGTACCGGCTCAGTTCGGTATCCGGAGCATCCCGACGCTGATGGTGTTTAAAAACGGTCAGATGGTCGATAAGGTGATTGGCGCTGTGCCCAAATCAGTACTCGAACAGAAGCTGAAAGCACAAATCGCATAGAGTAAAAGGCCTTGTTCAAGGTCTGCAATCCAGGCGGTCCGCCGCTGCGGGTCCAATGGTAGCTGGCGCACAGGTATTGGTGCACCATCAGCGTTGGACCCGCCGCGACGGACCGCTTGGTTTTTGGTCATTGAGCCACGGTCTTTCCCTACCCCGCGTAGAAAACGCGCTTGACCCGTTCGCTCACATTCGTCATGACTTCATAAGGAATGGTCTTCAGGCGCCGGGCCAGTTCTGATACCGTTACGTGGGGGCCAAATACCTCAACCTCGTCGCCTTCGTCGGCCGTCGCGTTTGTTACGTCAATCATCGTCATGTCCATGCAGACATTCCCGACGGTAGGGCACAACTGCCCGTTGACCCAGACTTCACCAACCCCGTTACCCAGCCGCCGGTCGTAGCCATCGGCATAGCCGATAGCGAGCGTCGCAATGCGGGCCTCGTGGTCAAGCACACCCCGGCGACTGTAGCCGACGCTCTCGCCTTTCGGCACCGTTTTGATCTGGCTGATGGTGGTCGTCAACGTACCCACCGGTCGCACACGTTCCCGCTCCAGCTGACTACTCTCGACGCCATACAGGCCAATGCCCAGCCGCACCATGTCAAGGCGATAGTCAGGAAACCGCACAATGCCTGCCGAGTTGAGCAAATGCCGCACGGGCCGATACCCCAACCCGGCTTCGAGCACCGCCACGGCCCGCCCGAAGGTCTCGAACTGCTGCTGGGAGAAGCTATTGAACTGGGCTTCATCGGCCCCCACCAGATGACTAAACACCGTGGCCACCCGAAGCGCGGGCTGCGCTTTCAGGTACGTTACCACGTCGGCCATTTGGTCGGCCAGAAAGCCCAGCCGATGCATACCCGTGTCGATTTTCAGATGCAGGGGGCAGGGGGCGGGGGGCTCGGGGCTCGGGGAGCGAGTCGTTTCATCCCCCTGCCCCACGCGCGCTACAAAATCCCCCCAGGCCTGTAGCAGGCGCATGGAATAAATTTCGGGTTCGAGCCCGTAATCGAGGAGGGTCTGGAAGGTTTCGGCGGTGGGGTTCATCACCATAATGGGCAACGTGATGCCTTGCTCGCGCAGAAAAACGCCTTCATCCGTATAAGCCACGGCCAGCCAATCGACCTGATGAAACTGCAACAGCCGCGCCACTTCGGCGCTACCACTCCCGTAGGCAAAGGCCTTTACCATCACCATAATTTTGGTCTGCTGCCCAATTTTTTCGCGGTAATAATTCAGGTTGTGGGTCAGCGCGTCGAGGTCGATGCGCAGCACCGTACCGTGTACTTTCCGCTGTAGCCGGTCGACGATACGCTCAAACGAAAACGACCGCGCCCCTTTCACTAGAACCACGCTCTCGCGCAGTTCGCGGGCCAGGCGGTTGGGCAAATCGGCCAGGAACGCGTCGGTGGTTGGGTAGAACAGGCTATTCGGGGCAAACAGCGCGCGGTTGCGCCCAATGACCGGCCCAATCCCGATCAACTGCGTCACACCCTGTTCGGCTAGCAGCCGGGCAATGAAAGCGTACAGGTCGGCTTCGTCCTGCCCCGATTGGAGCACGTCGGACAGAATGACGGTTTTGTGGTCGCGGTTACTTTGCTGTTTCTGAAAATCGAGCGCCAGCCGTAACCCGGCCACATCGTTGTTATACGAATCGTCGATCAGCACACTGTTGTTGATGCCCTCCTTCAATTCCAGGCGCATCGACACGGGGCGCAGGCGGGCCACCCGGCGGTTGATCTCGGCATTATCGGTCACACCCAGGGTCAGGAGCGTAACCAGGCAATGGGTCAGGTTCTCGACTGAGGCGGCGTCGGTAAAGGGCAACGGCACGGTCCAGCGGTTATCAACTCGATCAGTCAGTTGCAACACATCGCCCTGAACATGAGTCAGGTACGTTGCCGCGGGGTTATGCTGCGCCGACCAGCCAATCAGCCGACAACGGGGGTTAACGGCCCGGATCAAAATATCGATTTCGTCGGCCACATCGGTATAATCGAGCGAGTAGAGCAGCGTGTCGGCCCGCACGAATAGGCGCAGCTTCTCGGCGATCTTCTGTTTACGGGTTTTGAAGCCTTCGTCGTGGGCTGTGCCGATGTTCGTAAACAGCCCAATCGTGGGCCGAATGATCGGTTCCAGCGCGGCCATCTCGTGGGGTTTCGACATCCCCGCTTCAAAAATGGCCAGCGTGTGCTGCTCGTTGAGTTGCCGCACCGACAGCGGCACCCCCACCTGCGAATTGTAGCTTTTGGGACTGCGGACGATGGTATACGTGGGCGTTAGCAACTGAGTCAGCCATTCTTTCACGATGGTTTTGCCATTGCTGCCCGTTATCCCGATGACCGGCACCGAAAAACGGGCGCGGTGCGCGGCGGCGGCCTCTTGCAGGTACGTCAGCGTGTTGGGCACTTGGATGAACTCAGCATCGACAAATTGCGTATCGGCGTCGGTGGGGCGCTGCTCCACCACAAACTGCCGCACACCCTGCGCATACAGATCGCCGATGTAGTGATGCCCGTCGTGGTGCGCACCGCGAATGGCGAAAAAAACACTCTGCTCCGGCACCATCACCTGCCGCGAGTCGGTTAGCCAGAAAGGATTTAACGAATGAGACACGGGGGAAAGTTAATGAATAATGAACGATGGATCGTGTATAATGGGTGATGCGTACAGCCCACCTCAACCCTATACGGTTTCCAAAACCGTATAGGGTTGATACACAACATAAGCCACTGACAAGTAGCTACTCTAACCATACCGTTCATCGCTCATTATACATGCTTCATTGTACATTGTTCATTTCGCTTCACATCCAGCCCCGGCGCTTGAAATAGATGATTTCGCCGGCCGCGATAGCGACCATGATACCCATGACCCAGAAGTAGCCGGTCCGGGTGTGGAGTTCGGGCATGTTGTCGAAATTCATGCCGTAGATACCCGCGATGAAGGTGAGCGGAATAAAGATGGCCGACACGATCGTGAGCGTTTTCATCACCGAATTCATGCGGTTGCTGGTCGTGGAGAGGTACACGTCGAGCAGGCCGGGGATGAGTTCACGGTAAGAATCGATGGTCTCGATGATCTGGTTGACGTGGTCGAGCAGGTCGCGCAGAAACGGCAACGTCGGCGGGTGCACCAGTGGCGTTTCTTCGCGTAGCAACGTACCCAGAATGTCGCGGAGTGGCTGCACGTGGCGGCGCATGAAGGTCATTTCCCGTTTCAACGCGTAGAGAATAGCCAACGTATCGCGCCCGGCTACGTCGCGGATGATGCGGTCTTCCACGTCGTCGAGCTTTTCGCCCAGCCGTTCCACCACCACAAAGTACGAGTCCACAATCAGGTCCATCAGGGCATAGAGCAGGTAATCGGCCCCATTGCGGCGCGTTTTGCCCGACGAGGCCTGAATCCGGTCCAGCACGGGCTTAAAAATATCATTAGTCCGCTCTTCCTGAAACGAAATCAGGTAATTGGCCCCCAACACGAAACTGACGTGCTCAGGATCGATCTCCTGCCGCCGCGGGTTGGGGTGCAGCATTTTCATGGTCACGTACACCACCGGCGCGCTCACCCGATGATCGTCGTACAGATCGATTTTAGGCTTTTGCTCGGTGTTCATCACGTCTTCGAGCAGGAGCGGATGCAGCCGGAACTGCTGCCCCAGTTTAGCCACCACCGGCGCTTCGTGAATGCCATCGACGTCGATCCAGAGCACGTGCGGCGCTTCGTTATGGGGTAATTGACAGGCACTCAGCCGACTCGACTCATCGACGTTGTAGTCGACCTCGTTATACTCGATCCGTTTAACTTTTGTTTCATGCTTGATTTCCTGACCTACGTAGGTCAACGTACCCGGCGACGTGCCCACCGGCTTTTTCGATACTTTATAACGACGACGAGCCATTACTGCTAGGCGAAACACGACGGTATGCACCGTCTGCGATTAAAGGTAAACGCTAATTTGGTAGGAACCCGGTTGAGCGAGGGTGATCATTCCGGGCTACGGCTGCCTATGAAACGCAGAAACGGGCCTCAGTGGCACTAAACGTTTAGCCAAAAACCCTGTTGTCCGGCTCGTTAGTCGCCTTTTTCACTGCGATGTCGAGGAAAGATCAGCCCAAAATGACCCAGCTGACGGCCGCCCGGTAAGTAACCGCCTGAGTCATCGGCCCTTTTGCCTGTAGCCATCGATTTTTCGATACACCACCTACTCGTTCCTTTCCAAAAGTTATGAACTACCTGATTAGCTGTCTGGTGGCCTTGCTGCTCAGCCTGCCGCTACTAGCACAACGCCAACCGACCCAAGCCCCCGTTAACCTGATTTTCGACACCGACATCGGCCCTGATTACGACGATGTGGGTGCAATGGCGATCCTGCATACCCTGGCCGATTCGGGGCGGGTGAACATCCTGGCTACGGTAGCCTCCAACCAGTCGCCCTACATTGCGGCCGTGCTCGACGTGATCAACACGTATTGCAAACGCCCCAACCTGCCTATCGGCGTGGTGCGGGGCCGGGCCGTGAACCTGACCGCTTCGCAAAAGTGGGATTCGGTGCTGGTAGCCCGATATCCGCACGACCTAGTCAGCAACGCACAGGCCGACGATGCCCTGACGCTCTACCGCCGCCTGCTGGCCAAGCAGCCCGACGGCAGCGTGACGATCTGCACCGTGGGGTTCCTGACCAACATGGCCAATCTGCTCGACTCAAAACCAGACCAGTTTTCGCCCCTGAGTGGCCGAGAACTGGTGCGAAAGAAAGTGAAGCGGCTGGTGAGCATGGCCGGCTGGTTTCCGAGTGGTAAAGAATTCAACGTCGACCGCGACCCGGTATCGTCGCAACGGGTCTTCAACGACTGGCCAACCGACATCTACCTAAGCGGCTTCGAGATCGGCTACGCCATCCACACCGGCCTGCCGCTGGTGCAGAACGCCGCGCTTCAGCAGTCGCCGATCAAAGATGCGTTTGCCATCAGCATTCCGCTGTCGAAACAGGATGCGGGCGGGCGCATGAGCTGGGACGAAACGGCGGTGCTGGCCGCCATCAATGGCTACGAACCCTATTTCGATCTGGTACCGGGTCGGCTGGTCTGCGCCAAGGACGGTAGCAATACCTGGAACGCCGCCGGTAGAGGGCACTATTATTTCGTGCAAAAAATGCCCATTCCCCAACTGGAAAGCGAGCTGAACCGGCTGATGATGCGCTAGCGTGAAGGCATACGCAGGCCGGATCAGGGTTTAAAAAACGGTAACAAGCTGCATCTTTGTTAACGAACATGTCACGAACTGTGTCGTTAACACACACCTATGCAACAAACGCTGCTGCTTTGCTTATCGCTTTTGGTCCTGATTTCGGTGGTGGTAACGGTGGGGCAACGCCTACGCATCCCTAACCCGATCTTCCTGGTAATCAGCGGTCTCCTGGTCAGTTTTGTGCCGGGCGTACCGCGTATCGAAATCGAATCGGAGTTAATCTTTCTGATCTTCCTGCCCCCGCTTCTCTACGAAGCCGCCTGGTTTACCTCGTGGCACGACTTCTGGCGGTGGCGCCGCATCATCATCACGCTGGCCTTCGGGCTGGTCATCTTTACGGCTTTCGCCGTGGCGAGCGTGTCGAGCGCGCTCATCCCCGGTTTCACACTCGCACTGGGCTTTTTGCTGGGTGGCATCGTGTCGCCCCCCGACGCCGTAGCCGCCACCTCGGTGCTGCGGATCGTGAACGTACCCCGGCGGCTGTTGAGCATTCTCGAAGGCGAAAGCCTGATCAACGACGCCTCCAGCCTGACGGTGTTTCAGTTTGCGCTTGCGGCCATGCTCTCCGGTACGTTTGTCATGCAGACGGCCGTGGTCAGCTTTCTGTGGGTCACCTTCGGCGGCATCGGCATCGGGCTGGCGGTGGCGGGAGTGTTCTACGCCATTCACCGCTGGATTCCCTCGCCCATCCGCATCAGCATCTTGCTTACCTTCATCCTGCCCTATACGCTCTATCTGGCAGCCGAACGCCTGCACGTATCCGGGGTTATGGCGGTGGTGAGCGGCGGCTTGTTTATGGCCAATCAGCGCGACGTGATTCTGAACCACAGCACCCGCCTGCAAAGTATCTCGATGTGGGCCACGGTGGTGTTTGCGCTCAACAGTGCCGTTTTTATCCTGATCGGGCTGGAACTGCCCGTGATCATCGCCGGGCTGGAGGACTATTCGCCCTACGAAGCCACCGCCTACGCCCTGCTCATTACGCTGGTCGTGATCCTAACCCGCATCTTCGGGGCGTACGTATCGGCCGGGTTCACCTGGCTGGTGGGTCGCGTTATGCCCAACGCTGTGGCCGAAACGAATCCGGGTTGGCGTGCGCCTACCATCGTGGGCTGGGCCGGTATGCGCGGCGTAGTATCACTGGCATCGGCGCTGTCGGTACCGCTCACACTCACAAACGGCGCCCCCTTTCCGCACCGCAACCTTATCCTGTTCATTACCTTCGTCGTCATCCTGATTACGCTTGTCTTTCAAGGCATTACGCTACCGCTGGTGGTTCGCTGGGTACGTTACGAAGACACTGATTCGCCCCTATCCGAAGACGAACAGGAGTCGATTATTCGGATAAAACTCCTCGACGTGGCCCTCAAACGGCTGTCGACCGAATATGACGAGGACGTTGCGAATAACGAACTGATCGACAACCTGAAAAATCGGCTCGAAACCGACCGACAGCTGACGAGCCAACGCCTGCACTCGCTCGACTGCGACACCAGCAAAATCGACCGCTACAACGACGTCCTGACCGACCTGATCGCCGCCCAACGCCGCACGTTGCAGCTATTTCGCCGGAAGCAGGAGTTCGACGACGACGTCATTCGGAAAGAAGAGGCCCTGCTCGATCTGGAGGAAGAACGGCTCGATCACCCCATCCACTAGCCCGCCGCGCCACACCTCAACGAGTACCGACCGTTACCGGCCCCAACAAGCCCGACGGCACGGGTTGCCAGCGCGTTGCGTCGAACGGCCGGTAGCGGATATCGACGATGTTGATATCCTGGAAAATCTTCCAGTCGGGTTTCTGCCCGTCGCGGAGCCGCATGTAATTGGCCGAGAGGTTTGTTACGTCGATTTCCAGTTGGTTGCCCTTCGCCTTGAGCAACTCGGCCGGCAGGGTCAGTTCGTAGGGCAGGCACCAGGCCGTACCGATGGGACGACCGTTGAGACGCACTTCGGCCACCTCGCGCACGTCGCCCAGATTCAGGCGTTGCGCCTGCCCCGGCTGCCAGCCCTGGGGCAAATCGAAGGTGGCGCTGTAACGTACCTGCCCCCAGAAATACCCCGCCGAGTCGGCCAGATTTGTCCACGACACCAGGTTAGGTAAGGTATGCGTCGAGCGCAGTGCCGGTACACCGTGGCCAAACTGCACCCGCCACGGCTGGCTTAGCGTGAACGCCGCCGTGCCCGCCTGCGGGTTGGCCACGACCTTGTTTCCGACGGTGGTCGTGGCCGTCAAGGTCAGAAAACAGGACTGACCAGGCGGCAATCGCAGCCAGACGGCAGCCGTCGACGCAGTCGATTGCCGGACCGGGTACGTTGTCTGGTCGGTTAGCGGGTCGTACCGCATCACTTGCCCATTGGCCGATAGCCTGACCCAGCCCTCCCGAAACTGATTGCCCAGATTGGCAACGAAATACCGCGTAGTGGCAGCGCCCACCCTTTTCCGAATAAACGATAGCCCCTGCGCAGCCCAGCCCTCTCGCCGAATGGGCAACGTACCCAGCGTGGTCAGGTTGGCATTGTACACGATCTGGGCCCCCTGCGCGGCCAGTTGAGCCAGCCGCTGCCGGGTACGTTCGGGCAGGAAATTGGCGGGCGGTACCGTCAGGACTTTGTAGGTACCGCCGGGCATTTTAAGCAGACCACCCGGCCCAACCGTCAGGCTGTCGAGCAGGGCGTCGGATACGTAATCGAACGAGTAACCGGCCACACGCAGCGAGTCGCAGAATTTCCCGAACGGCATGGGCAACAGCCAGCGGTCGACGTGGTGCACTTCGAGCAGATGCACGCCCCCAGCCGAGGGTGATCGCCGGGCCCATAACTCGTGAATCGGGAAATACACCAGCAGGTCGTTGTCGGGGCGGCTACCTTGCAGGCGTGTCTGGCAGCGCGTGACGTACTGGTTCAGCAACGGCAAAAACGGCCAGTTGTGCGACGACGGCCCGTAGTTGGTCGACGCATAGAATAGTTGGCCCGGCCAGTCGTGGCCCGGAGGCGAATAAGTCGTGCCGTGGTAGAAGATGTGGTTGATCCCCGCCGTAAACAGTTCGTCGATCTGGGGCTTGATCTGCGACAGACTCACCTTGAAATGATCGGCCAGCCAGGTCGTGGTTTCTGAGCTGACCAGCGGTTTGCCCAGCAGATGCGCCGCCGACGACGCAAATTTCATGGCCAACGGATGGGGCGTCCCAAACCGGTCGACCTCGTAATTTTCGTCGACACGCAGGCCGGGGATCGGGAAGCGGCTGCTTCCGAACGATTCGGTTTCGGGAATATCGGCCAGCGCATACAGGTCGAGCAGATTACCCGGCGAGCCGTGCGCCTGGTTGCGTGTTTGGTAGCCCCGCTGTCGCGCCCAGTCTGTCCAGACGGCCGTAAACTCATCGCGCAGCAGATCGGCCACCGTTTCGTGGTAATCGCGGCGCACGGCTGTCGCGCCGGGTACGTTGGTGGTGTCGGTAAAATCGCGCAGTCGGGTGAGCAGGTCATAGCCGCGCCGCTGCCGAAACTGCTCGGGAAAGCGGGCCGTCCAGTTGGCCCCGTATACTTCATAGGAGTCGTTGTAAAGGGCACGCGGCCGTTGCGGCAGGCGAGCCAGCGCCGAGTCGAACCGGGCCAGGTATCGCAACAGAGGCTGCCGGTCGAACGGATCGACGACTAGCCCCTCGCCCCCCGGTGCGGCGCGTTTTACCCGCTGCCGGGTCGGCACGCCAACGAGCGTACTGCCTTCCTGCTTCCACTGTTGCGCCCCCATCTCGGGCGTGACGTTGGGTCCACCAAACGGCCAACCCGTGCCGGTGCTAAGATCCACACCCATCCCCAGCCGGTTGGCCTCTCGGATGGTATGCGCGAAGACCGCCAGCCAGCGCGCACTCAAGAACGGAATGGCCTGTTTTTCGGCGCCTTTCACGCCGTAGATCGGAATAACATGTACCCCACCCAGCCCGGCCTTCGCCATCTGTTCCAGTTGCCGCGTAATATCGAGTTCGGTTACGGCGCTGCCCATCCACCACCAGTACGTCCACGGCTTAACAGTATTCGATGTAGGCTGACCCAGCGTAACTAAGCTGATTAACAGCAGGTAACAGGATAACGTTATTCGGGTACGTTTCATGGGTCGTTGTGAGCGATTCAGGTCGGTTAAGGCAGGAAATGGGTACTTGGTGGCGGAGCTATGTGGGCGTTACGAGCAGCCGTTAGCCGTCTAGCTACACAATATTTTCCTTTATTTATACATCGCGTTAAACCGTAGTTTATGCGTCCGATCAAACGCTTAACCAGCAAAGGCAAAGCGATGAGACTTCTTACGTATGGACTGCTAGGACTGCTCGGCGGCCTGATGGCCTGTAGCAGCGGAAAGACGGCCTATCGGCGGGGTGATTATGCCGAGGCGGTCAAGAAGGCAAGCGAACGGCTCCGGCAACCGAAGGGCTGGGGTCGACGGGGACACGAGCTGGCTGCCGAGGTGGTGAAACGGGCGTTTGTCAATGGCTACAACCAGCATCAGGCCACGATTCGCGCCCTCTCGGCCGATGTACAGCGCCCCTTTCGGTGGGAAGCCGTTTTTGCGGAGTATGAAACGTTGCAGGCTATGAGCGCCGATGCGCAACGGGCACTGCAACCCCTGGCCGAACAGCAGGTGGCCACCGACTGGCTGGCCAATTACCCCACCGATTATACCAACGCACTCGCCGAAACCCGCCAACTGGCCGCCGCCGACCGCTACCAGCTAGCCGAAACCGCTTTTGCCCAGCGCCAGACCGACCGCCTAGCCGCCCGCACCGCCTACGAGCAATACCAGGCGGCCCAGAAATGGGTGCCCGGCTACCAGCAGTCGGCCCAACGGTCGCTGGAGGCGTTTTCGTTCGCGGTGCTGCGGGTGCTAATTGAGCCGCCCGTGCCAACGCCCGAACTCGACCGCGACGATACCTGGGCGCTGGGTCAGTCGGTGAATGAAAGCCTGGTTCGCCACACCACGCCTAGCCCGTATGTTCACCTATACCAACCCGATCAGGTCGAGGTGGCCGACAACGGCGATTATCGCCTGTTTGATGGCCAGCCCATTCATGAAGTGGTGCAGTTTGCCGTTCGGAACTACCGGCCTTATGATGAGTCCTACGCCAAAACGAGCCGCACCATCGAGAGCAGTAAGCTGTATAAAGTGGGTACCAAGCGCATCAACGACTCAACGGTGGTCGACATTCTGGAGAAGATCAAAGGCACGGTTATTCTCCACACGCACCGCATCGAAGCCCGGCTCGATCTGCAACTACGCGCGCTCGACGCCCGCACTGACGCTCCCCTCTGGACCGACTCTGATTACGTCAGCACCGATTGGGTCGGGCAATGGGAAACGTTTATCGGCGACAGCCGGGCGCTCGACAGCTACACGTTGATCACCCAAACCGGCAGCATTCCATCGAGCCGTGATTTGCTTCATAGCCTGTTGAATCAGGCTGGTAGCTCGGTGGTGGGTACGTTACGAAAGCAGTACAAAAAGCAGTAACTGGTCGCTATTCGAGCAGACGGTTATCAGGGCTGGCGGGCGTTTTGTAGGTTTGTCGTATGCACGCCGACGCCCTTGCCCACTTGAGTCAGGACCCCATTCTGGCCCGTATCATTGCCGAAACACCCGCCCTCAAACCGGCACATAATCACCTCGATATTCCCGAGCAGGACCGGCTTTACGTGGCGCTCCTCAATAGCATCGTGTCGCAGCAGATTTCGACCAAAGCCGCCGAGGCTATTTTCCGGCGGTTCCGGCTATTATTTTCCGAAACGGCCGAGGCCGAAGGCTATCCCACGCCCGCCCAACTCGTGGCTAAATCCATTGACGAACTACGCTCGGCCGGCCTGTCGTTTCAAAAAATCGATTATCTGCAAAGTGTTGGTCGTTTTGCGCTGGCCAATGACCTGACGACTAGCTACGTGGAGCAGCTCACCGATGAAGCCATCGTGCAGTACCTCACGCCCATCAAAGGCGTTGGCCGCTGGACGGTGGAGATGCTGCTGATGTTCGTGCTTGACCGGCCCGACGTGTTTCCGATCGATGATCTGGTGATCCGGCAGAAGATGATTCGCGCTTACGAACCAACCGCCGATTCGGGCAAAACGGGCCGCGCGCTCTACAAACAGCTGCACGCCATCGCCGAACCCTGGCGCCCCTACCGGACCCTCGCCTGCCGCTACCTATGGCGATGGAAACCCGTTGACAGTATGTAATGAACAGTATACAGTTTACAGTTTCTTCACTTCCAGCCGCACGTTGGTTTCTACTTTCAGCAGCGACTGAATGCCGGTGGGCCGGATGGCAATGCGCTGCGGAACAAAGCGGAACGACAGGATGTCGAGGTCGTTTTTGACGCCCGTCCGGCTGTTTTCAAAAGCCCGGTCAATGAGCGTGGGCAGTTTAAGAATTTGCTCACGTAGGGGGATGTGCAGCACTTTACTGAGGGTATCTTTCAGGCGGTCGTGGAGGAGCCAGTCGGCAGTAGCGAGAAGGCGCTCTTCCGTCTCCACGTCGAAATCAATGTTCTTGATGCGAAGTGTGTGCGTCAGCGTATCGTAGGCCGGTTGTCCCCGAAAGTAAAGCGTGCCATTGACGGCGCCGCCCACGTCGGTTCGGATAATCAGGGCCTTTTGACCGCCATACACCCGCGCCCGCTTGATCTTCACCATGCCACCCGCCAACCCGAGGTTGTGCCCCTGTAGCGTTTTGGCCAACACCCGGTTCATATCGTCGTAGGTGATAAAGCTCATCACGCGCAGGTCGGAGGTCTGGCGAATCGACCGGGCTTTCCGCAGGTGCGGCAACTGGCCGTTGGTATCCACGTCGGGCCGTTTGCCGATCTCCGTTCTGGTTGAAAAAGCCACCCGGATCGGTACGGTGAGCGTGGTAGCGTTGCCCGTCACTTCGCCCACAGCCACGCTGAACGGCGTTGGCACGAGCCAGATGGAATCGGGACTTTTAACCAGCAGCAGGGGCTTTTGCAGGCTCTTCCAGATAGGACGTACCTGACGATCGAGTCGCAGTTCATTGTGTACGGCCTTGTCGATTACTTCTTCGATTTCAGGGCGACGCTTTTCGAGCAGGTTTTCCACCAACCGGGTCACCGAAATATTGACCCCCAGAATCCGCAGCTTTGGCTTTTCGATCCAGGTATAATTGGTGAACTTGGCTTTGGTCGACAGACGCCAGTTGGGCGATACCTGCAACGGGCTCTGAAAGTCAACAGCGAGGGCACACAGGGCATTTTTGCTGTGCTTCCTCTTATTGAGCCGCAGGGGGTTGTCGATCCAGACCTGAAGGGGTGCCGAAAACGAGACCTTGTTGTTGGCGTATTTAATTTTGACCCGACCCGTTCGGTAAACCCGCAGGTTAAACATGGCCGCCCCTTTCTGGTCCTTCATCATCTCGGGCCGTACCAGTTCGGGTTTTAGCGCCTTGTTGATTTGGTCTTCGAGCGCCCGGATGTTAAACGAAATCGGGCCAGCCAAAAACGAAATGGCGGGCGGAATCTCGTCGTCGAACCCCTCGGCTGCGGGCGGTTTGGGCTTTACTTTTTTGCAGGAAACCGCCAGCGAGACAACAAGTAAAATAAGTACAAACTGAATGGTGCGTTGAGGGTTCATAATCTCAACCAACTCCCATTCGCCGGTTCTGTTTAATAGACTTACCCTGCACCGGGCAGGCAGGTGGGTCAGCCCTTCAGTTCAATCACCTGCCCGTCCTGACAACGGAGGGTACGGCCCGGAAATTTGTTCAGCAGGTCGTAGTTGTGGGTGGCCATCAGGATGGCCGTACCGGCATTGTTGATCTGCTTAAATACGCCCATAATCTGGTCAGAAACGCCAGGATCGAGGTTTCCCGTCGGTTCATCGGCAATCAGCATCATGGGTTCGTTGAGCATGGCGCGGGCAATGACTACCCGCTGCTGCTCCCCACCCGAGAGCTGATGGGGCAGCCGTTTGTGCGCCGTTCCCAGCCCCACCTGCATCAGCACTTCCGAGATACGGGCCGTCATTTTGGCCTTGTCGGTCCAACCGGTAGCCTTCAGCACAAACTTCAGGTTTTCCTCGACGTTGCGGTCGAAGAAGAGTTGAAAATCCTGAAAAACGATCCCGATTTTCCGGCGCAGAAAGGGCACGTCGCGCGGCTTCAGCTGGTCGAGCGGGAAGCCAGCCACGCGCCCCCGGCCGTGCTGTAGCCACAGATCGGCATACATCGTCTTGAGCAGCGACGATTTGCCACTGCCCGTCCGGCCGATCAGGTACACAAATTCGCCTTTATGAATCTGAAACGACACATCGCCGAGTACCAGCTTGGTGCCTTGATAAATGTCGGCCTGCTCCAGTTCGAGTACGGGTTCGGTGGTGAACATAGGGTTAATGTATAATGAACGACGAGTAAGCTAATGTATAACGAAGGATGCATGATGTATAATGAGTGTTTGCCAAACGTATATATCTGAGCAAAATACATTATAAACTATACATCCTTCATTATACATTAGATAGGCTACAACGTACCTGCTTTCTTGTGGTCGGCGAGGAATTTGGCCAGGCCGATATCGGTGAGGGGGTGGTTGAGCAACGCCGTCATCACGCTCAGCGGACCAGTCATCACGTCGGCCCCGATTTCGGCACACTGAATTACGTGCATCGGGTGGCGAATGGACGCCGCCAGCACTTCGGTGGTGAACCCGTAGTTGCGGTAGATGGTCACAATCTGCTCGATCAACTCAATCCCGTCGGTCGACACGTCGTCGAGGCGACCCACGAACGGCGACACATACGAAGCCCCGGCTTTGGCGGCCAGCAGCGCCTGCCCCGCCGAGAACACCAGCGTGCAGTTGGTACGGATGCCCTTTTCCGAGAAGTATTTCAGCGCTTTCACGCCATCCTTGATCATCGGAATCTTCACCACGATGTTATCATCGAGTTCGGCCAGTTCTTCACCTTCGCGGATCATCTCGTCGAAGGTCGTCCCGATCACCTCCGCACTTACGTCGCCTTCCACGATTTCGCAAATCTGCTTGTAGTGGCGCAGTACGTTGTCTTTACCCGTGATGCCTTCTTTGGCCATCAGGGACGGATTGGTGGTGACGCCGTCGAGGATACCCATGTCCTGTGCCTCCCGAATGTCGTTGAGGTTGGCCGTATCAATGAAGAATTTCATGTGCTAAAGTGGAATTGTGTTGGGGGTAAAAATAGAGTTTTCCGTTTAGAGTTTTGAGTTTTCAGTTGGCTGACGCGTGATTGCTGGCGCGTCAGCCAACTGAAAACCTTGAACGCTGAAGGAAACTTATACCTCTATCAGATGCGTGCCGTCTTCGATGACGGTGCTGTAGATCAGGGTCTCTTTGCCGGTGCGGGCCAGGTATTGCTGCCG
The DNA here is from genome assembly GCF_000331105.1 of Fibrella aestuarina BUZ 2. NCBI lineage: Bacteria > Pseudomonadati > Bacteroidota > Cytophagia > Cytophagales > Spirosomataceae > Fibrella > Fibrella aestuarina. The sequence continues at coordinate 3,657,472 of NC_020054.1, read as the reverse complement.
GATGGTGTCTTCAAAGTCAGCCAGCGCCTCCTCGCGAACCAGGTTGATGGTGCAGCCACCAAAGCCGCCGCCCATCATACGTGCGCCCAGCACGCCGGGGTGATTGCGCGCAATGTCTTCGAGCACATCCAGCTCGGGACAACTTACTTCGTACCAGTGGCTTAGTCCTTCGTGCGATCCGTACATACGCTGCCCAAAAGCGGCAATGTCACCCGCTTCCAGATCGGCCACGCCATCGAGCAGACGTTGGTTTTCCTGCACCACGTAAGCGCAGCGGCGGTAAAGCAGCGGGTTCTGATCGCGCAGGTACGTGTCGAGCATGGGCATCGTTACGTCGCGCAGGCTGCGAATGTGGTCGCTGCTACCCGAGTCGGCCTCGTTGGTCCGGATGATCGCGACGCCAGCTTCGCATTCTTCCCGGCGCGTGTTGTATTCCGACGAGGCGAGCGAGTGTTTCACCCGTGAGTCGCACAGCACGATGCGGAAGCCCGTCATGTTCAGTGGCGCGTAGGCGTACTCAAGCGAACGGCAGTCCAGTTTGATCACGTTACCGGCTCGGCCCATCATCGACGCAAACTGATCCATGATGCCACACTGCACGCCCACAAACTGATTCTCGGCCCGTTGCGACAGCAGGGCCATCGGCACGCGCTCCATACCCAGCTTGTAGAGGTGGTTTAAGGCGAAAATCACGCCGTTTTCCAGCGCCGCCGACGACGACAGCCCCGACCCAATGGGGATCGTACCACCAAAAACGACGTTCAGGCCGCCCGGCAGTTGTTGATCCCGTTGCACCTGCTCGATAACCCCGAGGAGGTAATTGGCCCAGCCTTTCGAGGCGGGTTTCACCTGATCGAGGGAGCCGGTGTAGGTGCTATTCAGATCAGCCGCCGTAAAATGGAGTTGCCGGTCAGAGCGCGGGCCAACGGCCATATAGATGCCTTTGTCGATGGCTGCGGGCAGCACGAAGCCACCATTATAGTCGGTATGTTCGCCAATCAGGTTTACCCGACCGGGTGATTTGAGCAACGTGGGCTGTTCTCCAAAACGTTGCACAAACTGGGCGGAGAGCGATTCGGGAAGGTTCATCTAGGAATTGGGTACTGGGTTTAACGGCCAAAGTCCAAGGCTCAGGATAGTATACCTCAGGCATAGCAATCGTGAACATTGGACCTTGACTGTTGACTTTTGGGCAAAAAAAAAGGCAAATCGAATGTCTCACCGCTACGACCACCTACCCTTGCTTCCGTCAAGACCTGGGGGATTCAGCAGGAGCTGGTAGCACCGATTTGCCGCTGCAAAAGTAAGAAACATTACGGATTTGTAAAGCCCTTAGCGGTAATTTTGAGCGATTTCGACGGCCTAGGAAAGCAGGCACAATGTGTCTTGCGCCCGTCATGGGCCACCTCTTGCCCCGTGACACCTTATCATTCAGCTTTTTACTCTACTCTCAGTACGCCATGCGCTCGTTTTTTTCGTCACTTCTCATACAAAGTACCCTATTGATTCTTTTTGCCTGTAACGCCTCCGACGAGCAACTTCAGCAGGGGCGTCAGCTGCTGCGGGAAGGAAAATCGCGCGAGGCCGTGCAGGCGCTAAATGCCGCCATTGAGTCGGATCCCGACAATGCCGACGCCTTCGTTACCCGTGGCGCGGCTTATTTCGAGTTGAAAGAATACGCCAATGCCCAACTCGACTACGAGCAGGCACTGAAACTAAAGCCCGACTTCTACCGGCCCTATTACAACCGGGCGCTGCTGAAAACGAGTCAGGGCGACATCCCGGGGGCTCTTAAGGATTATTCGGAGGCCATTCGGCTGGCACCCGACACGGCCAAAAACTCGACGTCCGACACGTACCTGAACCGGGGACAGTTGTTTGCGCTACAAGGCCAGACCCAGCCCGCCCTCACCGATTTCGATCAGGCTATCAAGCTGAATCCGCGCAACGCGTTGGCGCTGTATAACCGGGGGAATCTGCGTTTCAACCAGAAGGACCTGCCCGGTGCCATCGCCGATTTTCAGGCTTGTGTGGCCGCCAATCCGAGTTTCGGCAAAGCCTTCTACGGACTAGGTCTGGCTCAGCTACTGGCCGAACAGCGCGACGCCGCCTGCCTTAGCCTCAAACAGGCGCAGAAACTCGGCTATCCCGATGCCGCCAACGCCGTAGCGTCGTATTGTGCCAACTAAAAAGGCAGGCAAGGAGGTCGATCGACACGCGTGCCGATCGACCTCCTTGCCTGCCCCTTGCTCCTGCCATGAAATACCTCGCCCTTGGTTTCGCGCTCCTCTTCGTCGTATTCGCGGCGGTTCAATACAACGACCCCGACCCGCAGGTATGGGTGCCCATCTATGGGTTCGCCGCCCTAGCCTGTCTGCTTGCTGTTGTCGGTTTTGGCGGTCGGCCCGTGCCGTCGTGGTTTTACTGGCTGATGACCGTCGTTTACTTGGGTGCTGCCATCAGCCAATGGCCACCGGCCTTCGAGGGCTTTCTGCTGAACGAAGTCGGCATGAAAACAATGAACATCGAATTGGCCCGCGAATCGGGTGGTCTGGCAATTTGCGCACTGGCGATGGGCCTGATGGCGTGGCTAGGGAGAAAAGTAGTTTAACGTTAAAGGTCCAAGGTCCAACGTGGCTGACGCGAGTTTATACAAGCGTCAGCCACGTTGGACCTTGGACCTTTAACGTTAAACTACTTTTCTACATCCCCGATGTCTCAAACGTCATGGCGTCCACGGCCATTAACGCTTTTGAGCCAGCGTTGGGGTTGACGAAGACCAGATACAGCTTGTGCATGCCTGCTTCAGGCTTCCTGAACGGGATGTTCACCGGACCCGTATCGCCTGCTTTCACATCGGCATCACCCAGCAAGGGGCCGGTGGGCGAGTCGACCCGTACTTCCAACTTACCACCAGCCGACCGGGCTGCCGAGGCAAACACCGTTGCTTTGATACCCGAAATACCAGTCAGATCGATGTCGTTGTAGGCGAGGTAGCTGCCGTTGGCCAGGCCAACCGCCGCTTCTGACCCCGTCGGGAGCTTGAACGTCATGATGCCCTTCTTATCGTCGAAGCTAACCGCTTTCACATTGGGGCTGCGCAGGGCCAGCGTCGACGTGCTTGTCAGCGGGCCAATCGGGCCGTGGCCACGGTCGGTATAGGTCGCCGTTAATACGTACGATCCCTCTTTCTTCTGTGCTTCAGGAGCATACGTACCGGCCAGCGGCTGTTTATTAGCCATCTTCTCGTCGGCCAGCGACATAATGTATTTCACCATGTCCTCAGCTTCTTCGCGTTTCACCTGCGGGTGGGCGCTCATGGCCTGCTCGCCCCAGACGCCGCCGCCGCCGGTGATGATCTTCTGCGCCAGCGCCCCGAACCGTGTGGTGCGGCCTTTGTACTTGCGAGCTACGTCGATATAGGCAGGCCCAATCGACTTTTTGTCGATAGCGTGGCAGCCTTTGCAGTCGTTCAGTTCGATCAGGCGTTTACCCGTCGAAAAGCCCAGATTGGCCTGATGACCCTGTGCCAGTACCGTCTTGTCGAAGCCTTCGATGTAGTTGATGGTCATCGTGACATCCTCAGCGCTGATGCCTTTGTCGAGGGCACCGTCTTCCTTATCCATTACGCTCGCCTGATAGGCAATGGGTTTCTGCGGGAAATAGAAGGTTTTGTTGCCCTTCACCGCCACATTGACCGTTGGCATCTCGTTCCCTACTTTGATGGTCACGGTCTGCGTGGTGCGGTTACCGGCGGCATCCGTTACGGTCAGCGTGGGGGTGTAAATGCCCGGCTTGGCGAACGTAACACTCGGGTTAGCCGCCGTACTGGCCGGAATGCCCGGACCAAAATTCCAGGCGTATTTCACCGCATCGCCATCGTAATCCATCGTACCCTTGGTATCGAAGGTCACTTTCAGCGGTGCAGCACCAACCTGTTTGCTGGCAGCGACCACGGCTACGGGCCGACGGTTTCCGGCGTTGTAGGTGATATGCGACAGGCGTGCATCATCGTTCTGGGCAAACCAGTTCTGGCCATACTCGAGGGTGTAAAGGCTGCCATCATCCGCAAACTGCATGTCGATGGTGTGCGAAAACTTCGTGTTGGGCAGGAAGCGCTCCATCTGCACGAAGTCGCCCTCGGGCGTCATCGTCACGGGGTTAATCCAGTCGCGCATCCAGTCGTAGGCGAAGAACTTACCGTCGTAATGGCGCGGGAACTTCACTTTTGTTTCCGGATAGTCGTCGTAGTAATAAACGGGGCCACCCATGGCGTTACGGCCACCTTTGCCCACAATCGCACCAAATTCAGGCGAGTCGGCGTAGGGGTAGTAGATGTAGGCTTTCTGCGCCGGTGGCAACTCGGTCAGCCCGGTGTTGTGGGGCGAATTGTTGATGGGCTTCATCGCGTCGAAGGGTGCGCCCACGGTGCTGTCGGCAAAGGCAAAGGCGCGGTAAGGCCGGTTGTCGGCCACAAACAGCGGCCAGCCATAATAACCGGCTTTGCGGGCCTGGTTCATTTCGTCGTGCCCGCGCGGCCCGCGGTTCTCCCGGTTCTCACCCGCGTCGGGGCCCACTTCGCCCCAATATAAGAAACCCGTGCGCTGATCCACTGAGATACGGTACGGGTTGCGGTTGCCCATCACATAAATCTCGGGACGGGTTTTGGCAGTGCCTTCCGGAAAGAGGTTACCACTCGGAATGCTATAGCCACCGCCACCGTTGGGTTTGATGCGTAGAATCTTACCGCGCAGGTCGTTGGTGTTGCTGCTGGTCATGCGGGCATCCCAGCCACCCCGCCCCGGCCGATCGTCGATGGGCGCGAAGCCCTGCGAGGCAAACGGGTTGGTATCATCGCCGGTCGAGAGGTAGAGGTTACCCTGCCGGTCCCAGGCGATCGACCCGCCCGTATGGCAGCAGTCGGTCCGCTTCACGGGCACGCGCAGCAGGATTTTTTCGGTATTCATCAGCAGCGTATCGCGGGCATCGTCGTAGGTAAACTCCGACAGGTGCTGAGCGGTATCGGTACCAAACACCGCCGCATCAGGCGAGTAATAGAGGTACAACCGTTTGTTGGCCGCAAAATTCGGGTCGGCATTGACACCCATCAGGCCGTATTCGTGCTTGGTATACACGGGCATGCGGGCCGCGATCTTGGTTTTGCCGGTGGTGGGGTTATACACTTTCAGCAGGCCTTTGCGCTCGCCAAACAGCACCTTCCCGTTCTTCAGCACCACCAGTTCCGTGGGCTCATCGAGCTTGTCGACCAGCACTTTACGCTCGAAGCGGTTCTCTTCAGGGAACGGCTGCGTTTTAGCTTTGGCGTAGTCGAGGCGTTCGGCCATTACCGATTGCAAACCGCCCAGCAGGTGCTTCATAAACACCGGGTTGGTAAACGTCTCGTCGGGGTGGCCGAAGTTGGTGTAAAAGGCTTTCCCTCCGTCGAAGTCATGCTGCCACGACATCGGGTGGTCGTCGCCCATTTTGCCATCTTTGTACGTTTTCTCGTCGATCTTGACAAGCACGTTCACCGCCTTGTTAAAGTTCTTGAAGTCGTAGAACTCATCCTTGATCTTCCAGCGATCGGGGAAGCCAAACATCGACGCGTGGTTTTTATTCACAGCGTAGGCTTCGCCCTCCTGCACGTTGGGGTTACCAGGGTGCGACGCAAACTGCGCGCCCGCCAGCTTGTTGTACCAGGCCCAGCCGTATTCGGTGTCGGTGGCCGCGTGGATACCCACGTACCCACCACCAGCCTGAATGTAGCGTTCAAAAGCGGCCTGTTGCACGTCGTCGAGCACGTCGCCCGTCGTCGACAGCCAGACCACCGCATTGTAGCGTTTCAGGTTGGCTTCGGTAAACTTGGCGGCGTCTTCGGTCGTGTCAACGGCAAACCCGTTCTGCTGACCCATCGCCATCAACGCCCGCTGCCCGGCCGGAATCGACGTGTGCCGGAAGCCCTTCGTTCGCGAGAAAACCAGAATCCGCTTCGTGGCGGCTCCGGCGGTGGCTGGCGCGGCGGTGGTAGCACGTACCTGCGCCAGCACCGACCCATCGGCCAGTGTCGTCAGCAGGCCACCGGCCAGAGCCATACCACACAAAAAAGTATGTTTATTCATAAAGTAGGGACAAAATAGCTTATGCACTTAAAGGCATAAAATAAGCCTATTCTCACTAAGAATAGGCTTAAAAAGCGAAAGACTTGCCGTTTTTTCTATCAGCGCTTCACCCACCAGACCAGCAGGCCCGTGGCCGTCACGACAGTCATGCACAGGGCCAGTACGAAATACAGGACTTTGGTCGCCACGCCACCGAATCGGCCGAAGTGCAGTTCCTCGAAAACGTGCTCGACTTTGTATTCGACATCGGCCTCGCCCGCCCGAAACACCTTGGTTACGTCGCCCGATTGCGCATCGAATTCAACCGACGAGGTGAACTTGCCCAGAAACGGATTGGCGTCGGCGCCGTTGCCCCGCACCACAAGCGGCTTGCCGGGTTCATCGGGGAAGTTCACTACATCAGCCACAAAGCCAGGTACGTTGCTGGCACTCTTCGCCAGCAGCGCATCGACACTTGCGACCATCGCCACGGGGGGCCGAGCCTCGCCCGGACCGGGCCGCCGGGGGCCACCGCCCAGCGACCGTTCGATGTGTTCCCAGTGGAAGAACGTACCGGTAGCGCCAATAATCAGCAGAAACAGCAGCGCTACCACGCCGAGGTATTTGTGCAAATCGCCGTAGACCAGCCGTTTGGGCTTGTTCCAGCGAACCCCAATCTTGAACACGCTCAACAGCGATTTCCGGTAATACCACGTACCCGTCAGCACCGACCCGACGAGGCACAGCCCCACCACAAACAGAATCCAGTCGCCAACGGGCGGCATTAGCAGGTGTTCGTGCAGCTGACGTACCTGGCGCACAAACGCCCGTTCGGCGTCGCGCTCACCCAAGAACGTACCCGTGTAGGGGTTGACGTAAGCCCACAGGCGCTGCTTGCCTTTCTGCACGTCGGCCCGCAGGGCGCGGTTCGGCTGGCTGCTGTACAGCACCAGGTTGCGCAGTTGGGCGTCGGGGTAGTGTTGTTTCAGGGTGGCGATGGCCTTGTCGTAGGGCTGGCGTTGCGGACCCGGCTGCACGGCCACCGTGTCGGGGTTCAGCAGGCCATCGATGGCGTTATCGAAGAGGAGGATGCAACCCGTCAGGCTCAGCATCAGGATGAAGAGGCCGCCAACGAGGCCGAAGATGCGGTGAAATTTGTAAATGAGTTTGTCTGTGGGTGTCATGGGGGCTTTCTGGTAGACCTGTAAAAGTACATGACAGCCGCAATTTCGGCAGCCGTTCCAACCCTCCGACGCCAAAATGTGTCGTTAAAAGAGGGTTAATACATCCCCTGCTTTACCAAATCTGATCAACGTATGAAACGTACCGTGAAACGCCTGGCGCTTTTGGTGCTGGCTCTGCCGCTTGCCAGTTGTAGTTCGAATTTCCTCTCGACACCAACCCCCATCATCAACAAAGGCGTACTGCTCGACGCCAATCTGGCCAGCAGCAATGCGGGCTGGGAAGGCGAAGCCACCGATTACGGCACGGCCCAGCAGGACCTGATCGAATTTTCGTTTTCGTATGCGCCCCTGCCCGCCCCGCTCGACACCACGAAGAAAGCGCTGCGCGTGAGTGGCCGCAACCGCAGCGACGACCTCTTTATGTTCGTCCGCAAGCAACTTACGGGCCTGGCACCCAACACCGAGTACACGCTTGATTTCGACGTGGAGTTGGCCTCGCCGCACCCGGCGGGCAGCATCGGCATCGGCGGCTCACCGGCCACCAGTGTGTTCCTGAAAGCGGGCGCCTCGGCCACTAAGCCCGAGAAGAAGCTCCAGGGCGACTTTTACACGCTGAGCGTCGACAAAGGCAGTCAGTCGGAGGCCGGCACGCAGTCGGTGTTGTTGGGTAATCTGGCCAACGGCAAGGAGACGGAGGAATACACGCTCATCCAACGATCAAACGAAGGGCAGCCACTGAAAGCCCGCACCAACGACAAAGGCGAACTGTGGATTTTCGTGGGCACCGATTCGGGCTTCGAAGGCGACCAGACGCTGTATTACAGCCGCATCAAAGTCACCGCGCTGTAAACCCGGCAAGATTTCCAGATCGATAAGGTTTCAAAAACCTTATCGATCTGGAAAAAGCACTTTAATCGGCTACGGCGATGGCGACCATATTCACGACCTCGCGCACCGAGCTACCGAGTTGCAGCACGTGAACAGGCTTGCGGAGCCCCATCAGTACCGGCCCGATTTTCTCGATCCGGCCAATCTCTTTCAGCAGGTTATACGCAATGTTCGACGCCGACAGGTTCGGGAAGATCAGCACGTTGGCGGGTTGATCGGCCAACGACGAGAAACCATACGACGCCTGCATGAGCTCCTGATTGAAGGGCAGGTGAGCCTGCATTTCGCCGTCGACCACCCAGTCGGGGTGCTTCTTTTGGAGAATCGCCGTGGCTTCCTGCATCTTCACGGCATCGTCGCCGGTGGCGCTGCCAAAGGTCGAATACGACAGCAGCGCAATGCGGGGGTCGATGCCCAGCCGACGTACCGCGTTGGCGGTCGTTTCGGCAATCTCGACAATCTCGGCGGTCGTCGGGTTCATGTTCACCGTGGTATCCGACAGGAACAGCGGCCCGAACCGCGACAGCAGCACATACATGCCCGACACTTTCTGGATGCCCGGCTGTCGGCCAATCACTTGCAGCGCTGGGCGTAAGGTTTCCGGGTAGTTGCGCGTGAGGCCCGAAATCAGCACGTCGGCCACACCCTGCTCCAGCAATACCGACCCGAAATAGTTACGGTCGCGCATCAGGTTGCGGGCTTCGGTGAGCGTGAGGCCTTTTCGTTTGCGTTTTTCGTACAGCACCTGCGCGTAGGCTTCGCGCAACGACTCCTGTTCGGGCGAGCGGTGGTCGATGATCTGCACGTCGCCGAGGTCCATGTTATGGTCGTCGAGCATCCGTTGCACCACCGCCTCGTTGCCAATCAGAATGGGCACGGCCATGCGCTGCTCGATCACCTGCGCCACGGCCCGCAGCACCGTCAGGTTTTCGCCGTCGGTGAAAACGATCCGCTTAGGCGACTGTTGGGCCTGCCGGGTCAGTCGGCGGATGAAGGTGTTATCCTGACCCTGCCGCCGCGACAGTTGCAGGTCATAGTCGGCCCAGTCGGTGATGGCGCGCCGGGCCACGCCCGAGTCCATGGCGGCTTTGGCTACGGCCGGAGCTACGGTCATCAGCAGGCGCGGGTCGGTGGGTTTGGGCAGAATGTAGGTACGTCCAAACACCAGCCCGTCGGTGCCGTAGCTGCGGCTTACCACGTCGGTAACGGGCTTTTTGGCCAGTTCGGCCAGCGCCCGCACGGCAGCCAGTTTCATGGCCTCGTTGATCTCGGTGGCCCGCACGTCGAGCGCGCCCCGGAAGATGTAGGGGAAACCAAGCACGTTGTTCACCTGATTCGGGAAGTCAGACCGGCCCGTCGCCATGATGATGTCGGGGCGAGCGGCGGTGGCGTCTTCGTAAGTGATTTCGGGGTTCGGGTTAGCCATGGCAAACACCACCGGATCAGGAGCCATGCTCCGAATCATATCTTGGGTAACCACGCCCCCTACGCTGAGGCCCAGGAAGACGTCGGCCCCTACCATCGCGTCGGCCAGGACGTAACCGGCCGGGTGGCGGTCGGTGGTGTATTTATACTGATTACCAACCAGATTGGTGCGGTCTTTACTGAGCAGGCCGTCTTTGTCGAACACCGTAATGTTGTCGGGCGACACGCCCAGGTCGACGTACAGGTCGAGGCAGGCAATGGCGGCCGCCCCGGCGCCGTTCACCACCAGCTTGATCTGATCGATTTCTTTACCCGCCAGTTCGAGCGCGTTGAGCAGCGCGGCTCCCGACGTAATGGCCGTGCCGTGCTGATCGTCGTGCATGACGGGGATGTTCAGCTCCTGCCGCAGCCGCCGTTCAATCTCGAAGCATTCGGGCGCTTTGATGTCTTCCAGATTGACCCCGCCGAACGTCGGTTCGAGGATCTTCACCGTCCGGATAAACTCCTCGACGTCGGTCGTATCGAGTTCAATATCAAAGGCATCAATGTCGGCGTAAATCTTGAACAGCAGGCTTTTTCCCTCCATAACGGGCTTCGAGGCCACCGCCCCGATGTTGCCCAACCCCAGCACGGCGGTGCCGTTGGAGATGACGGCCACCAGGTTGCCTTTGGCCGTGTAGTCGTAGGCTCGTTCGGGTACGTCGGCGATGGCGAGGCAGGGCTCGGCCACCCCCGGCGAATAAGCCAGCGACAGATCCCGCTGATTCTCCGTCTCTTTGGTGGGGTTTACTTCTATTTTACCAGGACGCCCCTTAGCGTGGTAGTTGAGCGCGTCCTCGCGCAGTTTATTAGATGGAGTGTTCATACGTAAATTAAACGCAAAGACGCAACGCGAATCGCGAAGGGCGCAAAGCAACGATTAGCTAACCATGATTAGAGAAGCGTTCAACAGGCTATCAGACGCTTTGCGTTCTTCGCGATTTGCGTTGCGTCTTTGCGTTTAAAAAATAGTAGCGCCTCAAAGTTAACGCTACGTTGGCTCTGTCCCGGTGGTTAGCGCATTTTCCTTTTCGCCGAACGCCCGCTGCATGGCCGTGCGGTCAAAGGCTTTTTCGTTGTTGGCTAGCCAGATCGTGGCGACGCCGTTGCCGATAAAGTTGGTGATACTGCGCGCTTCCGACATAAACCGGTCGACGCCCAGCAGCAGGGCCAGCCCTTCCACCGGAATCACGTTGATGGCCGTGAGCGTGCTCGCCAGCACCACGAAGCCGCTGCCCGTTACGCCCGCCGCGCCTTTGGAGGTGACCATCAGAATCCCCACAATGGTGAGTAGCTGGCTCCAGTCGAGGTGGACATTGAAGACCTGCGCCAAAAAGATCGTGGCCATCGACAGGTAGATTGTGGTGCCATCGAGGTTGAACGAGTAGCCCGCGGGCACCACCAGCCCCACCACCGATTTGGCGCAGCCCATCCGTTCGAGCTTTTCCATGAGCGAGGGCAAGCCCGCCTCCGACGACGACGTACCCAGCACGATCAGCAGCTCTTCGCGGATGTAGCGCAGGTAGCCCAGCAGCGGCACCCGGCACGTGTACAGAATGCCACCCAGTACCACAAAGATGAAGACCGCCATCGTGGTGTATACCGTTGCCATGAGTTTCGCCAAGGGCAGCAACGTACCCAGCCCGTATTTGCCGATGGTGTAGGCCATCCCGCCAAACGCCCCGATGGGCGCCAGCCGCATCACCAGGTGCAGCCCCTTGAAGATAATTTTAGACGCCTGATTCAGCCCCGCGACGATCCGGTCACGCCCGGCATACTGACTCAGCAGAATACCCGCCAGGATTGCCCCCAGCAGCACCTGCAACGTCACGTTGTCGAGAAAAAATTGCCACCAGCTAAACGCCGTCGCGGTTTTAGTGTATTTGGAAATATCGCCCCCTTTCAAGGCCGATGTCACAACGCCCTCACCCGGCCGGATAATATTGGCCACCAGCACGCCAATCAGCAGTGCCATCGTCGTGACGACTTCAAAGTAAAGCAACGCCTTCGCCCCCACCGTGCCCACTTTTTTCAGATCACCCATGCTGACGATGCCGAGCGTGATGGTCAGGAAGATGATGGGGTTGATGAACAGCTTGACCGTACTGATGAAAATACCGCTCAGAAACTCGCTGATGGTAACGCCAACACTCAGTTCCTGCCCGAGAAAGCGAGCTTTGAGCGGTTTGTCGAGTACGGGTAGCAGGGCCAGATCGGGCCGGAAGTGGCCCAGTAAAATGCCGAGGGTGATGGCCGTCAGCACCCAGAACGTAAGGTTGGAAAACAGTTTGGTCATGAAGAATGGCCTGTGCATTGAACCGTGAACTAACGGAATCCTGCCGCCAACTCAAAATGACCGGCCTACGGATTCGGGTAGGCCGACAGCCAGACTTTCAGTTGGGCGGGATCGGCCAGCGCCTTCACAAGCGCTCTGAGTGACTTGGTATCCGCCTTTGCCGCCTTGATTTCGCCGCTGATCACATAGTCCAGACTGCGCACCGCGATCGGCCCCGGTGCCGAGCTACCAAGCATCGCCTTGAGCTCGTTGGTCAGGGTGGCCAGTTGTCCGTCCAGTTCCTCGACCTGCTGCGTCAGGATTTTGTTGTAATGCTGCAACTGACTATCGGCCAGCGCGGCGAGTTGTTTCTGGTCAATGCGGTCAAATTCCAGTTGCAACCGGAATAGGCCCATCAGGTCGCTTTTCTCGTAGGCCTCCGTCACGCGTTGCATAATCGCCGTTTTGCGTTCTTTTTCGGCGGGTTCCAACTCCCGGTCGGGGTGGAAAGCCTTCACCAGATCGAGGTAAAGCGCCCGTACGGCTTTCGTCACCTTAATCGCCCGGGCCTCGCGAGCCTGTTGCTTTTCCGTTTTGGGCTCCTGCGCCCGGCGGTCGGCGGCTTCCTGCTGCCGCTGCTGTTCGGCCAGCGCCCGTTCGCGAAGCAGGCCCTGCACATGCGCCAGCAGCTCGTCGGGCGTCGCAAACGACTGCGCCGGGTCGATCAGCAACCCATATCGGGCTTCGGCAATGTGACGGATCTGCGCCATGCTGACGGCGTCGGTTTCAGCCAACACCGCTTCGAAACCGGCTTCGTCGTAGCGGTCATAGATCGGCTTTAGCTCCCCATAGCCCTGCTGAATCAGGTCGTAGGCGAGGCTGGTGATCAGGTGGCGCAGTTTGCGGCTTTCGGCGTTGCTCCACGCGTATCGTTCGTGTAGTTGATCGAGCAGCCGCACCAGATCGGCGCGCGCCTGTTGCTGCTTTCGCTGCAAAGGCACCAGTTCGCCCTGAATCCGTTGCCTCACCTGCTCGGTCGCCGCCCGCAGTTCAGCCAGTTGCTCCTCCTGCTCCGTAATCCGGCTCGTCAGTTGGTTGAGCCGTTTTTGCTGTTTCGACAGCGGCACCGTTTTATTGGCTGACTCAATCCAGACCAGCGGCTGCTTGCTCATGAAGTCGTTTGAGGTTTGGCGTTTTGGGTCTTGTGTTGCCCGAATTACCGGTGTTTGGTTACGCCGACCTGCGCGCAATGGGCCAGCACGGGGCAGGTGGAGCAGTGCGGCAGCGTACCGGTGCAAATGTGTTTACCGAAGGGCATCAGCAGCCGGTTGATGTTGATCCATTGCGCTACGGGTACCTGCTTTTCCAACACCGCCAGTGTTTGCTCGGGTGTTTTGGTCTGAACGAACCCCCACCGATTGGTGACCCGGTGCACGTGAATATCCACGCTGATGGCCGCCTGCCCCGCCGCCACGCCCAACGCCAGATTAGCGCACTTCGGCCCCACGCCTTTGAACGAGGTCAGCACGTCGAAGTCGGGCGGCAACGTACCTGAAAACTCCGTCATCACCCGCTGGGCAATCCCGATCATGGTGTTGGCTTTCTGGTCGGGGTAGCTGCTGCCATAGAGCAGGGGCGTCAGTTCGTCGGGCGAGAGGGCGGCGATGTCGGCGGGTGTCCGGGCGATCTCAAATAAACGCAGCGACACGGGAATGGTCGTCTCGTCGAGCGTCCGAATCGAGATAATGCAGGAAATCAGTTGCTCAAACAGGCTGTTGTAGCCCCGTTCGGCCAGCTCGAACATCGCCGCTTTGGGGTACGGCGCAATCGCCGGTTCAATCAGATCCAGTACCGTGTCGAGGGGAAACATTTGTGTGTTCAAGGTTCAATGTCCAACGTCCAATGGCGCTTTGCCGTCCAAGCAGGCTACGCATTAACACATTGAACGTTGGACATTGAACCTTGAACCTACGCTTTTGTTATCACCATCTCCACGCGCCGGTTCTCCGGGTGGGGGGTGCCACGGGTGCTGTTGATGGGGCGCGAGTGGCCGTAGCCGACGGCTTCCACGCGGGCTTCGGCAATGCCTTTGCTCATCAGGTAGCGCTTCACGGCAAAAACCCGGTTGCGCGACAGTTCGAGGTTAGCATCGAAATCACCGATGATATCGGTATGTCCTTCCAGCTTGATCTGCATGGCCGGGTTCAGTTTCATCACCTCCACCAGCTTGTCGAGTTCGGGAAACGATTCGGCCTGTAGCTCGTATTTCGACTGGGCGAAATAGATGTTTTTCAGCGTCACCTTCGTGCCAACGGCGATGGGCACCAGATCGAAGTTGGCCGTTTTCTCGGTGCGGGCGATGGCGACGGTGTCGCGCTTCCCGAAGTAGCCTTTGGCGGTGGCGCTTACCTCCCAAACCGTCAGCGGATCGCCGGGAAAACGATACGTACCGTCGGCGGCTTTGGCGCGCGTCGAGTCGGCGGGTTCATCCCCGTTCGATTCAGCACCTGACAGCATCCGGTACGTCAGCATGGCCGCTACGGGTTTACCCGTCTTGGCGTCGCGCACCGTGCCTTTAACCGCCAGCGTCGGGTTGGGCGGCAGCGGGGTCTGAGCCGGTTCGGGAGCTGGGGGTGCAGGGCGCGGTCTTGTTGGCGCGGGTGTTTGTGCCGGGGGCTGGGTACGTGGTCGCGGCGGCTGGGTACGTTTGGACGGGTTGGTGATGTGCACCCCCCAGAAGTTAAAGCAGATTTCACCGGGTCGGTTTCGATCTGAGCACTCAAAGAGGTCAAACGTTTCAATGCCCGGATCGAGCCGTTCGAAATAGGCCACAAAGTCAACCGTCTCACCCGGGCGCACGTCGCGCCGCTTATCGGTCGGGATATTTTCGGCGCGAATAAATTTAAACGTCCGGGCACCACCGTTAGCATACAGCCGCGCTGTGGGCACAAACGTAATGGTGTGCCCCCCATCACCCGAACCAACACGGTCAGGAATGGGATACGGAATGCCCGGAATCTTCAGGGGCGAGCGTGACGGTTTCTCATCGGAACCATCACGGAACCGCATGTAAATGATGGTGTATTGTGCCGTCAAATCAACCCGGCTGATGACCACGTCGAGGTCATTTACGTCATCGACGCGGGGCTTCGGCGTCGAGTACTCTACCGTTTGGGCTGTGGCACCAAAGGCCAGCAGTAGCCCCATACCCAATACCCCAAAAAGGCGCATAGTTTTTCTCAAGATGAACCGAATGCTGATTGTGCATCCAGAACGTTAGAGTGCGCCGGGTAGTTTAGGTTTAATCTTTTTTAAGTAATTGCCCTTACAAAAACGGGCGCCGGGCTAGCCCGGCGCTCATTTCAGCTCTACAGCCGTTTGGCGGCCGCTTCGTCGATAAACCAGATCAGCTCACCGGTGATGGGTTTGATACGCTGCGATGGATATTTGTACGGCTGATAGTCGCCCTTCAGTACGCCATGCAGGGCATCGGCTTTGTTGTCGCCCGCCACCAGAAACGCCACCGTCGCCGCCTGATTGACCACCGGGGCTGTCAGCGTGAGGCGGAACATATCCTGTTGTTGCAGGAAAAAGGCTTTCGTCCAGGCAACGTCTTCGCTCACCACCTCCGTGCCCGGAAACAGCGACAGCGTGTGGCCGTCGTCGCCCATGCCCAACAGCACCAGATCGAACGTCTGCTCATGACCATCGAAGTAGCGATGCAGAATCTGGGCGTATTCTTCCATCGACGCGTCGGGTTGCAGATCGGTCCGCATCACGTGGATGTTGTCGGCGGGGATGGGCACCTTGTCGAGCAGCGTATCGTAGGCCATGCGGGCATTATTGCGCTCGTCGGTCAGGGGTACGTAGCGTTCGTCGCCCCAGAAGACGTGCACCCGCGCCCAGTCGATGCGGTCGCGCAGGGGTGGTTGTGCCAGCAGCAGGTGCAACGCCTTGGGCGTGCTGCCACCCGATAGCGCGATGGTAAAACGCGGGCGCGTGGCCAGCGTCTGTTCGATGCGCTCGGTTATCCATTCAGCCGCCCGTTGCGCCAGTTCGGTCGGGTCGTTAACGAGGTTGATAGTCATAAAACGGTGCTCAGCGTCTGGACAGTCGGTTTAGAAAAGAAGTCTGGAACGTGTGTAGCTGTATTAAACTGCCCCAACTAATTGACTTTCCAGACTACGGACTTCTCTTCTAAACCGACTGTCCAGACTTCATTTATTCATTATTCCAGCTAAACCCCTGCTGGGCGATGAGTTTGTCGGCTTCGGCGGGCCCCCACGAGCCCGGCGCGTAGGTCGGCATCGACGCCGGGTCGGTTTGCGACGCCCAATGGTCGAGAATCGGCATCACAATCTGCCACGCCTCGTCGACCTGATCGGCCCGCATGAACAGAGTCGCATCGCCCGCCATCACGTCGAGCAGCAGCGTTTCGTAGGCTTCGGGCTGCTGTTCGGTAAAAGCCGTGTTGTAGTTGAACTCCATCTCGACCGGGTCGAGGGCCAGTTGCTGACCGGGGCGTTTGGCCTGGAAGCGCAGCCGGATGTTCATGTCGGGCTGAATGCTGATGATCAGGCAATTGTGCTGCCACGTTTTGGTAGCTTCGTTGGGAAACGCATAGTGCGGCGCGGGCCGGAACTGTACCGTGATGACCGACGATTTTTCAGCCAGGTGCTTACCCGTTCTGACGTAGAAGGGGGTTCCCTCCCACCGCCAGTTGTCGCAGAAGAACGTCACGGCGGCAAAGGTTTCGGTCATCGATTCGGGGTTCACACCTTCTTCCTCGCGGTAGGCCGGGCTTTCTTTGTCGCCTTTTTTACCGGCTCCGTACTGTGCCCGCACCGCCACCTGATCGACCTGATCGGGGGCCACGCGACGCATAGCCCGGAGCACGTCGACTTTCTTGTTGCGGATTTCATCGGCCTCAAACGAGGTGGGTGGTTCCATCGCCACCATGCAGAGCAGTTGCAGTAGGTGATTCTGGATCATGTCGCGCAGCGCCCCCGAACCTTCGTAGTAGCCGCCGCGCCCTTCCAGGCCAACCGTTTCGGCGGCGGTCAGTTGCACGTATTCGACGTAATTGTGGTTCCAGATCGGCTCAAACAGCGTGTTGGCAAACCGCAGCGCCAGCAGGTTCTGCACCGTTTCTTTGCCCAGGTAGTGGTCGATGCGGTAAATCTGCTCTTCGGCAAAGTGAGTCAGCAGCAGCGCGTTCAGCTCACGGGCGCTTTGCAGGTCATGCCCAAACGGCTTTTCAACTACAATGCGCACCCGCGATTTATCCCCGCAGAACGACAGCTGGCTCAGGTTATTGGCAATGTCGGGCACAAGTTGCGGCGCGACCGACATGTAGAAAATAATGTTAGCGTGGGTGTTCCACTCGGCTTCGCGCTCGCTCACCAGATCGCCGATGAGGTGGTATGCGCTGGCATCGCCGCCGTCCAGCTTCAGGTAGCGGATGTGCGGCGAAAAGGTTTTCCAACTGTCTTCCGGGCCATTTTTCCGGCGCGAAAACTCCTGAATCCCTTCCAGCAGCCGCTCCCGGAACGAGTCATCGGTGTATTGGGTACGTCCGATGCCGACCACCTCGAACTGCTCCGGTAAGTAGTTGTCCAGAAAGAGGTTATAGAGCGCCGGGGTCAGTTTGCGGTAATTCAGATCGCCGCTACCACCGAAAATAAAGACAATCGTCGCAGGCGGACGCTGTGTAGTCGAAGAGGTTGTCATTCTGTTGTACGAGAAAGAATTCTACCGGGGGAGAGCGTGACTAATGTATAATGTAAAATGAACGATGTACAATGGTTTGCGATGGCGTAGCCTCATTGTACATTTTACATCACTCATTGTTCATTCCCCTTCGTGCATTATTTATTCTACACTACCCACGGGGTGGCAATTTGTTAGATTTGGGGCGCAATCGCAACCAAATGACCCCATGTTGACCCTGCAAACGCTGCGCGACGCTCACGATCGCATTCGCCCGTACATCCACCGCACCCCCGCTCTGACCTGCCAGACTATCGACCAGATGGCTGGGGCACGGCTGGTTTTCAAGTGCGAAAATTTCCAGAAGATCGGGGCCTTCAAGGCACGCGGGGGGATGAATGCCGCCCTGCAACTCACCGAAGCCGAGCGCGCTTATGGCGTCACCACCCACTCATCGGGCAACCACGCGCAGGCGCTGGCTTATGCCGCCCGGCAGTTGCAGATACCCGCCTACATTGTGATGCCCCGCACGGCCCCGCAGGTGAAAAAAAACGCTGTGCGTGGCTACGGCGCCACCGTGATCGAGTGCGAACCCACCTTGCAGGCGCGGGAAGAGGGCGTTCGGGATGTGATGCTGCGGACCCGGGCGGCACTGATTCATCCGTTCGACGACGACCGTGTGATTGCCGGCCAAAGCACGGCCACCATCGAACTCCTCGCCGACAACCCGACCGGGCTACCTTTCGATGCCGTGCTGGCCCCCGTGGGCGGCGGCGGGCTGCTCAGTGGCACAGCCCTCGCTGTACACTATCTGGCCCCCAATACGCGCGTGGTGGGCTGTGAACCCGAAGGGGCCGCCGACGCCGTACTGTCGTTCAGGAGCGGGCGGGTAGAAAAAGCACCCTACATCGATACCATCGCCGATGGGCTGATGACGAACCTTAGCGAACGGACGCTGGCCATTATCCGCCAGTATGTGAGCGACATCCGGCTGGTTAACGACGACGAAATCCGGGCGGCGCAACGGCTGGTCTGGGAGCGGATGAAACTCATCATCGAGCCATCCTGCGCCGTGCCGCTGGCCGTGGTGCTGCGTTACAAAGCCGACTTCGCCGATCAGACGGTTGGCATCATTCTGACGGGTGGCAACGTGGACCTTACGAAGCAGTTTGCTTCCTAGTTGACGGGGTCACCCGGTCTGTCGGTAAAACTACGGCGGCTGGGCCGGGTTATCAGGTCGGGTAGTCTGTGCTACCCGACAACCGCATGGACGTTTTGCTTAGCTATCCGCTGCTGCTCAACACCAACTGGATTGAGTGGGGCGGCACCACGCTCATTGCCGCGCTGGTGTTTATCGAAACGGGTTTTCTGTTGGGGCTGGTCGTGCCCGGTGGCGAAACGCTGCTGTTTACGGCGGGCTTGCTTACGGGCATTCAGACGCTGCATGTATCGGTAGTGGGGTTGATTGCCCTGCTTACCGGCGCGGCCATTGCCGGCGACCTCACCGGCTACCTGATTGGCCGTCGGCTGGGGAACCGGCTGCACCAACTGCCCGACACCTTTTTCTTCAAACGGCGCTACCTGGAACAGTCAGACGCCTTCTATAGCAAACACCCCCGGCGCGCTCTGCTGATTGGCCGTTTCCTGCCCATTATCCGCACGTTTAACCCCTTGCTGGCGGCCAGTAGCGGCTTGCCCCTCCCCCGCTTTTTAGTGCTGACGTCGATCAGTTGCCTCGCCTACGTATCAGCGCTGGTACTGGCTGGGTACGTGCTGGGGCAGCGGTTTCCGGAGCTGGGACAATACGTCCAATATATCTTTCTGGGCGTGGTTGTATTGGTGCTGGGTACGTTGTTATTCCAGCGATTCCGTTCTAATGACTGATGTGTATAGCAGGCAAACGGCTCGACAAAAGCGACTTAGCTATAGGACACATGTAAGCAACCAATTCAAGCATAGTACTTACTTGACATTTTCAGGTAACAGCCTACCGACTAGCACACTTATTAGTTAGTATCGACTAACTAATTTGAACTGTATACATGCAAGTTCCATCCTCGAGATAGCCAATTCTTTCTTGTGACGGATTTTATTTAATAATAATCAGCTAACACCACATGCGTGATAGATATGATAGTTTTGGGGGTTAAAACCAATTCCCAATTTTTCATGACTTCATATCTACAGCGAGCTTTTTTTGCCTGGCTAGGGATGCTCATGCTCTGTGCGCTCCCGTCGGCCGTTTGGGCACAAGCCCCCACAGATCTGTTTTTCTCCGAATACATCGAAGGAAGCAGCAACAACAAAGCGCTTGAACTTTACAACGGTACGGGTGCCCCCATCGATTTGGCGGCCGGGCAATACGTCGTGCAGATGTACTTCAACGGCGGTGTCACGGCCAGCACCAACGTTTCACTCACGGGCACCATTGCCCCGGGTAGCACCTTCGTACTGGCAGCATCGGCGGCCAACGCGACCATTCTGGCCAAAGCCAACCAGACAAGCGGAGCCTCCTTCTACAACGGCGACGATGCCATCGTGCTGCGGAAAGGCGGTACGTCGGGAACCATTGTCGATGCTATCGGGCAGGTGGGTTTTGATCCCGGCACCGAATGGGGCACCGGCCTGACTTCGACGGCCGATAACACCATCCGCCGGAAAGCGGCGTTTTGTAGCGGCGACGTCAACATCAGCGATGCTTTCGATCCGAGTCAGCAATGGGAGGGCTTCGCCATTGATACGTTCGACGGGCTGGGTTCGCACACCACGGATTGCGGCGGCACTACGCCTACGTTGCCGTCTGTCAGCATAACGGCCACCGATGCCAATGGTGCTGAGGCCGGAACAGACCCCATCACCTTCACCCTCGCGCGCACCGGTAGCACGGACGCGGCCCTGACGGTCAACTACACCGTAGGCGGTACGGCCACCAACGGCACCGACTACACGCCCGCGCTCAGCGGCGTAGCGACGATCCCTGCAGGGCAGTCGTCGATCGTGCTCACGCTGACGCCCGTAGACGACGCGGTGATCGATGCCAACGAAACCATCATCCTGACCATCGCGACCAACGCCGCCTATACCATCAGTTCGGCGTCGGCCACGGCCCTCATCGCCGATGATGAGATTACGCCCAGCCAGCGGATTCACGATATTCAGGGCGCGGCCCACATCTCGCCCCTGCTGGGTCAGGTGGTCAACAACG
The DNA here is from genome assembly GCF_000331105.1 of Fibrella aestuarina BUZ 2. Taxonomy (NCBI): domain Bacteria; kingdom Pseudomonadati; phylum Bacteroidota; class Cytophagia; order Cytophagales; family Spirosomataceae; genus Fibrella; species Fibrella aestuarina. The sequence continues at coordinate 3,636,649 of NC_020054.1, read as the reverse complement.
TACCCGGCATCGTGACGGGCCTGCGGTCGAACGGGTTTTACCTGCAAGATCCCAATCCCGACGCGGACGAACGTACCTCGGAGGGCATTTTTGTCTTTACCAGCACTGCCCCGACCGTAGCCGTGGGTACGTCGCTGCTGGTAAGTGGCACCGTGGCCGAATTCCGGTCGGGGGGTAGCGCGGGTTCCAACAACCTGACCATCACGCAGATTCAGACGCCCACCCTCGTGACGGTGTCGACGGGCAACGCGCTGCCGGCGCCTACCGTACTGGGCAACGGGGGCCGCACCATCCCGAACACGATTATAGAAGATCAGACGGGCAACGTCGAAACGGGTGGACTGGCGTTTGACCCGGCGACGGATGGCATCGACTTTTACGAAAGCGTGGAAGGAATGCTGGTGCAGATCAACAACCCGCTGGCGGTGAGCCCAACGGTGCGGTCTGGGGCCGGGGCCGGTGAAATCTGGGTCGTGGCCGACAACGGCGCGAACGCCACCATTAAATCGTCGCGCGGCGGCGTCATCGTCAGCGCCAACGACTTCAACCCGGAACGCATTCAACTCGACGATACGATGCTGAACCCGCCCAGCGGTGGCTACCTCACACCAACCGTCAACGTGGGCGCTCAGCTGAGCACCGTAGTCGGAATTGTGAACTGGGTAGCCGATAACTACGAAGTACTGGTTACCTCAGCCCCCACGGTTATTTCAAACGGACTAACCAAAGAAAGCACGACGCTGGCCCCCACGGCCAACAAACTGACCGTTTCGACGTTCAACGTGGAGAACCTGGCGCCGGGCGATCCCAGCAGCAAGTTCAACAACCTCGCGAGCCGGATCGTGGAGAACCTGAAGGCCCCCGATATTCTGCTGCTGGAAGAAATTCAGGACAATAACGGCGCGACCAACGACGCCGTTGTCGACGCTAACGTCACGTTCGGCCTGCTCATCAACGCGATCACGGCAGCCGGTGGGCCCACGTACCAGTATCGTCAGATCAACCCGGTCGATGACCAGGATGGTGGTCAGGCGGGGGGCAACATTCGGGTGGGCTTCCTGTTCAACCCCAACCGGGTGTCGTTCGTCGACCGGCCGGGTGGCACCTCAACCGCCGCTACGACCGTCAACAACGTCAACGGGGTGCCACAGTTGTCGTTTAACCCCGGCCGCGTCGACCCGACCAACCCGGCCTTTGCCAACAACGACGGGTCGGGCCCGGCAAGCAACAGCCGCAAACCGCTGGCGGGTGAATTTCTGTTCAACGGACAGCCGGTCTTCATCATCGGTAACCACTTCAGCTCGAAAATCCCCGATGACATTCTGTTCGGTGTGAATCAGCCCGCCACGCTCTTTAGCGAGGCACAGCGCCGCGAGCAGGCCACGGTGGTGCGGAATTTCGTGCAGAGCATCCTGGCCGTCGACCCCAACGCCAACGTCATTGCGCTGGGTGACCTCAATGATTTTGAGTTTTCGGCCCCGGTCAACATCCTGAAAGGAGCGCCGCTGAACGCCCTGATCGAAACCCTGCCGGCCAACGAGCGGTACACGTATAACTTCGAAGGCAACTCGCAGACGATCGACCACATTCTGGTCAGCAACAGCCTGCTCGGCAAGCTGGACCAGTATGACGTGGTGCACATCAACGCCGAATTTACCGACCCGGACAGCGACCACGACCCGAGCGTAGCCCGCTTCACCTTCGCACCACCGGTAACCCCGCTCGTACTGTCGGCCACAGCCACGCCAACCCAACTGCTGACAACGGGCACCACCACCCTGTCGGCCACGGTGTCGGGCGGTACTACGCCTTACAGCTACACGTTCAGCGGGCCGGGCACAATCACGCCAAGCGGCAATACCGCTACGGTATCGAGCCTGCCAGCGGGGGTTCAAACGTTCACGATTACGGCGGGTGACGCCACGGCTCCGACTAAGCAGGTTACCTCAACGACGGTGAGCGTGACGGTCATCGAGCCGGTAGTTGCTACCCTGACGGGCAGCGCGGCCATTTGCGCCGGAACGACGACTACGCTGAGCATTGCCACTAGCGGCGGCACGGGCCCCTACACGGTTGTGTATACCGACGGGCAGTCGAGCAGCACACTCACCGGCTACACCACGGGCAGCCCCATCGTGGTGGCTCCCAGCCAGACGACGACCTACAGCCTGGTATCGGCAACGGACGCCAACGGGCTGGCGTCGACCAACCTGACGGGCACGGCAACGGTAACGGTTAACCGGGCAACGGCCTCTGTCGCAGGTACGTTGACGGTTTGTACGGGGCAAACCACAACGCTGACGGCGCAGGGCGGCACAGCTTATGCCTGGTCGACAAACGCGACGACGGCAGCGATCGCCGTGGGTGCCGGTACGTACACGGTACGGGTAACGGACGCCAACCAGTGCACGGCTACCGCAACGGCTACCGTAACGGAACTTCCCACACCCGCCACGCCAACGCTGCTCACGCAGGGCGGTCAGTCGGCGGTGACGGTCGCGCAGGCCTCGGGCGACGTAACGCTCGTGGGCGGTGGCTGCTCAGGTACGTTGAGCTGGACGGGTCCGAACAACAGCGCAGGTACATCCAACACCATTCTGGTTTCGACCAACGTACCGGGTACGTTCGTGTACACGGCCGTATGCCAGTCGGCGGCGGGCTGCGTAAGTGCGCCTGTTTCGGCAACCGTTACGGTGCAGGGCCTGACCCTGACGATATTGCACAAAAATGGCAACAACAATACCAAGAAGGTCAACACCATCCGGCCGTATCTGAAGCTGAACAATGGGGGTACGGCCGCGATTCCGTATGGTGAGCTGACGGTGCGTTACTGGCTGACCGTGGAGGATTTCGCGCCCATGACCAACCTGTACATCGACTGGGCGCAACTGGGCACCAACAAGGTGAAGCTGAAATACGTAGCGCTGCCGCAGCCTCGCCAGGGTGCACTCGGGTACGTAGAATACAGCTTCGATGCCTCGGCTGGTAGCCTCGCGCCGAACGGCACGTCTGGCGAAATTCAGAGCCGGGTGGCCAAGCAAAACTGGACGGATTTTAACGAAGCCGACGACCACTCGTATAGCAGCAACACCAACTACGCCATCAATCCCAAGATCACGGTGTATCGGAATGGCGTGCTGGTAAGCGGGGTTGAACCGGCGCTGGTGACGCCCACGCGGACGTTGACGGTGTACGCCGAAAACAAGAACCGCAACACCACGGGCAACCAGATCAAACCGTATCTGAACGTAGCCAACGAGGGCAACCTGCCGGTCGACTACAGCCAGTTGACGGTGCGTTACTGGTTTACGGCGGAAGGCAACCAGCCGCTGGTCTACACGGTCGATTACGCCGAACTGGGCAACAGCAAGGTGACGGGCCGGTTTGTAAAAGTGAATCGCACGGGTGCCGATACGTACCTGGAGCTGAGCTTCTCGCCCACGCTGGGTACGTTGTATCCACTGAGTTCAACGGGCGAGATTCAGCAGCGCATCAACAAGAACGACTGGTCGAATTTCAACGAAGCCAACGACTACTCGTACCTCCCGGCGGGTTCGGCTGTAGCCAACCCCAAGATCACGGCCTACCTGAACGGGTCGCTGGTATACGGGCAGGAGCCGGGTACCGCCAACGGACGCATCGGGGCCGACGAGCCGGGCACCGACCTACAGGTATCGGTGTTGGGTAACCCCGTGCTGACTAACGATGTGCAAGTCGACGTACTGGGCGCACAAGGGCAACCCCTCCGTTTCGTGCTGACCGACGTAAACGGCCGGACCATCACAGAGCATCAGGTGGAGAAAGCCACGGCAACCGAACGCCAAACACTGAAGCTGGGTAACCAGCCTGCTGGCCTGTTGCTGCTACACGTGAGTACGCCCTCGCAGGCTAAAACGGTGAAGCTGATTCGGCAATAAGCCCAGCTGAACGGTAGTTAACGACAGCTTCTATTCACGTGGTGTCAGACCGGATCTCTGACACCACGTACATTAAAAAGCGGGCTCGACAGGAAAACCTGCCGAGCCCGCTTTTCTGTACTGCCCTGTAGGCAATGCATTATTTCAGACTCCCCATGCCCCCATCGACACCGATGATCTGGCCCGTGATCCAACTGGCCTGATCGCCGAGCAGATACGCCGCCAGTTGGGCAATGTCCTCGGGAGTACCCACGCGGTTGAGCGGGTGGCGTTTATTGGCCGCCTCGCGCTTTTCCGACGTACCCAGCAGGCCCTGCGTTTCGGCCAGTGGCGTGTCGGTCAGCGATGGGGCCAGTGCATTGACCCGCACGTTGGAGGGCGCAAACTCAGCCGCCAGCGACTTTGTCAGCCCTTCAACGGCCGACTTGGCCACCGATACCGACGAGTGCAGGCCCATGCCCAGCTTGGCGGCTACCGTACTAAACAGCACAATACTTGCCGATTTCGATTTTTTCAGACTGCCCAGCGTAGCGTGGATGGCCGAGACAGCTCCCAGCACGTTTACCTGCAGATCGTGCTGGTAATCGGCAGGTTGGAGGCGCTGAAATGGTTTCAGGTTAATGGTACCCGGTGCATACACCAGCCCGTGCAGGACTTCGGGCAGTTGGGTTAGCGCCTCAGCGGCGGGTTGCGTCGTTACATCCCACGTCATGTGCGTGGACGTGATGCCTTCGGGTTGCCGCCGACCCGCCGTGTAAAGGGTCGCGCCCTGCTGTTGCAACAAAAGAGCCAGTGCGTGCCCAATGCCCGAACTGGCTCCAATGATGAGAATATGTTTGCCTTGCATAAAGTGCGTGTGAGGTTTGATTGGTAAGGCTTACCGTGGTACTTCCGACCTGCGGAGCGGCCTTACACCTTATCCCTCAAACCCTAAACGCCCTTACATTGTTGGCTTGGCCATGCCTACGTATTTCAAAAACTCCTGTTTCGTGGCTTCGTCCTCGAACTTGCCACTGTAGGCAGCCGTCAGCGTCGACGAAGCCGTGTCATTGACCCCGCGGGTCGATACACACAGGTGGGCCGCGTCGATAATGACGGCCACGTCGTCGGTTTGCAGCGCCCGCTTCAGTTCGTCGGCAATCTGCATTGTCAGGCGTTCCTGCACCTGCGGGCGTTTGGCGTAATACTGCACAATCCGGTTCAGTTTCGACAGGCCGATTACCTTACCGCTACTGATATACGCCACGTGTGCTTTTCCAATAATGGGCACGAAATGGTGCTCGCAATACGACTGCACCGTAATGTCGCGCTCCACCAGCATCTGGTTATACTGGTACTTATTGTCGAAGAGCGTCGTGCTGGGTTTGTTGGCGGGGTTGAGGCCCTTGAACGTCTCGTTGACGTACATTTTAGCCACCCGGCGCGGCGTTCCTTTCAGGCTGTCGTCCGTCAGGTCGAGGCCCAGAATGGTCATGATTTCGCGAAAATGGGCTTCAATCAGATCGATTTTCAGGTCGTCGTCCAGATCGAAAGCGTCTGGGCGTAAAGGCGTTTCCAGATTGGCCAGGGCGTGATTATCCCCCATTTCGTCAACCAGTTCGTCCGACAAACCGTGGGTAGCATGGCCGTTTTTGTGGCCGTTAAGGTGGATGCCGTTGGAAGCGGCACCATTAGACGGGGTATTCAACGAAGTTCCGTTCGGTTTCATGCAGACGAATTTTCAGATCGAGCGACGGCTCAATGTGTTTTCTTAGAATCGTGTAAATGACAATGGCGATGTTTTCGGCCGACGGATTAAGGTCGCGAAACTCGTCGGTGTCGAGGTTCAGGTTTTTGTGATCGAAGCGGTCGGTTACCTGCGTCTTTATCAGGTCACCCAGCACTTTCATGTCGATCACATAGCCCGTTTCCGGGTCAATCGGGCCAACCACCTGCACGGTCAGTTCGTAGTTATGGCCGTGGTAATTGGGGTTGTTGCACTTGCCGTAGACACGGGTATTTTTCTCGTCTGACCAATTTGGATTGTTCAGGCGATGGGCGGCGTTGAAATGCTCCTTCCGGAACACAGCTACCCGTGGAGCCTCGGCTCCGTTGGGATCCATCATGGTAGGTTTCTAATCAAAATCGGTTCAACCTGTCGTAAGAAAGTATGTCTTCAACACAGGCAGACCTTAGAGCGGGGTCACTTCGTACTGATCGTCACCGGCCAAAATTCGTCGCTCACAGGCGTGCAATGGTCAGATAGATAACCCGCCGCGCGCTGATCTTGTTCAACTTTTACTCACAAAGATTAAACAAAATACGGGTTCTATCTGGGCAGTAACGTAACGGACCCTCCGCTCAAATCGTTCATTAAAACCTCGGCGCTTCGTCGTATGTTTACCTCTAGGTAACGACTCACTACCCTCCCCATGCCGAACCGTTCTACGCGCCGTGTTTTCCTGCGTGATGCCGCTTTTGCGGCCGCCCTCGTCCCCAGTAGCCTGTCTGGTTTTGGCGGGGTACCCAGCCTGCTGACTAACGCAAGGCCCGGTTCACTTATGGCCGACGACAAGCCCGTTCGGCTCGGTTTCATCGGTACGGGCTTCCGCGGCCGCGACCACATCCAGCAGGCGCTCTACCGCCCCGACGTGCAGATTCCCGCCATCTGCGATACCAGCGACGAGGCCATACAGCAAACCCTTGCCCTGTTCGATAAGCTCGGCAAACCCCGCCCGGTCGTGTACGGCAACGGTGGGGGCGCTCGCCGGGATGAAGCCTTCAAAGAGCTGCTCAAACGCGACGATATCGATGGGGTGGTGATCGCTACGCCCTGGGAGTGGCACACGCCAATGGCCGTCGAAACCATGAAAGCCGGCAAATACGCTGGCGTGGAAGTCTCGGCGACGGTCACGCTCAACGAGTCGTGGGATTTGGTGAATACGTTTGAGAAAACGGGGTCGCCCTGCATGATTCTGGAGAATGTCTGCTATCGGCGCGATGTGCTAATGGTGCTGAACATGATCCGACAGGGGCTGTTTGGCGAAATGACGTATGCCCACTGCGGCTACCAGCACGACCTGCGGGCGGTGAAGTTCAACGACGGCAAACACTATGCCGGCGGGGGTGTCGAGTTTGGCGCGAAGGGCTACGCGGAGGCCCGCTGGCGCACGCAGCACTCCGTCGACCGCAACGGCGATATCTACCCCACCCACGGGCTGGGGCCGGTGGCGCACTGGCTCAACATCAACCGGGGCAACCGCTTCACGGCCCTGAGCAGCACCGCTACCAAGAGCCGGGGCCTGCACAAATACGTCGTCGACAATGGCGGGGCCAATCACCCGAATGCCAACGTCAACTTCAAGCTGGGCGATGTGGTCACGACCATGCTCCAGTGCGCCAACGGCGAAACCATCGTGATTATCCACGACACCAATTCGCCCCGCCCCTACTCGCTGGGTTTCCGGGCGCAGGGCACCGAAGGCATCTGGATGGACGATAACGACAGTGTGTTTTTTCAGAACCGCACGGCCAAAGGCGACAAGCCCAAAGCCCATAGCTGGGAACCGTTTGCGGCCTACGAAGCCGAATTTGATCATCCGCTCTGGAAGAAACACGCCGCCAATGCCGACAAAGCGGGCCACGGCGGGATCGACTTCTTCGTGATGCGGGCGTTTATCGAAGCGGTGAAATACAAAACCCAGCCCCCCATCGACGTCTACGACGCGGCCGTCTGGAGCGCCATCAGCCCCTTATCGGAAAAGAGCATCGCCAAAGGCGGGCAGCTCGTCGAGGTCCCCGATTTCACCCGCGGCAAGTGGAAAACCAACGCCCCCATCTTCGCCCTAAACGATGCCTTTTAAATGAATTTAAATGAATAATGTACGATGCACAATGAGTTTACGTTAGCAGTCCGCCGCCCGGCCTCATTGTGCATTGTACATCGTACATTATTCATTATTTATCCACCTCCCCTACCATGACCATTCCTTCCGTTACCTTAAATAACGGCGTTACGATGCCGTTGCTGGGCCTGGGTGTGTATGCGCCGAAGCAGCGTAACGACGTCCAGCAAGCCGTGGAAGATGCCCTTGCGCTGGGCTGTCGCCTCATCGACACGGCGGCGATCTACGGTAACGAACGCGACGTAGCCGCCGCGCTCGCGGCCAGCAACGTACCCAGAAACGAGGTTTTCATCACCACCAAAGTCTGGAACGCCGATCATGGCTTCGACAGCACGTTGCGCGCGTTCGACGAGAGCCTGACCAAGCTGGGTCTCGACGTGGTCGACCTGTACCTGATTCACTGGCCCATCCGCGAACACCGGCGCGATACCTGGCGGGCACTCGAACGGCTCTACGCCGAGGGACGTACCCGGGCCATCGGGGTCTCCAACTATTACCCGCCCCACCTCGACGAACTCTTCGAGACCGCTACCGTGACGCCCGCCGTCAACCAGATCGAGTTCAGCCCCTACTGCTACGTACCTGAGGTGCTCGACTACTGCCGGGCGAAGGGCATTCAGTTGGAAGGCTACGCGCCGCTGGTGCGGGGGCAGAAGCAGCACGACCCGCGGCTGGTCGCTATCGCCGAACGCTACGGAAAGAGTACCTACCAGATCCTGGTGCGCTGGTCGGTGCAACACGGCGTGGTGACCATCCCGAAGTCGGTTCACAAAGACCGGATCCGGGCGAATTTCGACGTGTTCGACTTCGAACTCACCGAGGCCGACTTCCAGCAACTCAATACCTTCTTCGACAACACCCGCATCGCCGACCACCCGATGGATTATTTGTAAGGGTGGTTCAGTTCCCCCGCCGCTGGATAGAAAATCAAGACCGGTCGGCTAGGTTATGCGTAAAGAGAGGAAAGCCGGATGCGGCGCAAACGCCTCTTTTTATGCAACAAGCCAAGCCTCTGTTCGAAAGCCCGCAGGCCCGTCGGGCGTTTTTGCAGCGAATGGGCCTCACTGCCCTCACGTTGCCTTCGTTGAGTCTCTATAACTGCGCCGGTAGCAGCGCTGACAGCAACGGCGAATCTACCGATTCGACTACGCAGACAGCAGCGGGGCAGACGATAAAAAAGCTAGGGATTGCGCTGGTTGGGCTAGGCAAATACAGCGAAGGCCAGCTGGGACCCGCCCTCCAGGAAACCCAGTACTGCCGCCTCACGGGCATCGTGACGGGCACGCCCAACAAGGCTAAAACCTGGAAGCAGACCTACAACATCCCGGACAAAAACATCTATACCTACCAGACGTTCGACCAGATCGCGACTAACCCCGCCATCGACATTGTGTATGTGGTGCTACCCAATGCCCTACACGCCGACTTTGTGGTGCGGGCGGCAAAAGCGGGGAAGCACGTGATCTGCGAGAAACCGATGGCTACCACCACCGCCGACGCCCGGCGCATGATTGCCGCCTGCAAAGCTGCGGGCAAGCAACTGTCGGTGGGCTACCGGCTGCACGTTGAGCCGCACAACCAGAACATGATGGAGTTGGGCCAACGGCAGCTTTTTGGGCCGGTTCGCCACCTCGTCGCTGAAAACGGTCAGAAAGAAGGCTACGACACGCCCTGGCGGCTCAATAAGGCCCTGGCGGGTGGCGGCCCGCTGCCCGATGTGGGCATTTATTGCCTACAAGGGTCCCTCTATACGAAAGGGCAGTTACCCGTGTCGGTGACGGCCCGGTTTCACCCCATCACCGACCGGGAGAAGTTCACGGAGGTGGAAGAAGGCATGACGTTTCAGCTTCAGTTTGCCGATGGCACAGTGGCCGACTGCCGCACCAGCTACAACGATACCTACAATAAACTTCGCGCCGAAGCGGCCAAGGGCTGGTTTGAACTGGAACCGGCCTACGGCTACGGGGGCATTCGGGGCAAAACGAGCCGGGGCAACATGAAGCTGGACAATGTGAACCAGCAAGCCCGACAGATGGATGCCTTTGCGCAGTGCGTACTGAATGGCACGCCCACGACCCTACCCGGCGAACTGGGCCTGCGCGACGTGCAGCTGATCGAAGCGATTTACGAGGCGGCCCGAACCGGCAAAAAAGTAGCCACCCGCCACATACAGCCCGTTGTCGATCAGCAATACATCCGCCAGTACGCCCGCCTGTAGCCTTTTCCATCACTACGTGACGGCTGGTCGATTACCACTCTCAACGAAGAAAAGGTAAACCGATCGAACTTATCCAGTGACTATTTTGCGATCAATGAATCCGTTATCGCCAACTGGGCACGTACCTAGTTGGCGATAACGGCTCTAACCGGCAATTATGTCATGTACGATTGGCTTATTCCCGTCCGTTTTGCGCTTCGCTACCAGTTCCGTCAACCCCTGTTTTGGGCCTTGCTCGCGCTGATGCTGGCGCAGGGGGCGCTGACGGCGCTGCTCACCTTCCACCAACTGGCCGACGTACGCCTGTTGACCAACGCGCCAGTCTTGTTCTACGGAGCCTTTACCAACCTGGGGCCGCTGCTGATTACTTCGGTGGCCTTGCTGACGGGGCAAACCCTGCTCCGCGACCGCGAGCATCGCGTAGGTACGTACCTGTATGCCTTACCCCTTCAGGCCCGAACCTACTTCCTGGGGCACTTTCTGGGTACGTTGGCCGTGGGGGTATTGCTGGGGCTTAGCTACACGCTCGGTGTGCTAACCCTGCCGATTTGGATCAACACGCCGGTGGGTGCGGCGAACACCACCTGGACGGACTTCCCGCTACTGGCTCTGCTCGACGGCTTCGGCTGGCTACTACTGCCCAACGTGTTGATCATTACCTGCCTTTCGTTTGCCCTGACTGCGTTGTTGCGGCACATTGCCGGCGCTTACCTCACCCTGCTTGCCCTCACGCTGGGATCGACGCTGTTGCAGTTGGGCTATTCGGCCGTTGTCGACCTCGACTGGATGCAGGTGCTTGACCCGTTCGGGATGCTGGCGATCCGGCAGGCGGTAGAGAACCTCCCAATCAGTGACAAGAACACCACCCTGCCCGGCTGGCCGGCGTTGCTGTTCATCAACCGCCTGCTCTGGCTGGGCCTTAGCGGCTGGCTGCTGACCCGCGCCGACGCCCGGCTCTCCTTCCCCTACTGGCTCGATCAGGGGCCTGTGTTTCCCAACTTATCGCGCCGCTGGATGCAGCTGATGAAAAGCTGGAACAACACGAACAAACAGGCTGATCAGGGCGTCGTTGCCGACACCTCGTTCCTTGCTTCGGCTCCACTACCCATCGTCAAACCCGAAGTGGCGGGCCTGCTGGTTTCGTGGCGCATCGTGGTGCGGCTGGCCTGGACCGATGTACGCTGGCTGGTCCGCCAACCGGCCTTGCTGGTGGCCTTGCTGTTGCTCGTGCTGGGCATTCTGGGCTACGCCAATGGGCTGGGCGATGTCCCCACCGATGCGCTGGCCAGCGGCCAACGGTTACTTCCGTTCACCTCGCGCATGACGTTCGTTCGCATACCCATGCACCTGTATATCAGCCTGTTTCTCGTCGTTTTTACGGGCGAACTACTGCATCGGGAACGGACCACCAACCTCTGGCTGCTCACCGACGCCACGCCCCAGCCCAACTGGATACGGCTGCTGGGCAAAGCCGGAGCGCTGTTTGTACTGGCAACGGCCCTGACGGTCCTGATTTTTCTGACGGGCGTTTACCTCCAATGGTCCAACGGGCAAACGCCCATCGACTGGCGATTGTATGCCACGGATTTGCTGGCCGATGGGCTACTTCGCTACGCCCAGCTTATTGCATTGGCGGTGCTGGTGCAAAGCATCGTACCCAACCGGTTTGCGGGTCATCTGGTGCTGCTCATCGGTTTAGGCAGTCTGGCCTACCTCAACAGCTCAACGGCGGCAACGGTGTGGCCCAACGGGCAATGGCTGTATAGCTACCTGCCCGGCTCAGACCAGTATTCCGAATTGACGGGCTACCGAGGTCTATCCGCTGTTCGCAACGGGCTGGCGGTGCTGTGGTCGGTGGTGGGCGCGGGGTTGCTGTTGCTGGCGACCCGGCTCGCGCAACGCGGCGAATGGGTGGGTCTGCCCCGGTTGCTCACTCGCTTTCGGGCCAGCCTGACCCCAACGTACCTGACCATACTGACGCTTGTCGTTCTGGCAACCATCGGCTGCATCGACTGGCTATATACTCTTGACAATCAGACAACTACCAATACACGCATTACACCCTACACCACCACAACGGAGCAGGTGAGCGTGGGCGCGCAGCGGATCAACGTGCAGTATCATTACGTACATCCGCAAAACCGCGCGGCCATTCAGCTGGCCGTTAGGCGGGCCTTGCAACAGGGGTCACGCTGGCTGGGTACGTTCCCGACCGAGACGCTGCATGTTACGGAAACGCCCTTTACGACGCCGATGGCAGGGCCTGTTGCCGGGCTCCCACGTCGCGGCCAGATTCGGCTGTCGGAGCGTGAGGGCTGGATGACTAACACCGCCCGGCTCACCGACGCTGGCTGGCTCGATATGGCCGTGACCAAACAGGTGCTGAACCAATGGCTCGCCGCTGGCCTGAAACCGACCCCCCACCCGAATGGCCTGCTGACCGACGGGCTCGCCACGTACTTGGCTACCCGCATTGTGCAGCAACACCGCGGCGACGACTGGCTAACTATCCAGCTGGCGCAGTTCGACGCCCTCTACCGGCGCGGGCGTGGTCAACAGCTCAAGCGGGAGCCGACCGTGAGCGACGCCCCCGCCGCCTCGTATGTGGCGACGGCCAAAGCTCCCCTTTCGCTTACCTGCATCGGCGAAGTCTGGGGACACGAGTCGCTTTGTCGGCAGATTGGGCAGTACCATCAGCAGCACCCGGCGGGCAATCCGGCTGGGTACGTAGCTGCCCTGCACAACGCCCTCCCCGACTCGCTCCGATACGCCACCACGTACCTGACCGAGCGCCCTGGTTTCAGTATGGCCGTGGGCGCAATCGGGCATTATGACGACCGCCTTGGTGTACACATCGTCGCTCACAAATACCTCGACGATGGGCTCGGCGCTATGCAGGAGCGGCTCCTCAACGACTACGTACCGCTGGCCCTGCTCGACAACCGCGGGCAGGTCATCCACCGGCAACTGGTGAAACCCTCCACCGCCGGGCGTGAGGATAAGGCCTTCTGGCTACCCCGTCCCGACAACGCTGTTGCCGTTGTGATCGACCCACTGGGGGCCTGGTCGGATGTGAACCGATTCGATAACCGCAAAATCCTCGTTCGCCGCTGAGCCGGTTCTGGTTTAACCCGTTCTCCACTTACCTTTTCGGGCCGTTTCGGATCGAATCGGTCAATCATCCCTATGAGCAACAGACGCACAAAACCTGCCTCGCTTGGCCTGTTGAGCCTTCTTGGGCTGTTGCTGCTGACAGGCTGTTGGCGCGAACCGACCGAGCAATCGCGTGCCGCCATCAGCGCAGCGCAGTCATCAATACTGGGTACGTTCTATGTGGCCCGCATCAACGTGTATAACAAAGCCCGCGGGATGACCGATGCTGAAAACGCCGCGATTCAGCAGTTGGCCGCCACCCTGGGCCACGGCTTGCTGCATTTTGACTCGACGGGGTTTTGCCAGTCTATTTATTACGGGCGCTACACCCGAGACCGCTACCTGGTGCAGGGCACAAACCTGTCTATTCGGGACAGCACCTTTCGCGATTTGGACCTGAGACCAAATGGGTTTTCCATGCGGCTGGGCAAACGGGTCAACGGTAAACCCGTCGATCTGGAATACCGTGCCTACCGGCTGAATCTGGGTAAGGACGCTAACCGATTTCTCGAACTGGCCAACACCATTTTCAGGAAGCCCGCCGCCCCCCAATCCGACGAACAGATTCGGCAACGGGTAAAGCATACACTGACCTTTTACGCGCTCTTTTTTCGAGCCATCCACGACAGCCACATCATCCTGTTCAAGCCGGGCATCGTCAACCTGCCCATCAACTTTTACTACGGGGCAATTGCGCTCACGCCCTTCTCCGCTACCGACGCCTGGGCGACGCTATACGCCACCCCCGATGACGCCGCCAAAGCCTACGCTCTGCTGGAAGAGGCCGTCGCCAAAAATGGCCGGTTCCGTCACCGGCGTTCCTTCGCACTGGGTTTTTCGACCGTCCTCAACGAAACCGCCAGCCATCTATAATTAGCCAATTTCGATGCTACAAAACAGGCTACCAACCAGACCATTTGGGCTACTGTTCGCCACGGCTATCTGCCTGATCACCGGTTTACTGACTCCCGCTGTGAAAGCCCAATCCGTCGATTTCGAGCCGCTCATCAAGGAAATCACCGAGACAAGGCGGCTATTAAGACAAAAGGACAGCCTAAGCCTACCGGTGCTGTATGAAGGGCGGGGTTACCGGATTGAGCTTAGTCCGAATCCCATACCGTTTACCGTCCAACAGACGACGGTCGAAACCGGCGCTGATCGAGCCCACGCCGCTTCCTACTCAGTTATTTATGAGAACCGGCTGGTGAGTCTCTTCGATTCGGTAGGCTTTATCTGCCTGACGCTGCCCACTCTGGTGCGCGACCGGGACTATGAGAAGCGCCTCAACACGAAGTCTTTCCAGTACCACTGCCTGCTCAACGGGCAGTTGGTTGGCTTCTCGAATGGCCGCTATTACGCCCTGAACAGCAAGGGCAAATGGCGTCCCTACGCCGACAACGTACCTATGGGTCGGCAACCCAAACTCGCCGAAGACGACCGCTATATTGTCTTCGGGCGGAGCCACGGCGAGTGGGGCGGTACGCTTTATTTTTACGACAAAGCGAGCCGCGAAGTCCACTTAACCGGTAGCAGTGAGGCCAACACGATCCGGAAAGAAGGCGATACCTACCTGGTCCTGAGCAGCTCCGGGCATGGCGTTGGTGGGGCATTCCTTAGACAGATTAGCGCGCCAAATACGTTGCCCGTAACCACCCTGGCCGATAAAAACGATATGGTGGCGGGCTATGCGCTGGGCAATACAGCACCCCCACCCGCGCCATCCGATATCCGCTTTCGGTATGACGGCATTCAACTCTGGTCTATGTTTTCTGTCCAGGACCGGCCGCTCTATCTACTGCGCTGGCTCGGGAATACGCTGCTGGCAGAGCGCGATGGTGACGTGTTCAAACTGGTTTACCCCCTTCTGTTCAAGCCGTTTTACGCCCATAACCCCATCACGACCACCTACGGACGCTATACGCTGATCAACTATGCCGACACTCGGGGCGAAGTCGGTTGCCTGCTCATCGACGGCCTCACGATCAACTGGCTCAACTGGTCCATGTGATAAACTTGGCTGGGCCTATTCCAACCAATATGTAAGCAGCAACAGCCAATCTATCAATTAGATACAGACGTACCAGTCGATCATTTTTTTGGCCAGTACACTTAATTTATTGGTATTACTAGACAAAGCCCATAGTTTAATTGCGAAACCCAGCAACCCAGTTTCGTAATGACACCTTCCCTCAATAACCCTGGTTTCCACCCTAAGCCTGACGTCCGGCAGACGCAGGTTATGCTCATTGACGATAATATCGATCAACTCGCCCTGTTGCATCAGGCTATCCGGCGGGGGTTGCCCAACCTGAAAGTCATCCCGGCCGCTACGGGCGTCGAAGCGCTCGTTTACCTGGAGTCGCATGCGCATCAGCCCTGGGCAATGCCCAAACTCATTCTGCTCGACCTGTACCTGCCCCGCCGCGAAGATGGCTGGCACACCCTGCTGGGCATTCAGCAACTGCCGCCGCCCTTCAACCGTATTCCCGTGATTATCCTCAGCGCCTCCAACGATCAGGACGATATCCGCGCAGCGTACCGGCGCGGTTGCCTAACGTACCTGATCAAGCCCACAACCACCGTGGGCTGGCAAGCCTACTGCAATACGCTGACGAGCTTGTGGTAACAGCAGCGACGCTGTTAGGTCCATTTCCCGTTGCTTTTAAAGGGCAAACCTGCCCATCGTCCAACTTCTTCTCGACAGGTTGCTATCGGGAAATGAAATCCGCAGAAACTGCTTTTTTTAGGAACAAGCCGACCCTGATTTTGGTCTTTATGCTGACGGGCCACGGCCGGTCAACTAATCGCATGGGAAAACGTAAAGACGCTCACGTTCAATCTTCTGACGTCATTTTAATCGGGGCGGGTATCATGAGTGCCACCCTGGGGGTAATGCTGAAAGAGCTTAACCCCAACATTACCATCCAAATTTATGAGCGGCTCGATCAGGCCGCCGCAGAAAGCTCCGACGCCTGGAACAACGCAGGCACGGGCCACTCGGCTTTTTGCGAACTCAATTACACACCCGAACGGCAGGACGGCACCATCGAAACCTCGAAGGCGGTGAAAATCGCCGAGTCGTTCGAGCAGTCGAAGCAGTTTTGGGCGCATCTGGTCGAGGAAGGTTTTCTGAAAGATGCCCCCAACTTCATCCGTCAGATTCCGCACATGAGCTTTGTCTGGGGCGATGACAACGTCAGTTACCTGCGCCGCCGCTACGAGGCCATGCAACAGTCGCACCTGTTTGCGGGCATGCAGTACAGCGAAAATCCCGCGCAGATTGCCGAATGGACGCCGTTGGTGATGCAGCACCGCGATCCGGCGCAGCCCGTGGCGGCAACCCGCATGGAGATTGGCACCGACGTAAACTTCGGGGCGCTCACGCGGGCGATGTTCCGGCGGCTGGAAGAAATGCCGGGCGTGTCGATGCACTTTGCGCACGATGTGAGCGAAATCTGGCGGTCGAAAACGCTGGGTGGCTGGAAGATCCGCGTCGAAAACGTGACGACCGGGGCCGAGCGCGACGTGCACGCCAATTTTGTCTTTATCGGTGCCGGTGGCGGTTCGCTGCGGCTACTCGAAAAATCAAATATTCCCGAAAGCAAGGGCTACGGTGGCTTCCCCGTCAGCGGGCAGTGGCTGCGTTGCACCAACCGGGCAATCATCGATCAGCACCACGCCAAAGTCTACGGCAAAGCGTCGGTGGGGGCGCCGCCAATGTCGGTGCCGCACCTCGACACGCGCATGATCGACGGGAAACAGGAACTGCTGTTTGGGCCGTATGCCGGTTTCTCGACCAAGTTCCTGAAGAACGGGTCGTATGCCGATCTGCCCAAGTCGATTCAGATGAGCAACCTCGCGCCGATGCTGATGGCCGGGATGCACAACCTGGCCTTGACCCGCTACCTGATTCAGCAGGTGATGCAATCACCCGACGACCGGCTGGCGGCCCTGCGCGAGTATTTCCCCGACGCTCAGATGGGCGATTGGGAACTGGAAGTAGCCGGGCAACGGGTGCAGGTCATCAAGAAAGACGATGAAGAAGGTGGTGTGCTCGAATTCGGTACCGAAGTAGTGAATGCCGCCGATGGCAGCATCGCGGCCCTGCTGGGGGCTTCGCCGGGTGCGTCAACCGCCGTTTCGATCATGATCGATCTGCTCAACAAATGCTTCCCCGAACAGATGCAAACCGAAGCCTGGCAGGCCAAATTCCGGGAGATGATCCCGAGCTTTGGGCAGTCGCTGGCCAAGGATGCGGCCCTGCTTCAGCAGGTACGTCAGCATACGGGGCAGGTGTTGGGCCTGAGCCAGTTTGAGTACACGACATAACCTTACTTTTTACAGTTACCAGAAAGGCCTGTTCCGCTAGCGGGGCAGGCTTTTTTTGTGACAACGCCTTCCGCTAGCCGGTCAGCGGCGATTTATGCCATCATTCTGATTCGGCCGCTGCTCGTGTCTCTGTTTGGTGCCTGTATTTACCCATACCCAATGCCAGCAGTTTAGTTGAGCCCGGCGGCATGAGCGGCCGCGTCAGGCTGATAAGGCTATCGGCGCGGGTTCTTTGGCACAATACTTTTTACCTGTTGTACACATAGAAAAGGATTCGTTACCCATAAGATTCTATCAGAATTTATAAGCCTAAACAACGTTTACGCATCATTCTTAACTGTAAATCAATTGCGGCCTGACTTTTGTAGAGGTTACATTATACATAGCATTACTAGGCTATTTCCCTGTACGCCACTAGTTTCTTCTTTGCTGGCACCTTGTTTTTGGCACCTCATTTTGGTGGTCTTCCTTTCTTTCTTCAGTTCCTTTTTCACGTTGATACAGGCCCAACCCAGGCTCATTTAGGCTGGTGTATACAAGCAAAACGCTTGCGTTCTGCATGAAGCCGGTACTCAGTCACTAGCCAGTTAACCGTATTACAGTAGGCGTCCTGCTTACCAATTTCTGCAATCATGAAGAAAGAACTACGCTCGCTTCTCACGCATGCGCTCCTGCTGGTGTTGCCCGCACTCGGGTTTGGGCAGGCACCCAACCTGGGCACGGCGTCGACGTTTGCGCTTTTTACGGCCAACGGCGCTTTTTCCAGCACAGGTGCCGCCACCGTGATCGGCGATGTGGGCACGAACGTGGGTTCGTTTACCGCCTTCCCGCCGGGGTCGGTGGTTGGACAAATACGGCTGCCGGGTAGCACGCAGGCCAATCAGGCAGCCACCGACATTACGGCCGCCTATGCTTCGGTAGCGGCGCTTGGCTGCGGCACGGTCATCGGGGCAACGCTGGGCAACGGGCAGGTGCTGACGCCGGGCATCTACTGCCAGCCTACCGCCTCGCCCTCGTCGATCAACGGTACGCTGACGCTGAATGGGCCAGGTACGTACATTATTAAACTCAACAGCGCGCTGACAACCAACACGGGTTCAACCATTACGCTGACGAATGGAGCTTGTCTCAATGACGTTTATTTTCAGGTCAATGGTGCGGTTGACCTCGGCGTTGGCTCTCTGTTCAGGGGGACTATTCTGGCCAACGGTGCCATCAGCCTGCTGGCAGGGGCTACCCTTGAGGGCAGGGCCCTATCCGTTGCCGGGGCTATTTCCATCAGCGATAATAGCGTAACCAACTACGCTACAGGCGTATCGGTGGCCATAACCTCGCAACCCACCTGCAATACAGCCACGAATACCTACGACCTGACAGGCACCCTGTCGCTCACAGCCGCCGTGGCAGGTACGTTCACCATCACCGACGGCAGCAGCACGACCACGGTTTCGGTCGCGACGGGGCAATCGTCCGTTGCGTTTGGTCTGCCAGCCCTGCTGTCGGGAATGGGTTCGCGCACCGTCGTGGTAACCGGTCCGGGCTGTAGCTCGGCCAGTGTTACCTACACCGCCCCGGCCTCCTGCACGTCGGCTCCTTCATCGCCGGCCAGTCTGAGCGGCCTTACCTACACCGACAGCAACGCAAACGGGGTTCGGGACGGAAGCGAACCACCACTTGCCGGGGTCGTGGTCTCGTTGCTCAATAGCAGCGGTACCGCCGTGGAATCGACCACGACCAACGCAGCCGGCGTTTACAGTTTCAGCGGCCTCACTGCTGGCGGTGTCTACTCGCTGAGCTTCACCACGCCAACCGGTTATTCGGTCACGGCCCCGTCGGGCGGCGTTTCGGGCCCATTGACCCTGGCGCCGGGCAACACAACGGTCAACGCCGGGTACGTTGTGGTGGCCCCCAGCCTGACGCTCAGCCTATCGGTCGATCGCTCGGTCATCCGGCAGGGCAACACCCTCACGTATACCCTTGTGCTGTCTAATACGGGGAATGGCCCGGCCAGCAACGTGCTGGTCCGCGATTCGACCACTGCGGGCCTCACCTACGTACCCAATTCCGCCACGGTACCCGCCGGTACCACGTTTACCCCCGGCTCACCAATCAGCAGCTGGCTCATTGCGACCCTAGCGGCCGGGCAGAGTCTGAGCCTTACCTTCCAGGCTACCGCCGACCAGCCCGGCATTCTGTACAACACCGCGTTTATTCCGGGCGATACCGTTCGGGTGTGTACGTCGGTACCGGTTAAGCTTTGCGCGGGCGACCGGTATTTGCTTTCGGTGCCAGCGGGCAGCGCCAGTTACCGCTGGTTTAAAGACGGGGTACTGATTGCGGGCCAAACCACGAATGAACTGATCGTCAGTGAGCCAGGTTCGTACAGCCTCGGTATCGACCAAGCCGGTAGCCAGTGCCCCAACTTTTCGTGCTGTCCGTTTATCGTTGAAGCTGACACCGCACCTGTCTTTCAGGCAATTACCATTGCAGCCACCTGCATCGGCAATAGTGTTCAGGCAAACGGGCGGCTTGTGCTGAGCGGGTTCGATACGACCCACACGTTTCAATATTCGGCTGGGGCTACGTTCGACGCCGCCAATGTACTCTCAGGCGCTCCCCAGCTGATTCCGGCCAACGGCCTGATCGCGACCACCCTGCCCAATCCGGTAACGGCGCAGGCGTATACCGTTCGGGTTACCAACAGCGGCGGTTGTTTTACCGACGTTACCGTGACCTTGTTCCCGGCCACCTGTGATTGTCCAACCCAAATCTGCGTACCGATTGTCCTGCACAAGACGAAGGGTTCCGGCGTCCGGTAGCTGCGGCCCGAAACCCCACCAACCCAACTTCAGGTACGTGCCTGTACGGAGTCAAATCCGATTGAGTACACGCTCCACAGCGCAACGTTTACGCAAATGGCAACTTTGTTAACCCCGCCGAGTAAATCCGGCGGGGTTTTACTTGTTTTAGCGCCCGTTGTTTCGGTATTTGGACCACTATGCGCTTCCTCTTTTTTCTGTGTTGCCTTACTCAACAGCTTATTCCTGGTTTTGGACAGACGGCCCGCCCCGACACGGCCTTCCGCCACGACGCCATTCAGTTTGCCCTGCAACGGGCGGAGCGGGCCGACTCCACTACGGACGGGCTCTTTAATGGCGTTCAGTACATTAGCCACGACCGGCGGCTACGGGGTCACGCTTACTTTGGCACCGACAGCGCCGTCCGAGGCCGCGTTGAGGCAGGTGGCAAGTCCTATACATTGCCAATCCATTACGATCTGGTCGATGATGCGCTGGTAGCCGACCACCGGGCGGGGTACTGGATGGTGCCCCGCGGCGAAACCATTCAGTCGTTTCACCTGCTGAACCACACCTTCATCCGGCTCACCGACACCACCCAATCGCGCCTGCCCGCCGGTTATTACGATCTGCTCTACGACGGTCCCTCCCGCCTGCTGGCGCGCCACACGAAGAAAATCCTGATTGGCTCCGTGCCGAACAACTTCGGCGAATACCTGCTGACCACCACCTACTACGTCTACCGACAGGGTGAGTATGTAAAAGTAGGCTCCCGAAAAGCGCTGGTGAAACTACTGGCCGATCGGCGGAAAGAACTAACGGCCTATGCCCGCGAGCAGAAGGCTCGTTTCAAGGAAGACCCGGAACTAGCCCTACAGGCACTGGCTCAACGTTACGACGAACTAAACAAGCCCCAATGACCAACCTCTACCGTCTCTTTCTTGTCGTCGTTTACCTGGGGGTGAGTGGCTGGGCCTGTGCCCAGACCCAGCCCACGGTCAGCGGATCGTTTGCCGGTGTGCCTTTTGAGCAGTTTGTGAAGCAGGTGGAGGCCCAGACGCCCTACCGGTTTTTCTACGCCCGCCGCGACGTCGACAGCCTTCAGGTACGTGTGCAGGCGACCAATCAGCCGCTGGCGCCCGTACTCAATCAGGTGTTGGCGGGTACGAACCTGCGCTTTGCCATCGACCAGAAACAGCGCGTATTCATCACGGCCGACCAGGCCATCCGCACTGAACTACCGCCTAATTACTTTGATCGGGGGGCGGGGAATGGGCCGGGCGACACGGTGGCGGTCGAATTTGGGGCCGTTCGCGACAAAGCCCGGTTATCCCTGGAAACGCGAGTCGTGGAGATTGGGCAGCGGGCCAACGCCGGACGCGGGGGCAATGCCACCCTGGCGGGACGGATCCGCAACGCCACCACGGGAGAACCGGCCGTGGGCGTAACGGTCATGCTCGACAAACCGCGCACGGGCGTGGTCACGGACGCCTACGGCTACTATAGCCTGCCCATGCCGCGTGGCCGACACGAGCTGACGTTTCGGAGCATTGGCCTGCTCGACACGAAGCGGCAGGTCGTGATCTGGAGCGATGGCAAGCTCGACCTCGACATGGACGAGGTCGTGGTGCCCCTGCGCGAGGTGACTATCAACTCCCGCAAAGACGTAAACGTAGCCAGCACCCAGATGGGCTCCGAACGGCTCGACATCAAGACCATTAAACAGGTACCCACCGTGTTGGGCGAAGCGGATCTCATCCGGGTGGTGCTGACCCTGCCGGGCGTTAAATCGGTGGGCGAAGGCACCGTTGGGTTCAACGTGCGGGGCGGCTCGGCGGGGCAAAACCTCATCCTGTTCAACGACGCCACCATCTACAACCCGTCGCACCTGTTCGGTTTCTTTTCAGCCTTCAACCCCGACATCATCAAAAGTGTCGATCTGTATAAAAGTGCCATTCCGGCCCGGTTTGGGGGTCGGCTGTCGTCGGTACTCGACATCACGACCCGCGACGGCAACAAGAAAAAATGGGTCGGCGCGGGTGGCGTTGGTCCCGTCACGGGGCGGCTTACGCTCGAAGGACCACTGGTAACCGACAAAACGTCCATTCTGATTGGCGGGCGCACTACCTATTCCGACTGGCTGCTGCGCCAATTGCCCAACGGCACCTATAACAACGGCCAGGCCGCTTTTTACGACGTGAATCTGGGCATTACGCACGAAGCCAGCGACAAAAACAGCTTTTACCTGACTGCCTACCTCAGCCGCGATCAGTTCAAAATTGGCGGCGACAGCCTGTATACCTATCAGAACCAGGTTGTTTCGGCCAAATGGAAGCACGTCTTTTCCAACAAGCTGTACGCGGTCACGACGGGCACCTACAGCCGCTACAACTACGGCGTGTCGAGCGACAAAAAGCCGACGGAGGGTTTCCGCTTCGGGTTCGACATTCGGCAGAGTGCGGCTAAGATCGACTTTGCCTACTTCCCGAATCCCAGTCACGTGGTCGATTTCGGTATTGGCACCACGCACTACAGCCTGCGGCCCGGCAACCTGCAACCCACCGGCGAGGCCTCGCTCATTCAGCCGTCGGTGGTACCCAACGAACAGGGCCTCGAAAACGCGGTGTACATCAACGACCGTTTCGACGTGACGCCCCGGCTGTCGATCAACGGGGGGCTGCGCTATTCGCTGTTCATGAACCTTGGCCCAAGCCGCGTCTTTACCTACGCCCCCAACCAGGCCCGCACCGAACGCACCATCACCGACACGCTCCAGTATGGGGCGGGAAGTACGGTATCCACCAACGGGGGGCTCGAATACCGGCTGGGCGTGCGCTACCTGATCACCGATAACCTGTCGGTGAAAGCCAGCTACAACCGCATGCGCCAGTACCTGCACATGCTGTCGAATACCGTAGCCGTTTCGCCGCTCGATATCTACAAGCTGAGCGACACGTACCTGAAACCGCAGGTGGGCGATCAGTATTCGCTTGGGTTTTACCAGAACCTGCGGGCCAGCACCATCGAGCTGTCGGTGGAGGGGTATTACCGCACCCTGCAAAACCAGCTCGATTTCCGGAGCGGGGGTACGTTGCTGCTCAACCAACACCTGGAAACCGATCTGGTAAGCGCTGAGGGGGTGGCTTATGGTGTGGAGGTGATGCTCAAAAAGCAAAGCGGCAAACTCAACGGCTGGCTCAGCTACACCTACGCCCGCTCGCTCCTGCGCACTGTGACGCCCTACACGGCCGAATCGGTCAACAACGGCAGCTATTACCCGAGCAGCTACGATAAACCCCACGACGTCACGCTGATTGGCAATTACAAGATCAACCGGCGGCTGAGCATCTCGGTCAATGCCACCTACAGCACCGGCCGGCCCATTACGCTCCCACTGGCCCGGTACGTGATCGACGGCACCGAGCGGGTCTTTTATTCGGAACGCAATCAGTATCGTATTCCCGACTATTTCCGCACCGACCTGTCGCTGAACATCGAAGGCAACCACAAAATCAGGAAGCTGGCGCACAGCTCCTGGACGCTGGGCGTGTATAACCTGACGGGCCGTCGCAACGCCTATTCGGTTTATTTCACGTCGGCAAACGGGCGCATCCGGGGGTATCAACTTTCCATCTTTGGCCAGCCCATTCCAACGCTGACCTACAACTTTCGCTTCTGATATGCGCCTTACCTGGGATGCCTGCCGCCTGCTGGCCCTGTTCCTACCGATCCTGCTCGACAGCTGCGTAGACCCCTACCGGCCGCCCGAGATTACGGCCCCGAACCGCTATCTGGTGGTCGACGGGGCGCTGACCAACGGCGTCAGCGTAATCAAGCTGTCGCGCACGCAAAACCTGGAAGAGCCCCGCACCCCGTCGCCCGAACTCAAGGCGACGATCCGGGTCGAGGCCACCGACGGGGCTACCTACGCCTTCACCGAACGAGGGCAGGGCACCTACGCCCTCGAGTCCACCTCGCTGGTGCAGGGCAAGACGTACCGGGTACGGATCAAAACGACGGGGGGCAGCGAGTACCAGTCGGAGCTCATCACCATTCAGCCCACGCCGAAAATCGATAGCATCAGTTGGTCCGTCGAAAACAACGGGTTGCAGATTTACGTCAACACCCACGACCCGGCCAATAAGACGCGCTATTATCGCTGGAACTACGAAGACACCTTCGAATTCCGCACGCCTTATCAGTCACCCTACGCCTTTGTGAACAATAAAGTGGTACAGCGAGAAGGCCCCGACCTGAACCACTGCTGGCGCACCGAAGCGTCGACCCGCATTCTGCTGGGCTCCACGGCCCGGCTGTCGCAGGATGTCGTGCAGCGGGCGCCGCTGCTCTTCATTCCGGGCAGTTCGCCCAAACTGGCCATCCGCTATAGCCTGCTGGTGCGGCAGTTTGCGCTATCGCCCGAAGCCTACGCGTACTGGGACAACCTGCAAAAAACGACCGAGCAACTGGGTAGCCTCTTCGATCCGCTCCCGTCGCAGGTGGGGGGCAATTTCACCTGCCTGACCAACCCCACCGAGCCGGTGCTGGGCTTTCTGGAAGGCCGCACGATTGAAGAGCGCCGCGTCTTCATCGACCGCCCCGCTGCGCTCTCGCTTGATCTGGTTCGCACGGGTTATGAAGGCTGTTTTCTCGACACCATTCCCAAACCACGCCAGCCCCTGGCCAATTTTCTGGGGCAGGTGGGCGGCTACGCGGTGGTTGCCCCCGTGCCGGGCAGCGAAGGCAGCTACATCGCCACGGGGGTGGCCTGTACCGATTGCCGGGATCGGGGCACCATTGTCAAACCGGCCTACTGGCCTTAGTCCTGTTTAGCCACATACCCAACGTACCCTATTTCGACCATGCTGCACGTTTTCCTGAATCACCGTAACTACCTGGGTTGGCTGGGCCTGTGTCTCACCATCCGGTCGGTCTTGGCGCAACCCCTGCCGCAGATCCAGGCGCGGTTCGACACGTACCGGAAACAACACCTTCAGGAGAAACTATATGTGCACACCGATCAGTCGGTTTACCTGCCCGGCGAAACCCTCTGGTTCCGGCTGTTCTACGTCGATGGGTCGGCGCACCAACCCCTGTCAGTAAGCAAGGTAGCCTATATCGAGCTGATCAATACTGACCAGCGGGCGGTGCTTCAACATACCGTTGCGCTGGGCGACAAAGGCGGCAACGGGGCCATGGCGCTGCCCGTGTCGATGCCGTCGGGTACGTATGTGTTGCGGGCCTATACCCAGTGGATGCGGGGAACCAGCCCCGATTTTTTCTTCGAAAAGGTCATTACCCTCGTCAACCCGTTTCGTAAACCCGAGCTGCCACTCCCGGCGGATACCCTCTCCTGGTCGGTGCAGAGCTACCCCGAAGGTGGGCAACTGGTGGCAGGCCTGCCAGCCACCGTGGCGGTGCAGGCTACCGACCTCAAGACGGGGCGCGGCGCGGCCTATCGGGGCGTTGTGCTGACGCAGACCAACGACACCGTGGCCCGGTTTACCACGCATCGATTCGGGATCGGTACGTTCCGGCTGACACCCACGGCCAACACCACCTACCGCCTCCGGCTCACGGATGTGCGGGGGCGCAGTGTGGTTCGGCCCATCACGCCGGCCGTCACGCCAGAAGGGTATACCATGCAGGTCGAAGCGGGGCCGAACGAGCAGCTTCAGGTTACGGTACGGAGCAACGTACCTGGCCAGACCAACGCCGAGGTGTATCTGCTCGGCCACACGCGGCAGGTGATTGGGGTGAGTGATCGGCAGGTGCTGCGCGATGGACAGGCCACGTTCACGGTGCCCGTGCAGCAGTTGGGCGAAGGCGTGTCGCACCTTACTGTGTTCACGGCCGCGGGGCAGCCCGTTTGTGAACGGCTCTGGTTCCGCCAGCCTAGCGCCAGCCTCACGGCCCGGCTAACCACCGACAAAAGCACCTACGCCGCGCGCACGCCCGTGGCCCTGACGCTCGCCACCAGCCTGCCCAGTGGCACCACCGCTACAGCCGATGCGTCGGTTGCGGTGTTTCAACTCGATTCGCTCGCCCCACTCGATCCGGTCAACCTGCCAGAGTACCTCTGGCTCGCCTCCGACCTGCGGGGTGCGGTCGAGAACCCGGCTTACTACCTGACGCAGTCCGGCCCCGACGCCGATCTGGCCCGCAACAACCTGATGCTGACCCACGGCTGGCGCCGTTTCCGGTGGGACAACGTGCTGAACCCGACACCCAGTGCCATCCCCATCCTACCCGAGTCACGAGGCTTGACCGTCCGGGGGCGGGTGTTGAACGCCCGCACCGGCCAACCCGCTGCCGACGTACCGGCTTACCTCTCGGTGCCGGGCCAGGGGAGCCGCCTCTATAGTCGCCGCAGCGATGCGGCTGGGTACGTTCGGTATGAACTACCCCAACTGGTGGGGCCGCACGAACTGGTGCTACAACCCGCACAAGTAGATAGCAGCTACCGGGTTGACCTACTCAGTCCCTATGCTGAACCGGCGACGGCCTCATCCCTACCCCTATTCGACCTGCCCCCCACCATGCGCGACGCCCTGACGACCCGCAGCCTGGCCATGCAGGTTCAGAATCATTATTTTGCTACAACGCCGCCCCTCCCGGCAGCCGACAGCAGCACCTTCTACGGCCGCCCCGACGAACACTACCGGCTGGACGCCTACACGCGGTTTCAGACGATGGAAGAAGTGTTCAGCGAATACGTACCGGGGATAGCGGTGAAACGACTATCAGGCGGACGGTTCGCGTTACGGGCCAACAACCTGCCCGGCAAAGCCTTTTTCGACGAGCCACCGCTGATGCTGATCGACGGGGTACCTGTTTTCGATACCGATCAGCTTATGGCCATTAGCCCGCTCAAATTCCGGACCATCGACGTCATGACGAGCCGCTACTTTCTGGGACCACTGGCTTATTCGGGCGTGCTGAGCCTCAACTCCTACAAGCAGGATCTGGCGGGTTATCGTCTCGACCCCAAAGCGGTGGTGCTCGACTACGATGGCCTTCAGGCCCGCCGCGAATTTGCCGCCCCCAGCTACAGCACCGCCGCGCAGCAGGCCAGCCGCCTTCCCGATCTCCGGCAATTGCTCTATTGGAACCCGCAGGTAACCACGCAGGCGGCCGGGAAAGCGGGCCTCACGTTTTACACGTCGGATCAGGCGGGGCGTTATCTGGTAGTGGTGCAGGCCCTCACCGCCGATGGCCGCTTTACGACCGCCAGCCATACCTTTACGGTGCAGGACGTGGCGCACTGAAAGCCCGGCTACCGACTAATGCTTCGAGTTATGACCTTACCCGCTACCATCAACACAACGCTGCTGTTGGGGCTGACCTGCGTGACGCTAGCGGTCGCCCAGCGCAAAACAGCCCAGAAAGAAACCCCCTATTTCCCCACGGCGCAGGTCTGGCAGCATAAGCTTCCCTCCCAACTGGGGCTGAGCACCGGCGCCATTCAGGAGGCAATCGCGTTCCATCGGGCCAACGAGATCAAAAACCCGCGCAGCATGGAGCAGTCGCACTACCAGACGTTTGGTAAAGAGCCTTACGGCTACGCGATTGGCCCCTTTGCCGACCGGGGCGAGCCGTCGGGCGTGATCGTGTACAAAGGCTATATCGTGGCGGAATGGGGCGAACCACACCGCTGCGACATCACCCATAGCGTGACCAAGAGTTTTCTCTCAACGGTCGTCGGGTTGGCCGTCGATCGGGGGCTGATCCGCAGCGTAACCGACACCGTAGCCCCGTACGTGCCGCCCATTGAACTGTACGGCCAACCGGTAGCGCGGCCCGCCGACGACTTCGGCCAGCCCGAGTTGCTTACGCCCTTCGAGACGCCTCACAACCGCACGCTTACCTGGGACCACATGCTCCGCCAGACCAGCGATTGGGAAGGTACGCTCTGGGGCAAACCCGACTGGGCCGACCGCCCCGACCCCGACCCGGCCAAGTGGCTCAACCGTCCGCGCAACGTACCTGGCACGGTTTACGAGTATAACGACGTGCGCGTTAATGCGCTCGCCCTGGCAGCAACCAGCGTCTGGCGAAAACCGCTGCCGCAGGTGTTGAAAGAGCAAATCATGGACCCCATCGGCGCGTCGACCACTTGGCGCTGGACGGGCTACCGCAACGCCTGGATTGTGCTCGACGGGCAACCGGTACAGTCGGTGAGTGGCGGCGGGCATTGGGGCGGCGGACTGTTCATCAACGCCTACGACATGGCCCGTTTTGGCTTGCTCACCCTACACAAAGGCAACTGGAACGGCCGGCAGCTGCTGTCGGCGCAGTGGATCGCGCAGGCCACGACACCGACACCGGCCCAACCCACTTACGGCTACATGAACTACTTCCTGAATACCGATCGCAAGCTGCTTCCCTCGGCGCCGGCCAGCAGTTTTTACCACCTCGGCAATGGCACCAACATGGTCTACGTCGACGCCGAACATGACCTGGTGATGGTGGTCCGCTGGATCGACAATAAAGCCCTGGATGGCATGGTAAAGCGGGTTTTAGCAGCCATCGATTAGTAGCCCGTACACACCAACCAACTTTACACCACAACCGTCAAACGCATTATGACTACTCCAGACGAAAATTTCGCGGCCCTCGGCCTCCAGCTTCCACCTGCTCCAGCACCCAAGGGCGTCTACAAACCCTGCCTGATCGTCGGCAATTTCATTTACGTATCGGGGCATGGCCCGTACATGCCCGACGACAGTCTGATGACCGGTCGCGTGGGTTCCGACGTGGACATGGACTTCGGAAAAGCGGCCGCGCAGCAAACGGGCCTGGCCATTCTGGCTACGCTCAAGGCGGCGCTCGGCAGCCTCAACCGCATCAAACGCGTGGTAAAAGTACTGGGCATGGTGAATGCCGTACCCGAGTTTGGCGAACACCCCAAAGTCATCAACGGCTGTAGCGAGCTTTTCCTACAGATCTGGGGCGAAGAAAACGGCGTCGGGGTACGTTCCGCCGTCGGGATGGGCTCGCTGCCCGGCAACATCTCCGTTGAAATCGAAGCGATGTTTGAACTAGCAGAGTAAGGAAACCCGGCCCTTTTACCAGCAGTGATTCGTGCAAAATCATCGATAGTGAAGGGGCCGGGCTTTTTTTGAAGAATCAATTCATCAATGATTGTTATTTCATACAGGCTATATTATCTGTCTTATCAAAAAATCGTGCCCTAAATACAGTCGCAGGTTACAACGGTTAGGAACGTGACGAGGTCCTAACCGGGTGTACTTTAAACATACTATCAGCTTATGAAGCGCGTTGTCCTTTTCATGATGCTCGCACTTGGTCCCGCCCTGTTGACGGGCCTCATCGGCTGCGGGGACGGTTGCCGCGGCTCTTCGTATCGTATTGATACCTATCAACTTGATTTATTCCGTAACGAGAAAACACGTCCCGACCAATCAACGGTTAGCCGGGTATCGGCCAATGATACGATACCCTATCAGAAGCTTGAGTTACAACTGTTGGCCAAGCCAATCTTTGTTAGTCAGGTAACAGCGGGGGGCAGTAGTTTGATGGCCTGCGATCCTGTCAATAGTCCATTGGATAAACTGAAAGCTATGACCATCACTAGCGACCAGCCATACAGCGCGGGCCTACCTGCGGGTACAAACCTGGCCCCATTCATCCACATTTTTCCGTACGATGGTGCATATACCCAATCGGTAACCAATTATTTAGCGACAGCTGCACGCTTTGCCAATGACCGCATCATCTTGCAACTACAGGTAGCCCCGGATCAGATAGTCCGGCATCGTTTTACGATAACGGTTGAACTCGACAACGGAAGACAACTGACAAGTGTATCGGCGCCTGTTTTCGTAATACCCTGATTTTCAGGGAAATTACATAAATCTGTCCTGTTCTGGCCTAAGGGCATCCTGTTGCGAACAACGGGATCTGGCTAGTTAGCTAACGACTGGTAAGATCGAATTTAGTAGGAGTGGCGTACGTGTAAAATGGCCCCTCTATCGAGCTTGGCTACCTACAATCCATAGGTTGGCACTTGTAGGCATGCAAACCAATCAGTCAGGGACGGGCAGCACCATTTTCAGCCCATTATCTTGTTTATAAATCTGTATCACCCATTCTGAGGCCATAGGCGTGCCATCCACGGTGCCTGGATTCCAGTTCGGCTTCTGTTCGTCCCAACGCGGCATTGCGCTGATTACGTCCTTAACTTGTCTGGCAATCAGTGGGTCTCTCTTGGTTAAGTGGCACGTCGTCGTGGCAACTTCGCCCGCCTGATTGATTGCCAGTTGCACCAGCCCCTGCATGGTGTATCGGTTGAAAATGGGCAATCGTCGTTCTTCCAAATACACCCGGAGCTGATTCAAGCTCGCCGTCGGCGTGGGTGGCTTGAGAAACGGTTCATACGACGTAGGTACGCCTACTGAATCATAGCACGTACCCTTCTGCAATTCGCCCCGCCGATAGAATTCTTTTCGTTTGATTACGCCCGACGGATAATGCACGATAAACGGTCCGTCCAGACGGCCTTTTTTATAGTTACGGACCACATGCAGGCGCCCATCTGGATACAGAATTTTTGTCATGCCATGCCGGACTGTTCCATATTCCGAAAACCCAGTTGGCCCTTCTCGTTCAACATATTTATACGTTTCGATACTGTATAATGTGCTGTCTTTCAGGTACGTATTGATCGTAAAATAGGTCCTTGGCTTATCAGCGTAGACGATTTTTTCAAAATACAACCCTTTGTCACGGTATTCTACCTGGCCTCCAGGCGGGTCAACTGCCTTAGTCTGGGCAGTGGCTGTGTGCACGGCTACACTCCATATACAACCAATTACGCCCAATAAACTCGCATTCATACTCTTTTCGCTTCAGCCTGTACCGCCCGTATACGTTATCCTATCCTACAAAAATATCGCTTTTCACCCTTGAGCATGTAACCAATATATCCTTTTTTTATTTCCGCGGCCCTAATACCATAAAAAAGTGCTGATGCGAAGCCATGAACTTCGCATCAGCACTCCATTGAAATTAGATTGGCTATGTTAGGCCGGCAACGTACCTACCATGTCGCCGGGAATCACCCACTGATCGAATTCTTCGGGGGTGAGGTAACCCAATTGCACGGCCGTTTCTTTGAGCGTCGAGCCGTTTTTGTGGGCGGTCTGCGCAATCTCGGCCGCTTTGTAATAACCGATCTTCGTGTTCAGCGCCGTTACCAGCATAAGCGAATTCTGCACGTGCTTGTCGATATTGGCCCGAATCGGTTCGATCCCTACCGCACATTTGTCGTTGAACGACACACAAACGTCGCCGATGAGGCGGGCCGAGTGCAGGAAGTTATAGATCATCACCGGCTTGAACACGTTCAGCTCGAAGTGGCCGGTCATGCCGCCGATGTTGATGGCGACGTCGTTACCCATCACCTGCGCGGCCACCATCGTCATGGCTTCGCACTGCGTGGGGTTGACCTTACCCGGCATGATGCTGCTGCCTGGCTCATTGTCAGGGATAAACAGCTCACCAATACCCGCCCGTGGACCACTCGACAACATGCGGATGTCGTTGCCGATTTTCATCAGGCTGGCGGCTACCGTTTTCAGTGCACCATGGGCCTCCACAATGGCATCGTGGGCGGCCAGGGCTTCAAACTTGTTTTCGGCCGTAACGAAGGGGAGTCCCGTCAGGCTGGCGATGTGTTTGGCTACGTTTTCGGCATAGTTAGGGGGCGTGTTGATGCCCGTACCCACCGCCGTACCCCCCAGCGCCAGTTCGCTCAGGTGCGCCAACGAGTTGTTGATCGCCCGCAGGCTGTGGTCGAGCTGCGACACGTACCCGGAAAACTCCTGCCCTACCGTCAGCGGTGTCGCGTCCATGAAGTGAGTACGTCCGATCTTCACCACGTGCATAAATTCCTTCGCTTTAGCGTCGAGCGTATCGCGCAGTTTCTTGATGCCGGGAATCGTGACGTCGAGCAGGATTTTGTAGGCCGCAATGTGCATGGCCGTCGGGAAGGTGTCGTTGCTGCTCTGCGACTTGTTTACGTCGTCGTTGGGGTGCAGCGCCTTCTTTTCGTCGGTGAGCGAGCCGCCGTTGAGCACGTGCGCCCGGTAGGCCACCACCTCGTTGACGTTCATGTTGCTCTGCGTGCCGGAGCCCGTCTGCCAGACCACCAGCGGAAACTGATCGGCGAGTTCGCCCGCCAGCAGTTCATCGCAAACGCGCCCGATCAGGTCGCATTTCTCCTGGGAGAGCACACCCGCGTCGAGGTTGGTCAGGGCGGCGGCTTTTTTCAGGTACGCAAAGGCCTGAATAATCTCGCGCGGCATTTTGTTGATGTCCTGCGCGATTTTGAAGTTTTCAATGGAGCGTTGGGTTTGGGCACCCCAATACACGTGAGCAGGCACCTGCACCTGTCCCATCGTGTCTTTCTCTATGCGGTATTCCATGTTGACTCTTAAACACGTTCGTTACGGCGCAAAGTTAAGTTTCGCATTTAAAGTTTGAGGTGTAAAGTTGGCCGACGCATATGTTGCTTGCATCGGCCAACTTTACACCTCAAACTTTACACGCAGAACGCGTTACAGCAAATTAAGCCGGTTCATCAACTCCGGTTTGTTGGCCCGGCTGATGGGGATTACTTTCTGCTTCACCACGAGCGTATTCTCCTCGATATCAACGATTTTATCCAGATGCACGATGAAGGAGCGGTGAACCCGCAGGAACTGCTCGCCTAGTTTTTCCTCCATGTACTTCATGGTGGCGTAGACGATGTGGGTCTGGCCGTTGGTAACGATTTTCACGTAATCCCCCGTGTTTTCGATGTAATCGATCGCATCGAAGGGCAGGCGAATGTAACGGCCTTCCGTTTTTACGTAGATCTCTTTTCGTTCATTGGCGACGGGGGCATTGGCTTTCTCCCGCGCTTTCAGTTCGAGCACCTTTTCAACGGCCAGGTTAAAGCGGGGGCGGGTTACGGGTTTTTTGAGGTAATCGGTCACCTGATGCTGGAATGCCTCAAAGGCGTATTCTGTCTTGCTGGTCGTTAGCACCACATACGGCATCGCCGGCAACTGTTCAATCAGGCCGAAGCCCGTCAGGCCCGGCATTTCCACGTCGAGCCAGATCAGGTCGACAGCTTGTTCGGTGAGGAAATCCAACGCGCTGGTGGCGTTGTCGAAAGCGGACAATACGTCTAAGCTGCCATGTTCCTCGCAAAGCCGCTGTAGCTGCTTTCGAGACATGATTTCGTCTTCAACTATGATACAACTCAAACGCATAGGTTAGGTCTCGTTAAGTAGCTGAACTTCATCTTCTAAAAGGGGAATCGCCTCTTGCAGCGCCGTGACCACTTCCTGGCAGTATACATTCACCAGGTCGGGGTCGGCTGCGTGCCGGGAGGCTTTCTCCAGGCGGTGCATGGTGTTTTCGAGCCGGGTGAGGCCCACCATACCCAGGGTTGGTTTTAGTTTGTGGGCCTGTCGCACCAGCTCAGGCCAATTTTGCTGGCGGCAGAGTCCGGGTAGTTGCAACAGGTCGGGCACGATACTGGTCAAGAACGTATTGAACATTTCGGCGGCCGCGATCCGGTCATCGCCATACAATTCGGTCAGCCGGTTACGATCCAGTTGGAAACCGCCTTGTTCGCCGGGTTCACTGTGCGGATACTGCCGCAACAGCAACATCAGCTGACCGGGATCAAAGGGCTTGGTCAGGAAATCGGTCATACCCGCTTCCAGCGCCACGTTCTTGTGGTCGAGCATGGCCGAGGCCGTGAGCGCCACGATGGGGGCATGCTGGTTGGGGTTGTGCGTGTTCCGAATAGCTACGGTGGCTTCGTAGCCGTTCATCACCGGCATCTGAATATCCATCAGAATGAGGTCGAACCGCTGGCGGCGGGCCTCCATCACGGCCTGTCGCCCATCCGAAGCCAGGGTGTACCGAACCTGCCACTTGTGCAGCAGGCTACCGATATACTTCTGGTTCATCAGGTTATCCTCCACGACCAGCACGTGCCCCACCTCCGGCTTAACGCTGGCGGGCGGCGGCGCGTCGATCAGGTTGGCGTTCAGGGGCGCCATAATTTTCGGGAAAGGTAACACAAACGTGAACGTGCTGCCGTGCCCGGCGCGGCTCTCTACGTTGATGGTGCCGCCCAGCAGATCGACCAGTTCCTTCGTGATGGCCAGCCCCAGCCCCGTGCCTTTGTGCTTATGGCCCTGCGGGTTAACCTGCTTGAACTTCTGGAAGACCAACCCGATTTTCTCGGCGGGAATCCCGATGCCGGTATCGGCCACGGCAAACTCCACCCAGATATTGTTGGCGTCTTCGTGCCGGATCCGTACCGTCAGCTGAATGCTGCCCACCTCGGTGAACTTCTCGGCATTGCCGACCAGGTTGGTCAGAATCTGGTTCAGCATCACCTCATCGCCCATGAAATTGCCACTGATGCGGGCATCCAGCATAATGTGGAACTGGATAGGCCGATCCTGAAGCTTCATCTCGAACACCTTCTGCGTAGAACGCAGCAGGCCAGCCAGATCAAACGGACGGGGGTTTACTTCCACGCGCCCCGCCTCGATCTTGGTCATGTCGAGCAGGTTCGAAATCAGACCGTGCAGAAAGTCGGCCGACGTTTTCAGGATATCAATGTATTCGCGCTGCTGCGAGGTCGGCTGCGTATCGAACAGCAGGTGCGACATGCCGATGATGGCGTTGAGGGGCGTCCGAATTTCGTGGCTCATGTTAGCCAGAAATTGCTTCTCGGCCTGCCGGGCATCCTCGGCAACCTGCTTGGCGTTGGCCAGCTCCGTTTCCAGCAGCTTGCGTTCGGTCAGGTCGTAGTAAATGGCCATCGACCCCACCAATCGACTTTCTTCGTCGTAGATGGGCACGCCGCTCACCAGCACCCAAATGCGGGAGCCGTCTTTTTTAAGCAACTGAAGCTCGTACGACCCCCCTACGCCGCGCAGCCGTTGCTGCTGCTGCCGGTCGATCACCTCCCGGAACTCTTTGGGAACCAGCAGGTCAGACAGGTGCTGCCCCAGCAGTTCATCTTCACGGTAGCCCAGCATCTGGCAGCACCGCTCGTAGACCCGCACGACAATCTGCTCGTTGTTTACCTCGAGCAGGCCGAGCTCCATGTTGTTCATGATGCCCCGGTACTTCTCTTCGCTGCGGCGAATCTGCTCGCGGGCGGTGTGCTTCTCGGTGACGTCGGTGTATTGCCAGAGATGCCCCAGATACTGCTCATTCAGGAACAGCGGAATGTAGTCGCGCTCCAGAATCCGGCCGTTTTTGAGGTTGATCACCTCCCCCACCGACGTTTGCCGCTGACTCAGCAGAAACCGGGTTTGTACAAGAAAGTCTTCGGGGTTCTCAACGGCCCGCATCGAGGCTTCCGACAACGTACCTGAGTCTTGCCCCGTCAGTTGATCGGGCTGCAGATCAAGGCTGAAAATGTCGCAGAAAAGCTGGTTAATGAGCAGAATCCGGCCCTGCTCGTCGACCACCAACACCCCCGATTGCAGGCTGGTGATGAGCGTCGACAAACGTACCTGGGTGGTTTTCAGTACCACTTCGGCCAGTTTCCGGTCGGTGATATCGCGCGCAACGGCCACCATCTCCACGACTTGCCCGGCTTCGGCCACCAGCCGTACCGACTGCCCGATCCAGATGGTGCGGCCATCTTTGGTGGTTATTGGAAATTCGTCATAGCTACTCTCCCGCTGCTGGGCAATCATGTCGGTATAATACTCGACCATGGCCTGCCGGTGGCTTAGCTGCACCAGATCCGTAGCGCGCATGCCAATGCATTCGGCTTCGGAATAGCCGAGCATTTTTTCGGCGGCCGAACTCACAAACGTAAACCGCCCCGCCGGCGACACTTTGAAAATGAGGTCCTGTACCGACTCAATCAGTTGCCGGTGGTGCAGTTCGTTGGCGCGCTGCTCTTCCAGCTTGGCCCGAATCTGCTGCTCAAGATTTTCATTCAGGTGCTGTAGCTGCTGGTTGGCCTCGTAGAGCGCCAGTGCCTTTACTTCCAGCAACCGTTCTGCTTCGCGCCGGGCAGCCCGTTCGCGGGCCAATCGCCGTTTCAGCATACCAATATTCTCCATACCTGCCTGTACCTGTTGCTACGAACCGTTTACTCGTTTCTTTTCTTGGTAATCTCAAAAATCACGTCGCTGCCATCAGCAGCCCGTCTGGACTCAGTCACAACAGCCTCTTCGCCAAAATGGGCCAGACAGCCTTCGATCAGGCCGTGGGCGAAATCGGCCAGTTTACGCTCTGATTCATAATGCATGACCAGACGGTCGGGGGCAGGTTGTGTAATGGTAAAATGGGGTAACTCAGCGTCGGGATACAGCTTTCGTACTTCCACGTGAATGTACTGCTGAATGGAACTGAGCAGACTGAATGCCGAATCGGCCTTGTCGATAAACAGGCCATAGTCCCGCTTGAACGAGCCGAACATGTACCGGCCGTAGGTACGTAGTAACTGGCCTGTGGGCAGGTTGAGGTGCTCGCTCAGCTTGTTGACCAGCGCGATCATCTCGGCATGGTCGTAGGTACCAACCGAGGTGTAGTTCCCTCCTGACGGCAGATGGCTTTCCAGCAGCAGCTTATCGACTAACTCGTAGCCGTGTGCCTCTTCGACCATCTCCAGAAACTCCGTAAAAACAAATCCTTTCATTCAAAAATGAGGTGAAAGACTAACGCTGGTCGCTGCCTGCCCGCGCTGATTCGGAACCCAGTCGGCCATCGCTATCCGGCAGACGCTCCCAAAAAACGGACAAAATATGCAGTTCATCGAATACATTCATATGAATGCGTGAAGGTAACACACTTTTGTCACGTCATCCGCAGCTAATGACTTAACCCTAAAGTGAAGGCGTTGCCATCAACGAACAAGTTATGAAACATTTATTATCTGACGAAGAGGTTATCCAGCAGTACTTCACCCTTCGCCCAAATTATTGCTTCGAAATCCTGTATAATCGTTACATGCAAAAGGTATACCGTCGGTGTTTGTCGATGACAAAAGATGCGGACCTTGCCCACGATTTTACCCACGATATTTTCATCCGCATGTTTGCCCGCCTCGATCGTTTTCAGGGCCGTTCTACCTTCTCTACCTGGCTCTACGCCATTGCCTATAACTATTGCCTGGATCAGCTACGGCTGGCCAAACGGATTCCGACCACCCGTATGGATGAAATGACCGAATACGGTATGTTTCACCACACCGACGACTCGGCCGAGAGCCTCGAGCCATCCCTGCAACAACTGGGGCGGGCCATGAAAAGCATTTCGGATCAGGATGCCGCCATTCTGCGCCTCAAATACCAGGACGGCCTGGATGTTCGGCAGATCGGGAATCGCCTCAACCTGAACGACAGCGCCGTCAAGATGCGCCTGAAGCGGTCACGCGATCGGGTGAAGCGCATCTGCGAAATCGCTTATTAACCTAACCTGTCGTCGTTCACTAATCAGCCTCATCTGTCAATACCTTTCCCTTTATGCATTCGGTTTACTCGTAAAGACCAACGTCTGTTCAGGCGTTGGTCTTTTAGTTAGTGAGCGGTAGGGCCATCGCCCGAATGCTGGCCGCCACCACGCCCGGTGCTTCGTAGGGTAACAGATGCCCCACGCCGCTCACCACCCGCAGTGTGGTCTGCGGTAGCCAGGGCACCACCTGCTCTGGCTGCACCGAGGCCGGCAGTGCCTCGTCCTGATCGCCGGCCAGAATGGCTACCGGCACCGCAATGCGGTCCATCCGGCTCGTGATATCTTCCCGACTGCCCACCGCAGCCCAGGCGACCCAGGCTTCGGTGGAGGCCCGCAGGTTATCGGCGATGATCTGCTGCCGCATGGTAGGGCTGATGGCCTGATGCGTGATGGTCGTCGCCGTTTTTTCGGCCGTTTGCTGGCGTTCGTCGGGCGTCTGATCGGGGCGGGCGAGCATCTCCCGCCGCGTTTCGTCGGGAATGGGTTCGGGGCTAGGCGGTGACGGGGCCAGCAGGACCAGCCCCTGTAACCCCGCCAGGGCCGGCCGCTGCGCAGAACCCGCCGC
The DNA here is from genome assembly GCF_000331105.1 of Fibrella aestuarina BUZ 2. Lineage (NCBI taxonomy): Bacteria > Pseudomonadati > Bacteroidota > Cytophagia > Cytophagales > Spirosomataceae > Fibrella > Fibrella aestuarina. The sequence continues at coordinate 3,598,274 of NC_020054.1, read as the reverse complement.
CAACGCCAGCGCGATTTTTCCGCCCATCGAATGCCCCACCAGCACAAAGGGTTCCTGACCAACCCAACCATCAATTTGGCGGGCCACGGCGTCGGCTACGTCGTCGACGGTCTGATGGGCCGACAGCGCCGGTGCTGCGCCGAAGCCGGGCAGGTCGAGCGCGTAACTGGCCAAGTCGGGGGTAAGCTGGTCAATAACGTACTGCCAGGACGCCGCCGACCCGCCGAAATAATGCAAAAAGACTAATTTCATTAAGCGTCGACTTTGATGCGGGCGGGCCGATCGGTGATTTCGAGCATCTGCCCATACGGCACGATGGTAATCTGCCCAAACTCTTTGAGCAGCATTTTATAGGCTTCGGCCACCGGGCGGGGCTTGCGGTCGAGGTCATACAACCCGCAGGCATTGACGCGGTTGTTCTCTTCAGCCAGGCCGGTATCCCAGTCGATCTGGTCGATCAGGCTGTACCAAGTAAACCCAAGTACGGGTGTGCCATCACGCCGCATCTGCATCACGTTGATCCACTGCTTCCAGAGCCACATGGGCGCATCGTCGGCCTCAAACACGTTAGTTTCGGTGTGCATGACCGGCTTCTTATACCGGTTGTAGTACTCTTTGGTGATCTGATACCACCCCAGCACATCCATTGAGCTAAACAGCTTGCCATCAGGCAGTTTTATCTGTTCATTCCGCCCGTAGTAGTCGTTACCCATCACCTGATAACCCGGCGGCTGCCCGGCCATAAACCAGTTGTATTCGTCGCGGGTCATGCCGTTGTCGAGCAGGTACAGCGTTACGTCGGCGATGGGTGCATGGGCGTAAAGCAGGTCGAGCGAGAGAAAGCGCAGCTCGTTGTGCAGCCGGATCTCGGCAGACGGCACGGCGCGCACTTCGTGGATGTACTCGGCGCTTTCGCTCTGAATGATAATCAGGTCGTTACGGCGTTTGGCCAGTTGCTGCGTGCCCATAATGCTGGCTGCCACGGTATGCTTCAGGGCCGTCACAAATGAGCGGTCATCGCGGAGTTGTTCGTTCCAGAGACCGTCTTTAGCGCTGTGGCGGGCCGTCACGTAGATCTCGTTGACGGGCGTGTAGTAACGTACCCAGGGGTATCGCTCGGCTACGGCCGCACAATACTCGGCAAACAGCACCGGTAGCTCGGGGTTCTGGTAGTTGCCCACCCAATCGGGCACGCCAAAATGCATCAGGTCGAGGATGGGCGTGATGCCCTGCCGCCGGATTTCAGCCATCGCCAGATCGGCAAACTCCCAATCAAATTTACCCGGCCCCAAGTGGATGTTATGATACGGTAAGCCGTAGCGCAACACTTTCAGCCCCAACTCTTTCACCAGGCCGATATCCTCCTTGTAGCGGTCATAATGACCACATTCGCGCAGCTGGTCGCGGCGGGTTTTGCCGCCATTGATGGTAGGATACGAGCATTCGATGCCCGTAGCAAACATAAAATTGGTTGGGGAGCCATCCGGGAGACCGCTGCCATCGCCGCCGCTAGCCCCGCCAAACTGGTCACCTTCGTAGTTCCCAGTCCCAAAGTGTTTCTTAATATGTCCCAGAAAATCCATGGTACGTTGTGTGGAAAAAGAGCGATGCGGGAGGGCCTACGAGCTTGGAATGATGAATTGTGAATTGGCTTAGCCAGACAACGTACCTGTGTGCTTTGATCTAATTCATAATTCACCATCCTTAGCTCATAACCCACCTCTCATCGCGCTAAAAACTGGTCGGCTGTTCGGAGCGACAACGCCATGATTGTCAGGGCGGGGTTTACGCTCAGGGCCGACGGAAACGTCGAATTATCACTGATATAGAGGTTGGGTACGTCGAACGAACGGCCATTGGGGTCAACCACGGCCGCGTCGCCGCTGTGGCCCATCCGGCACGTACCGATGACGTGGGCCGACCGGGGCACCGTATACATTGTTTTGGCCCCCGCCGCTTGCCAGATGTCGGTCATCAGCGCCAGCGCGTGGTCGATCTGCCGGTTTTCATTTTCCCCGTTGGTGAAATAAATACGCGGTTTGCGCACGCCCCGATTGTCGAGCTCGTCCGACAGTTCGAGGTAGTTGTGATCGTAGGGCAGGCAATCGCCGAGAATATTAATCCCCGCCGTGTGGTTGTAGGCCGTCATGGCGTCGTGCAGCGCCTGCCCCCACAGGCCGTTGGTGCGGGCCAGTTGCGAGGCATAGGTTACGGGCATCACACCGATCGATTGAAGCAGGTACCCGCCCGCAAAATCGACGGGGTTACCACTACGGTCTTTGGGGCGGTGCGTATCTTCAGAGATCAGCCCGCCGGGTATCCCCCGGTGTGGGTACGTAGGCTCCTCGAACGTACCCCACACCTGCGGGCCGGTATGGGCCATCAGGTTGCGGCCCACCTGTCCACTGCTGTTGGCGAGCCCATTGAGCAGCAACAAACGCGGGGTTTCTAGCGCCCCGGCGCATAGGAAGACGTGCCGACAACGCTGCCGGTAGGTCTGCCCGTTGTGCACATACACGACCTCCCGGATGCGGCCCTGGGTATCAAGCGGCAGTTCCGTCACGAAGCACTCCGACCGGATTTCGGCCCCGTTCGCCATCGCGACGGGAAGGTAGGTCACGTCCATGCTGGCTTTGGCCCCCACGCTGCACCCCGCCTGGCAGAAACCCCGGTTGGTGCAGACGGGTCGCCAGCCCACGCCCGGCTGGTAATAGGGCGCCGACAGCGCCGCATTGGCGGCGGGCGACGTACGGATGCCCAATTCGGCACAGCCGCGCTGCATCCGAACGGCCGCGCTGTTCAGCGGCAGCGGTGGCAGCGCGTAGGCCTTCCGCCGCGCTGGTCCCCATGGGTAAGGCGACGGCCCCGACACGCCCAGAAACTGTTCGATTTCATCGTAGTAAGACTCGATCTCTTCAAAGGCCAGGGGCCAGTCGACGCCCTTGCCAAACTCGGTATGCAGTTGCAGATCGTCGGGTTGGGCGCGGGGCGTGTAGGCGGTAAAGTGCAGGGTCGAGCCGCCCACGCCAATGCCCGAGTTATTGCGCCCGAAGGCAATGGGATCGTTACCGGCACTGAGGCGTTCGTCGTTCCAGAACAGAAATTCCTGCTTGCGTTCGTCGGTGGCAAAATCGCGTTTGGGATCCCAGAACCGGCCGGCCTCCAACGCCACGACCGACAGGCCTGCGCTGGCCAGCCGGGCCAGCAACGGTGCACCGCCCGCGCCGGTCCCAATGACAACGGCGTCGACGGTTTCTTCAGTGGTGTAGTGTTTCATAGATCGGCGTAACCAACGTACCCGATGGCTTCCTGAATGTGGGGATGGGCGTAGAGGTACTCGGTGATTTCGGTCAGCAGTTCTTCGAAGAACCGCTTCGGCACTACCTGTTGCCAGATGGTGTCGTCAGGTACGTCGCCCTGTTGTACGTCGATCAGGATGGTGTCTTTTTCGGCATCGGCGAGAGCCACAAAGGTCTGCCCGAATCGCCGTTGGGCGTGCTGGTCGATGCCCGCCAGCCCTAGTTTGTAGGCCTCGCCATCAGCGGGCATATCGTTGTAGCGCCAGCCGTTCGATTTTCGGTCGGCCAGCCGTTCATCGATGGGGCTCGCCAGGTCGATCGGCCCGGCGGCGGGCATGGGGCCGGCCAGCCGAAGGGCAACGGCCTGGAGCAGCGTCAGTTCCGGGCCGGAGAAGTAGCGCGGTGGTGTGGTGGTTGGTTGTAAGCGTTCCAGCAGGGCCGAACGCGTCGCCGAACTCACAAAAGGCGAGTCGAGTAAAGGGGACATGGGGGCGTGTTGAGTTTATAGTTTTCCGGTTTGAGTTTTGCGTTTGGCGTTTCCGGTTGGCTGGCGCAAGCCTACTTGAGCGCCAATTAACTGAAAACGCCAAACTCAAATGCTCAAACCTGTGTCGGCTTATCCGAGCTTGCCGCCGGTTACTTCCACCAGCGAGCCGGTCATGAAACTGCCATCGGCCGAGGCCAGCAGCACGTAGGCTGGCGCCAGTTCATCGGGCTGACCGGGGCGGGCCAGGGCCACTTCATGGCCGAAATTCTTGACTTCATCTTCGGGCATCGTACCCGGAATGTTGGGCGTCCAGACGGGGCCGGGCACAACGGCATTGACCCGAATACCCCGCTCGCCCAGCTGGATGGCCAGCGATTTGGTAAACGCGTGAATGGCACCCTTGGTGGCCGTGTAATCAACCAGAATCGGGTTACCCACGATGCCTACAATGCTACCCGTATTGACGATACAATCGCCTTTCTGCAGGTGCAGCAGCGCGGCCTGTGCCATGAAGAAATAGCCAAAAATATTGGTCTCGAAGGTGCGGCGCAGTTGCTCTTCCGTGATGTCTTCCAGCTTCTGTTGCGCCATCTGGTAGGCGGCGTTGTTGACCAGCACGTTCAGTTTGCCGTATTCCGCAACGACCTGTTCGACGGCCTGTTTGCACTGCTCGGAACGGCGCACGTCGGCCTGAATCACCAGGCAACGGCCGCCTTTTTCTTCCACCATCCGTTTGGTTTCGGCGGCGTCTTCGGTGTTCTCGTTGTAGAGGATCGCCACGTCGGCACCTTCCATACCGAAGGCAATCGCCACGGCGCGGCCAATACCCGAGTCGGCACCGGTGATGAGCGCCACCCGGCCCACTAGCTTATTGGCGGCTTTGTAACTGGAAAGATCGGTCTGGGGCTGCTGTTTCATATCCGACTGCCGAGCCGGATAGGGTAATTTTTCGGCCTCAATCTCGTCGGACGAGGGGCGCGCAGGTTGGGATGTCATAACGCAGAGTAAATAATAGAGATCGACTAGTAGAGGCAGAACGCCAAAACCTACCAGTTGGTTATGATCTCTCCCCAACGGCTTCAGCTGCTTAATAGTCTTTTAACGCCCATTTTCACGCCATTTAATCATGGAGCAATACGTTCGTTGCCGAAAAGTGCCCCAAAACCGAGCCCGTCTCGACCTTACCGTATACTCAGTTAATAGATCAAGTAGGTCAGTTCAACCTTTTAATTTTTGTCGATACGATGTACTTTGCCGATATGAAAGTTCTGATTGTGGAAGATGAGCCGAAGCTGGCGTCTTTCGTCAAAAAAGGGTTGGAAGAGCAACGGTGTGAGGTTGATCTGGCCTATGACGGGCAGATTGGCCGGACTATGGCGCTGACCAACAGCTACGATGTGATCGTCCTCGACGTTAACCTACCCAAAGTAAACGGCCTCGATCTGGCGCAAACCATTCGGCAGGAACAGGTCAAAACCCCCATCCTGATGCTCACGGCGATGGGCTCAGTCGAAGACAAACTGTCGGGCTTTGAAGCCGGTGCCGACGACTACCTGGTGAAACCGTTTGAGTTTCGCGAGCTGATGGCCCGCATCCGGGTCTTGCACAAGCGCAGTTCAGACAGCGGCAGCACAATCAACGTGTTGCGCGTGGCCGATCTTGAACTAGACCTTAACGAAAAAGTGGCGCGGCGCGGCGGCAAGCGGATCGAACTGACCGCCAAAGAATTTGGCCTGCTCGAATACCTGATGCGCAACCGGGGTCGGGTAGTGTCGCGAATCGACATTGCCGAAAAAGTGTGGGATATTCACTTCGATACCGGCACCAACGTGATCGACGTATACGTGAATTTCCTCCGTAAAAAGGTCGACAAAGAATTCCCGACCAAGCTCATCCATACGGTGATCGGGATGGGCTATATCATGAAGGAAGAGTGAACATTCGCGCCCGGCTGACGCTGCTTTTTTCACTGCTCGTTGGGTCGATTCTGCTGCTTTTTTCGCTGTCGATCTATTTACTCTATAATCAATATCGGGAAATTGACTTTTTCGACCGGCTGCGCGAAAAAGCCATCACCACGGCCCGCGTGCGGGAAGACGCCGGCGAAGTGGCCCGCAATGACCTGCCGTTGCTTACCAACGAGCACGTCGTTATCTACAACCCGGCCAATCAGGTCATTTTTTCGGTGGGGAAAGGCGAAGCCCCCCTCCTGCCCGCTCCTCAGCTCAACCACATTCGTGAGGGTCACGAGCTGCACCTGACCGATGAAAACACCGAAACACTCGGCGTAAACTACCGCAGCCGCGATGGGCAGCGGCTTGTGGTGATTGCCTCGGCCTACGACCGCTACGGCTTCAACAAACTGCTGCACCTGCGCGAAATTCTCTTTTTTGGCTGGCTCGGTAGCCTGCTGGTGGTTGGCATTGCGGGCTGGCTGTTTGCTTCCGACGCCCTGCGGCCTGTGTCGGAGATCATCGAGCAGGTCAATACCATTTCGGCCACCAACATTCATCAGCGGCTGCACGTCAGCCGTCAGCGCGATGAACTGGCCGAACTGGCCCGTACCTTCAACATGATGCTGAACCGGCTCGAAGAAGCCTTTATCAGTCAGCGCAGTTTCGTCTCCCACGCGTCGCACGAGTTACGAACGCCACTAGCCATTATGCGGGGCAACCTCGACGTGGCCATGATGCTCCCCCGTGACGTCGCTTATTACGAGCAGACCATCAACGAGGTACTGGAGGAAGTAAAGAAAATGATCGACCTCGCCAATGGGCTGCTCGATCTGGCCCGCGCCAGTTCGGATGCGTCGCGCGTGTCGTTCAAACCCACCCGCCTCGACGAACTACTCTGGCAGGCCCGCGCCAACCTGCTACAGAAATCGCCCGACTGCACGGTGACGATTGACTTCGACAACCTGCCCGATCAGGACGATGACCTGACCATCCCGGGCGACGAAGCGCTGTTGCGGACGGCGTTCCAGAACCTGATTGAAAACGGTTGTAAGTATTCGGCTGACCACAGCATGGACGTTCGGATTGGCTTCGCGCCGCAAGAGGTTCAATTAACGTTCAGGGATGAAGGTTATGGCATTCCGGCGGCCGATCTCCCCCACCTGTTCCAGCCGTTCTACCGCTCGTCGCATACCACGAGCAAGGCACCGGGCCACGGTATTGGTCTGGCCCTGACGCAGCGCATCGTCCAGTTGCACAACGGCCAGTTGCTCATTGACTCGCAGGAGGGCGTTGGCACCACGGTACAGGTCCGGTTTCCACTGGTCGCACACCCGACCACGCTGAACCGGCCCGATGCGTAGTCGCAAAGTCAGTGACGACGCTGACCTGTGTCAGGCTTTATTCACCGGCTAACCGGCAGTTTTATCGGCATGAATCAGCACCGAATCATGCCATGAACATCGCCTTTTTTAGTACACTCCCTTTCGAGCAGACGTGGTTCGATCAGTATCGCAGCCATCACCGCCTTACGTACATTGACCAGCCGCTTACCCTCGATACCGCCCGGCTGGCGATGGGCCACCGCGCGGTCTGTGCCTTTGTCAATGATGACCTCAGCCGCCCGGTCATCGAAACCCTCAACGGGCTGGGTGTTTCCGTGGTCGGAATGCGTTGCGTGGGTATCGACAACGTGGACCTGATCACTCTGAACAACCTGGGTATGACGCTTTTGCACGTACCTGGCTACTCGCCCCATTCAGTAGCCGAACAGGCCGTGGCGCTCTTGCTGGGCCTGATCCGGCACGTACCTGACGCCCACCAACGCGTGTTGCGGGGCGACTTCCGCATCGACGGGCTCACGGGTACCGACCTGCATGGCAAGACGGTCGGGGTTATGGGCACCGGGCATATCGGCCAGGCATTTGCCCGAATCATGCAGGGATTTGGGTGTAAGCTGCTGGCCTACGACATCCAACCCGATCGCTCGCTGCTCGACCGGGGCGTACACTACATGGCCCTGCCGGAACTGCTCCGGGTAGCCGACGTTGTTTCACTACACTGCCCGCTTACCCCCCTGACCGAAAACCTGATCAACGACCAAACGCTATCCCTCATGAAGCCATCGGCCTGGCTGGTGAATACGGGGCGGGGCAAGCTGGTCAAAACCCGGGCGGTGCTCGACGCACTCGACAATAACCGGCTGGCTGGGTACGCCGCCGATGTGTACGAGCAGGAACGGGCCTTTTTTCATTACGATTTCTCCGATCAATTCATCGACGATCCGCTACTGAACCGACTTCGGAGCCATCCCAAAGTACTGCTCTCGGCCCACCAGGGTTTCCTGACCGAAGAGGCGCTGCGGCAGATTGCCCGGAGCCTCATGAATCAGTTCAATTTCTACGAAAACCAGCAAACATCGCTTCTGTCAAAAGCGTCGATGTGCTAATCCTTCCACAAGCATCAAAAAGGCGACTTCGTAGTGAAGTCGCCTTTTTCACGATTAATCGGCCCTTGTCACGCCCGCATGACCAACGCAGGTCCGTTGGCGTGGCTCAGCCCATCGTTCGACTGCTGGTTTGGCTGGACTATAAACACTACTTCCAACCTAACCGGCGTCAGATCAGCGTCTGATGACCTTGATCAAAATGGGGACGCATGTGACCGGTGGACATTCGCACGTTGCCGACGGAATCACCACCACTACGTCGTTGTAGCAGCCTTGGGCCGAATACACCCGCACCGTGTAGCCCACACCCGCAGCCAGCCCCGGGTTGGCCTGACCACTCAGCAGCGACCCACCCACTGCCGGCAGCGCCTGATCCGTGCCAAACAGCGCTGAGGCCGCATTGTAGCTGCTGCCCACACTAACGTTGTAGCGACTGGCCGCGCTGCTGCCCAGCAGCACAAGCCGGGCATCGCTGTTAGCGATCCCCCCCGTGCAGCTGGCCCCTACCCCACTCACACTCAGTGTTGGGCTGGCGCTGACGGTCACCCCACCCGTGGTGCTGCTCACGCAGCCACTGGCGCTAGCCACCGTCACCGAGTAAGTCGTCGTGCTTGTGGGGCTCACCACCAAGGTACCGGTGGTATTCATTAGCCCCGTGTTAAAGGTGTAGCTGCTGCCGCCCGTGGCGGTGAGCGTCGCCGATTGGCCTACGCAGACCGTCGCGGAGCTCAGCGCAGCCACCGGCAGGGGATTGACCGTCAACGTACCCGTGGCTGTGGCTGAGCAGCCCGCCGAGGACGTACCTGTCACTGAGTACGTACCCGCCACGCTCACTGAGATAGAGGCCGTGGTGGCGCCCGTGTTCCACCGATACGTACTAGCCCCGCTGGCTGCCAGGATAGCCGACGCCCCACTGCACACAGTGGCCGACTGGGGCGTTACGGCCACCACCGGAAGGGGGTTAATAACTAGTACACGGCTCAGACTCGCCGACTGGCAGCTTCCCACTCCATCGGGGTCTGCGCTCGTAATGGTTAGTGTTACGCTGCCCGCTTGTACGTCGGTTGCAGAGGGCAGGTAACTCACCGTCTGCCCGCCATTGATCACGCTTTGGCTAAACACCCCACTGCCACTGCTAGTCAGGCTGGCCGAGGTTGCCCCGCTCACTCCTACCGTCAGGCTGGCCGAGCTACCCGCACAAATCTGCGGCGTAGCGGGCAGCAGCGTCAGGCTGGCCGGAGTCTGGCAGGCGCAATTCACCTCCACTGACTGAACCGCCGAGCAACTGCTTCCTTGAGTACGCACCACGACGGTTGCAGTAGTTGACGTAGCAGCGCTAAGGGTGAAGTTGTTGGTTGTGGTAAAAGCGCCACCATTGAGACTATATTCCAGCGTGCCATTGCCACCGTTCGTGGCATCGACTGTCAAACTGCTGGTGTTACCGATGCAGGCCCCCTGAAGTATCTGGTTGATCTGAGGCTGACCGTTGACGGTAACAGTGGCCGCGGTGGTACTTGCGCAACCGCTGGCGTTAGTGACAGTTACCGAATAAGTCGTTGTTACCGCAGGGCTAACCGTTATGGTGGCGGTATTGGCCCCTGTGCTCCAGCCATAGGCCACGCCGCCCCCGGCCGTCAGCGTAGCTGTCTGTCCCTGACAGATGGTTGCGCTGCTGGGGTTGATGGTGGCCACCGGCAGTGGGTTGACCGTTAACGCCCCTGTAGCCGTGGCCGAACAACCCGCCGACGACGTACCTGTTACCGAATAGACACCCGCTACCGTTACTAGAATAGAGGCCGTAGTAGCTCCCGTATTCCAGCGGTAGGTGCTGGCCCCGCTGGCCGTCAGTGTCGCTGACTGGCCTTGGCAGATTGTAGCTGACGTAGCTGCTACGACTGGCAGGGTGTTCACCGTTATGGTAGCTGTGGTGGTGCTCACACAGCCGCTGGCGTTGGCCACCGTCACTGAATAGGTCGTCGTACTGGCAGGGCTCGCCACCAGACTGCCTGTGGTGTTGATAACACCACCCGTGAAGCTATAACTGGTCCCTCCCGTAGCCGTCAGTGTCGCTGATTGGCCCGCGCAGACCGTCGCGGAGCTCAGCGCAGCCACTGGCAGGGGATTGACCGTCAACGCCCCTATAGCCGTGGCCGAACAGCCCGCCGAGGAGGTGCCCGTTACCGAATACGTACCCGCCACGCTCACTGAGATAAAGGCCGTGGTGGCGCCCGTGCTCCACCGATATGTGCTGGCCCCGCTGGCGGTCAATGTGCCGGATTGACCCTGGCAGACCGTAGCTGACGTGGCACTGACCACTGGCAACGAATTGACCGTCACCGTACCCGTGGTCGTACTTATGCAACCGCTGGCGTTGGCCACTGTTACCGAATAGGTCGTCGTACTAGCCAGATTGATTACCAAGGTACCGGTCGTATTGGTCACACCGCCCGTGAAGCTATAACTGCTGCCGCCCGTAGCGGTGAGTGTCGCTGACTGGCCCACGCAGATCGTGGCCGACGAGAGCGAGGCTAGCGGTAATGGATTCACCGTTACGGTGGCTGTGGTAGTGCTCGCGCAGCCGCTGGCGTTGGCCACTGTTACCGAATAGGTCGTCGTGCTGGCAGGACTCACCACCAAGGTGCCTGTGGTATTTACTGTCCCACCTGTGAAGGTATAACTAGTGCCCCCTGTAGCCGTCAGCGTGGCCGATTGGCCCGCGCAGATCGTGGCCGAGCTCAGCGCAGCCACCGGCAGTGGGTTGACCGACAGGCTGCCGGTGGCCGTGGCCGAACAACCCGCCGACGACGTACCTGTTACTGAATACGGTCCTGCCACGCTCACCGAGATAGAGGCCGTGGTGGCGCCCGTGCTCCACCGATATGTGCTGGCCCCGCTAGCGGTCAATGTGCCGGATTGACCCTGGCAGACCGTAGCTGACGTGGCACTGACCGTCGGTAACGAATTGACCGTCACCGTGCCCGTGGTCGTACTTATGCAACCGCTGGCGTTGGCCACTGTTACTGAGTAAGTCGTCGTACTGGTCGGGCTCACGGTTAATCTACCGGTGGTAGTCACGGTGCCACCCGTGAAGGTGTATGACGTACCACCCGTAGCGGTGAGCGTCGCTGACTGGCCCACGCAGATGGTTGAAGACGTTAAGGCGGGCGTGGGCAACGGGTTCACCGTTACTGTCCCGGTAGTCGTGCTTACGCAACCACTGGCATTACCTATCGTCACTGAGTAGGTCGTCGTCGTTGTCGGGCTCACTACCAGCCTGCCCGTGGTATTGACCATACCGCCTGTGAATGTATAGCTGGTGCCGCCCGTAGCCGTCAGCGTCGCCGACTGGCCTGTGCAGATGGTGGCGGACGTCAGGGCAGCCGCTATCGAGCAGCAATTGGGGGCCGTTATGGTAGTGGAAGATACACACCCACTCGAACTGGCGGTCAGCGTAAGGGTTTGTCCCGCAGGTACGTTGAAGACACTGTCGCCCTGTACCGTCCCCAGGTTTGCCGTTACCGTAGCCGTAGCCGGCGAAACGGTGAAGCGCACGGAGAACGTGCTGTTGGGCCGACAGGCGGGTGTACCAAAGGCGATGGCGGGCAGCGGATTGAAACTCACCGACACCGGGAGAATCGTCGTACAGCCTGTGCTCGTCGTTGCTTTGACGTAATACGTACCGGCCCGGACGGCCGCCGTGTTTGATACCGGGATCGTCTGGGCGCTGGCATCGAGCCAGTAGCTAATAGTCCCCGAACTCTGAGCCGCTGCCGCCGCCAGGCTCACCGTTGTCGTTCCCTGCGCATTCTGGCAGGCCGTAATGGACGAATTCACCGTCAGGGTGGGTGAGGGCGTTACCGTTACCAAAACCTGATCGGTAAGCGTACAGCCCGAAGCCGGGTCACTGGCCGTTACCTCGTAGGTCGTGGTGCCCGTCGGGCAGACCAGCGTCTGGAAATTAGCCGGGTTGTCGATCGTCGCATCGGTAGCGGCCGAACTGGGCACCGCCCTCCAGCTATAATTGTAAGGCCCGTTCACATCCGGCCCAATGGTAACGCAGGTATTGGCACAAATCACTTTGTCGCTTCCGGCGGCCAGCGTTATGCTGTTCACCGTAATATCCTGCTCCACTGTCGATGAACACCCATTACCGTAGTTGACCGTTATGAGGTACTTATAAATGCCCGAGGGTGGATTGTCCGTGACGATGAAGGTCGAGTTGGCCGCGGCGGTGTTGGAAATCCGGCCGGTGGTGGGGTTTGTGTAGCCCGAAACGGTCGTCCACGAAACGGTGGCCCCAGTGGGAATGGTGTTGCTCAGCCCAACGGTAGGGTTAGTCGTGCGGGGCAGGCAGATACTGATGGGGTTGGCCTGGGCGGTATAGGCCGGCGCCGGTACGTTAAAAACAAACCGCTGCACACAACCCCCGGGGGCCGTCGTGGTGAGGGTGTACGACGTCGCTACGCTCGGATACACCTGAATGCTGCTGGTTGACGTGCCGGTTGTCGACAGGGCAACCGGGGGGTCCAGTACGCCTGCATACGGCGACCAACTGTACGTATAGCCTGACAGGGAGCCCGCGTTAGTTACCGACAGCAGCACACCTGTAGCCGAACAGGGCGCCCCACTAACGGTGTTGACCGTAGGCGTGGGCGCGGCCGTAACGGTCACGCTCTGGGTGGTAGCACACGAGCCGTTGTAAGACGCCGTAACGGTATAAATCCAGGGGCCGCTGCCCGTTGTCGTCACCTTCGGGTTGCGCTTGACCGCCTCCGACGCGGTAAGGCCGTTCCCACTCGAGGTGGAGGTCCAGGCGTAGGTCAGCGTGGGGTCATTGGCTTCACTGCCAATATTGATCGCGCCCCCCGGACAACTCAGCAGTTGGTTGGTCAGGCTGAGGGTGGGATTAGCCACACTGGTGTAGGTGACGCTCGACACGCTCGAACAGCCCGTGATGGGGTCAGTGGCCGTTAGTCGAAAAACCACGTCGGTTGTCTGAGCCGGAATATTCGCCGTAGTGGTGCTGCTGCCGGGCGAGGCGATGGTAGCCGTTCCCGCCGTTACAGCCCACGAATAGGTCAGGTTGGCGGGTCCCGCCGTGCCCAACGTCACCGATCGGCCCGTCGTTCGGCAGAACGTACCGCCTACTCCAACGGGTACGGCAACGGTTCGCACCACCACGTTGACGGTGTCGTAAATGAAACACGTCGAGACCTTGTCGGTTATTTTGACGATAAACTGCGCCGACGGAGACGTACCTGGCGTATAGGTCGGCTGCGATAGGGTTGTGCTCGACAGACCGGTCGGCGGTGTCCACAGGTAGGAATACCCCTGTATGGCCGCCCCACCGATCGTAACCGGCTGTCCGGCGCAGGTCGCTACATTGTTGGGAAAATTCTGCGTGGGCAACGACGTAGCAGCCCCGAACACCTTGATAACTAGGCGACAAACCTGCCCGCCGGGGTATACGGCCGTCAACGTGTAGGATGTCGTGGTGGTGGGGTTCGCTTTTACGTAGGGCGAGAACGGGCCGGTGCCGCTCAGGGGCACACTAGTCTGGGCATCGCTCAGCCCGGCAATCGGCGACCAGTAGTAATTTACGCCGGTAGCCGCCTGGGTGGGGCCAATGACCGTGTTAGCGCCGGCACAAACCCCTTCCGCCCCGGCCGGGAGCGTAAGCTGGCAATACGGGACGTCGCCACTGCCATCGCAGGCCGGTGAGTATCGGATTTCGATCACATCCGTACGGCTGCAGCTTGGGTTGGCCAGGTTGTAGCTGGTGCGAGTGTAGGTGATGGTGTACGGTAACTTCGATTTGCCGCCGTTGGGGAAAACCACCCCGCTCGGAATCTGGAATGTTGTGGTGCTGGCCGTTGAATTGCTCAGCAGCGCCACGGCCTGCGCACTGGTCGGTGTACCGGCGTCGGTAGCGGTAGCCGACACAACGGCCGTCCAGGTATAGCCAATGCCCGCTTCGGCGGGGGTTCCAAATGTCCAGCTTGCGGTGCTGTTCGCATCGGTTGGGCAGAGTATGACCGGATAACTGCCCGCAACGGCGTTATTGCTCACCTTATACACCGTGACGTTCTGGGATGTCGTTAGCGAACAGCCCGAACTGACCTGGGAGGCTGTCAGGTAATACGTGTAGGCGTTCACGGATGCCGGAGCCAGCGAACCGGTTGCCAGCGTGGTCGGCACGGCCGATCCCGATACGATCCCGGTACCGGGTGACCATTGGTAGGTGAAGGACGGGTCGGGCGTGATGCCCTGCCCCAGCGTGAGGTTATCCCCCTGGCAGGCGGTCAGGCTGGGAAGGGCAGGTAAGGGGGTGGGGCTTGTATTTACCACCACCACCGACGTAGACGCGCAGGCGACGCCGTCCAGCGTGGGCGTCAGTCGATAGGTCGCCGATCCGCCGGATGGAATTACGGATGTATTCAGGGTCGGATTGAGGATAGTCGTGCCGCTCAGGCCGGTAGCGGGCGTCCAGGTAAACGTCAGGGTCTGATCGTCCGCCAAATCAGGTGCGTCCAGAGGGCCCAGTTTGACAGTAGGGGCGCCGCAGGTAACCAGGGTTGTGCTGGAAGCGGCCGGTAAGCTCAAGGTGGTCAACTGAAGCGTATCCTTACTGGTGCAGCCTCGTGCGTCGGTTGCGTAAAGATAATAGGTACCATCCTGGGTGAAGCCAGTCGGAATGGGCGATGTACCGTTGGCGGCAATGGTTCCGCTCGACACGGTAGTGCTACTCGCGTTTTCCCAGCGGTAGGTGTAGGCGGGTTTAGCCCCGTCGGCCCCCGGCACTACAGCAAAGGTGCGGCTTATGGGCAACCCGGCGCAATGCGCGTAGGGTTTCGGGTCGATGTTGGTGCGGTGTGTTGCATTGCCGCCGCAGTTTACCTGCACCGCCACACTTAGCAGCGAGTCCTTGCAGGCGCTGCCGAGCCAGTAGCTGGCGCAGTAGGCGATACGCCGGTAAAACGATGTCCCACCCGTACAGATGGGCGCATAATCTTTACCCGTTGCGTTGGTGACGTTGGTCCAGGGGCCACCCGCACTGTTGCCCCGTTGCCACTGGTAGAACACCTGCGGGGGGCACTGCGAGGCCTGATTGGTAGCCGGGATGTTCAGGTTCAGCGAAGCATCGTTCCCGACAATGGCCGGCACCACCGAGTTGGCACAGTAGGTAGTGCTGCTCCCTGCAAACGTGAGGGTGTTTTGCTTCAGTTTTACAGGACCAAACTTGGCGAGCAACAAATCCTGATCGGCCTTCGGGCCTGAATACCCCGTAATGGTGTTCCCACTCGCATCATAAGCCGACGGCGTCCAAGGGTAATACTTGGCATTGGTTCCAGTCGTGGTGGAATACACATATAAATTGCACCCCTTCAGCAAAATGCGGGTCGATGGATTATAGACCGACATGGCCACGAAATTGACGAAGCTGCCGTACTGCGTATCGCCGGTCGTGGTGTTGAACGTCGCGATGTACGTTGGGTTCGTGTTAATGGTAGGGTTTGGCGTGGGCGATGTGATACAAGCATCAGGCGATATGTACTGGGGACCCGTCATGATGTTATCCCGGCCCCGCACCAGTAACATCACGCTCCCATTGCCGTTGGCCGCTATCGACGGAAAATCTACTTCCGTAGCATTAGCGGCTGCTCGAACGTACCTGAGCGACAGATCGGACTTATTAATCGCAATCAGCGGAACAACTCTTGAGGTGGCCGTCGCCCCCGGAGGAAGCGCCCCCGTGAACGGAATTGGCGTAGCATTTACCAGTAACTCCCGGCCCGGAAAGTAGACCCCGGTACCATCCGAAGCCATTGGGTACGCGCCAATGCCGCCGCCGGCTGTACTCACTGCTAGAATATCGAATGGTACAGCCGTTGAAGCCAGGTAGGCACCCGTGCTGCTTAGTTTGACTACCGTAGTTGCGCGGGCGGTGTAACTAGTTGGGACACTGTTGACCGTCAGCGGGTAGCTGGAGAGGTTAGCGGTCGAGCCCAATGTGTAAGACGTGCCGTCTGCATCGACTTCTACGGCTGTTGTTCGATCAGCGCCTCTACTGCCAAAATAGGTACTCCAACGCAAGGATCCCGTCGGGCTGAATGACGCCATGAATTGGTCATCGCTCCCCTTGTAATACGACTGATAAGCACCCGCGGTGACCGGCAGGTCAGCACTGTTGGTGACCCCCGTGAAGTATATGTTATTATTGCCGTCGATACCTATGGGCTGAGCTGCGCCACCAACAACCGCTATGTCGCTGCCCGATCCTCCGAAATAAGTACTCCACTCCACCGTGCCGCCATCGGCCGACAGTTTCGCCAGATAGGCATCGAACAAGCCTGCCGTGGCGGGCTGGTAGGCGCCTGGCGTTGTATAGGAAGGGGGAATATTGCCAGGAGTACCACCTACAGCACCCGTGGTAGTAGACATCAGTATGACAGGCTTGCTGTCCGAGCCTACTGCCAGTCCCACATTCAGTTCATTACCGTTGCCATCACCCGTATGGGTGTCCAGAATCGTGCTCCACAGGATCTGATTCCCGTTGGCATTCAGTTTCATCACAAACACCCGCTCGTAGGTGACGGCGGGGGCCACGCTACTGGCCGTAGTTGTCGGGAACGTACCGGCGCGGGTAGTGCCAGTCAGGTAAATAAACCCCTGATTATCGACCCAGATACCGCCGTTGGCATCGCGGGTAGTTCCCCCAATGAACGTGCTCCACAAGATTACGACGGGGTCAATCACCAGCGGCTGGCCCGGATCGTACGCTCCCATCGCAAACCCGATACTGTGGTCTGGCTGCAGGGTGTACCGAACCGGCACGGCCTTTTCCTGCCCCCCGATGAGCTGGTACGCGTAGGGCCGGGCTTTTCTCAACGCGCCAAACGGAAGGTTCAGCACCAATTCTCCGGTCGGGGAGAGTTGTATATCGTTCACTCCATCCATCGCCAGCCGAATGGCCTGGGGATTACCGCCCGGCTTCACCACGAAGTCATACTCCAGATCAGCCGAACCCCGTCCGTAGAAACGCAGGTCGGTTCGATCGTAGATGTCATTATACCAGAGTTCGGCATACCGGCCAATGCGATGGCTGCCATGTTTGTCGATAAAACGATATTCGCCCTTGTCACCCAGTTCGTTGATAGCTTCAGGCTGTCGGGGTGCGTTGGCTCCCAGCCAGCGTAGGCTCCAGTTCACGGGTGCAACGGGTTTGCCGACTTGCTCCGTCGCTGGCGTCGCCGCAAACTGAACCCGATCGGGCATGAACGCCAGATTGACCTGGGGGGTGGTTAGCAGGTAGCTGGCCTCGCCGCCGAATACGTTCGTTTCAAACGCCAGCGAGGTGGCGTGGTTTTTCACGGTCTGCTGCGCCAGCGTTGCCTGGGTGGGGTTAGCTCGCATCAACGTTTGCACGTGGGGCGCCTGCCCGGTCACGCGTGTAGCAACCAGCATAAGCAGCATCCACAGACGTATGCGAAGAACAGCGTCAAATCGGCAGGCAGGTAGTGGTGTTGTGTGCATGGCAGAACTACATAGTGACAGTGTTGCCCGGCAACCCCAGGAGCTAGTCAGTAATTATACTTATGCACAGGCGCAATAATTATGCGAAGAACAGATTCTGAAAGCCAACAACACTCAATTACTTGAAGGCGAGCACAATACCATTTTTTACAGTAGCAAATCCCTAAAAAAATGGGCCGCTTCAGCAAATAACCTGCCAGACGTTATACTTTATTTATCCAATTAAAATCCACATTATCAATTCGTTACATAGAAAATTATATTCATCAATATCATACACTACAGAGTACCATTTTACTATAAAACAACAAATCATGTTAACTAATATTCATAAATAAAAACCATCTATTTACAATATAATTTTTTGATAATAGCTCAGAAAAACGAATCCTCGGTTTACTGTTTTTCTACGGAATGTATCGAATCAGATTGTATCTGGTCAACGCCCATTCCCCGCTAGCCAAGATGGGCATACGCTTAGCGGTCGACTATCATCAAATTAAAACAGCCACTATATTTGCCTTGTACTATAACAAGCCATGACGGACGTTTCGGTTCGCAAGATCATCCATATCGATATGGACGCTTTTTATGCGTCGGTCGAGCAGCGCGACAATCCGGCATTGCGGGGAAAACCGGTGGCGGTGGGTGGCTCGCGGGAGCGGGGCGTGGTGGCAGCGGCGAGCTACGAGGCCCGGGTTTTCGGCGTGCGATCGGCCATGCCGTCGAGCACGGCCCGGCGGAAGTGCCCCGATTTACTTTTTGTGAAGCCCCGATTCGACGTATACAAAGCCGTTTCTCAGCAGATACGGGCCATTTTTGCTGAATACACGCCCCTCATCGAACCGCTCTCGCTCGACGAAGCTTACCTCGACGTGACCGAGAACCGGCCGGGCCTTGCTTCCGCCACCCAGATTGCCCGGGAAATCAAAGTCAAAATTCGGGAAGCTACCGGCCTGACTGCCTCAGCCGGAGTATCGTACAACAAATTCCTGGCGAAACTCGCCTCCGATCACAACAAACCCGATGGCCTGTTTGTGATCAAGCCCGAAGCCGGGCTGGCGTTCGTCGAATCGTTGCGCGTGGGGCAATTTCACGGCATTGGGCCAGCCACAGCGGGCAAAATGAACCAGTTGGGTATTGCCACCGGCCTCGACCTGCGGCACCAAACTGAGGCCTTTCTGGTGCGGCATTTCGGCAAGATGGGCCACTTCTACCACGCCATTGCCCACGCTATCGACAACCGCCCCGTGCGACCCGACCGCGAGCGGAAATCGGTCGGCTCCGAGACAACCTTCGCCACTGACCTCTTCGAGTGGGACGAGCTCACCGACGGACTTAGCGGCCCCATTACCGACCTCTGGCAGGACTGTGTGCGCCTCCAAACAACCGGACGAACCCTGACGCTCAAGATCAAATTCGCCGATTTTCAGCAGATCACGCGCAGCCGCAGCTTTGGGTCACCCATCGCCAGCGAGGCGCAGCTAACGTACCTGACCCACGAGTTGCTACGTACCCAATTGCCCTTACCCAAGGGCGTCCGGTTACTGGGGGTGTCGCTGTCGAACCTCGAATCAACCGATGGCACCGTCGATCAGCGCGAGATTGGCCGGCAGTTGGTGATCGGCTTTTGACGGAACCCGGCTCACTGCTGCGTGAGTGTCAGCGTATGCCTGAAAATGCACCGCTCAACAGGGCAAATCGTGTCGAGGGCCACCAGGGTCAGCGTTTTTCCGCCGATTATTCCTTCGTATCGACTATCGTACGTGCGTGGAACGCCGTTACAGACAACATGCTTCTGCTCTGTCAACGTTAGTTTGTTACCCACGATCGTCCCCTGCATGGTAATCGACACATTGATCTGATCGACTCTGCGGTTAACGGTTGCTTTAACAGTGTTGGCTGTCACCTGCCAGGTGGCCAAAGTCGGCATGGAAGCGATGCCGCTCCAGACGCAGTCGCCAGCCGAGGTGATACCGGTTTGGCCTTCCCACGTCCCGAACAGAACGGCTGGCGGCACTGTGTCTGGTTTTGAGCAGGCCAGCAAAAGCACGAACGGAGCTAGGAGCAGTTGTAGGGTCGTTCTTTTCATAGCGTTTGGGCGTGTCGATCCGGCATCACCTTTACGTAGTGCAATATGTACCTATATTGTTAGTATTCTTACATAAGTAACCAGCCCGGCCTTGGTTTTTGCAGAAAATCGATTCGTTGGTATTTCCTGGCCTGGTTCGTGTTTATCTTGCCTTTAGCCGCCTTGCTGTAGGCCGGCCAATCCACCGTCAACGTACCCAGCCAGCCGGCGCACGAATGCCTTACTTAGATCGCTACACGCAACCACTTACGGCCAAAACCGCGGCGCATCTCTTACGCCGCGCTACGTTTGGCCCAACGCCCGCCGAACTCGCCGCCTTTACGGGCCAAACCGCCACGCAGGCGGTTCAGGCGCTGATTGCCAACGTCAATTATACCCCGCCGCCCCCCGTCGACCTCGACGATACGGCCAGCACGGCCGGGCAACCCTTTTTGCAGGGTACCGCCACACCCGCGGGCGAATACCTGCCGTTTGTGGGGGCCAATAATTTCAAGTATGGCTATTACATCAAGTACTGGTGGTTGAATCTGATGATCCAGCCCGGCCCGGCCAATCTGCTCGACAAGCTGACGCTCTTCTGGCAAAACCACTTTGTGGCCACCCGAGAGGTCGCCAACGACTACCGCTTCGTCTGGACGTACCTGAAACTGCTCCGCGACAACGCGCTGGGCAACTTTCGCGATCTGGTGACGAAGGTGACCAAAGAACCCGCCATGCTCCGTTTTCTCAACGGCGATCAGAACGAGGTGGGAGCGGGCAAAGCCAACGAAAACTACGCCCGCGAGTTGCAGGAGCTGTTTACAGTTGGAGCTGTTGATGCCGCCGG
Source organism: Fibrella aestuarina BUZ 2 (assembly GCF_000331105.1). Classification (NCBI taxonomy): domain Bacteria; kingdom Pseudomonadati; phylum Bacteroidota; class Cytophagia; order Cytophagales; family Spirosomataceae; genus Fibrella; species Fibrella aestuarina. The sequence continues at coordinate 3,577,635 of NC_020054.1, read as the reverse complement.
TAACCCCAATTACACCGAGGAAGACGTGCGCAATGCCGCCCGCGTGCTGACGGGCTGGAAATACAGCAATTATTACAAAGAAGGCGCCACGACGTTTGCCACGACGTTTACCAGTAGCAAGCACGACAGCACCAACAAGACGTTTTCGGCCAAATATGCCAATACGGTCATCACCGGCCGGACGGGCACTACGGCCGGTGACCTCGAACTGGCCGACCTGGTAACGATGCTGCTTAACCACCCGCAGACGTCGCGCCACATCTGTCGGAAGCTCTATCGCTGGTACGTCAACGACACCGTAACGCCCGACATCGAAACGAACGTGATTATTCCGCTGGCGCAGTTACTGGTGAGTAACAATTACCAGATTCAGCCGGTTATCGAAACCCTCCTGACCAGTCAGGTCTTTTTCGACTCGGCCAACATCGGCTCCCTGATAAAATCGCCCGCCGATTTTGTGATCGGGATGCTGCGCGCCTACGAACTACCCATCGCCCCGATTACACCGGTCATTAATTTTCGGAAAACGATGGAGTACGTCTATACCAAACTCCGCGATCTGCAGCTCGATTTGCTCGATCAGCCCAGCGTGTTCGGCTACGATGCGTACTACCAGACTGGTTACACCAAGCTGTGGAGCAACACCAACACGATGGCCGTACGCAGCGATGTCAGCGACCGGTTTTCCAACAGCTATACGGTGTACCAGACGACGGTGCTAAACATTAATCCGCTAGCGCGCGCCACGGCCCTGCAACCCAGCTTTGGTGATATTCCGGCCAGCACGTCGCAGGCACCCAACACGCCACCCATCACCTGTGTGCAGGTGCTCGATAGCTTTCTGACCAACCTGCTGGCCACCGACCTCATTCAGGTGCAGAAAGACTTCCTCATCGACACGATCATGATGCAGGGCATTCCCCGGTCGAGCTGGGAGTTTGAATGGAACACCTACCGCCGCACCGTAACGTACCCGGCCAACTATACCGCTTCGGCCATCACCAACGCCAAAAACGCCGTCAACAACCGCCTCAAAGCCCTCCAACGAGCCCTGCTCCGATTAGCCGAGTATCACATCGTTTAACGAGTGAACGAGATAAAGAGTGAAAGAGCGGTCCGCCGCAGCGGCGAATGCTGCTAGCAGTGGCAACTCATGACGCGCAAGCAACATTCGCCGCTGCGGTGAACCGCTCTTTCACTCTTTATCTCGTTCACTCCCCGCCCCCATGAACCGCCGTAACTTTCTGGCCACGACTGCCTCCCTGGCGCTGCCCATTGCGCTGAACGGGTTTGGCATCAATGCCCTGGCGCGCAATTCCGTGCTGGTGCGCTCACTACTAGGCACCAACGCCGCCGCTGCCGACCGTACGTTGGTTATTATCAACATCAACGGCGGTAACGACGGGCTCAACATGGTGATTCCGGTCGATCAGTATTCGACTTATACTTCGCTGCGGAGCAACATCGCCATCCCGCAAAGCAGTGTGCTGCCGCTGGCGGGCAACGATACCACTGGCCTCCACCCCGCCATGACCGGCCTGCGCGATCTGTATAACGACGGCAAGCTGACGATCCTGCACTCGGTGGGCTACCCTAACCCCGATCAGTCGCACCAGCGTTCGGCCGATATCTGGATGACGGGCGTTTCGAGCAACCAGTACGCCGAAACGGGCTGGGCCGGCCGTTACCTCGACGATCGCTTTCCGGGCTACCCCGACAATTACCCCAGCGCCACGATGGAAGACCCGCTGGCCCTACAAATCGGGTTTCTGACCAGCACTACCCTGCTCGGCCCTATCCAGTCGATGGGCGTGGCGATCAACGATCCTACCAGTTTTTACACGCTCGTTGGCAGCAGCACCAACGCCCCGCCCGACTACCTGCCTTGCTGCGACGCCGGTGACAAGATCGCCCACGTACGGCAGCAGCAAACGCTGGCGGTAGGCTACGCCGGCCAGATCAAGGCAGCCTTCGACGCGGGCACGACCCGAGCAACGTACCCAACGGCAGGGCAGAACACGCTGGCCGATCAGCTCAAGATTGTGGCCCGGCTTATTCACGGCGGCCTGAAAACAAAAATCTACTTTGTCTCGATCAGTGGATTCGATACCCACTCGGCGCAGGTTGACACGACCGACAACACCATCGGTGCACACGCGACCCTATTGGGCAAAGTATCGGCGGGTATCAAGGCCTTTCAGGATGATCTGGCCCTGCAAGGCATCGCCGACAAAGTCATTGGCATGACGTTCTCCGAGTTTGGGCGGCGGGCTAACTCCAACAACTCGAAAGGCACCGACCACGGCATGGCCGCGCCCATGTTTGTGTTTGGGCAAAGTGTGCAACACCCCACCATCGGGGTCAACCCCGACCTGAGCAACCTCATCGTAGGCAACGACGGCAGCCGCAACATCCCCTATCAGATCGATTTCCGCCGCGTTTACAGCGACATCCTGAACGACTGGTTTGGGGCGGGCATTGCCAAAACCAACACGCTGTTGTTCAAAACCTCGCCCTCGGTGCTCGACTTCCCCACGGTCTCGCTGTTTTCCAACCTGGTCGAAACGGTCAAGACCGGCAATTGGGCCGACCGCACGGTGTGGTCCGTGGGGCGAAAACCGTTACCGAGCGAATACGTACGGATCAACGCCGGCCATACCCTCACCGTCGATGCCCCGTTCACCGTGCGTAGCATCCGGCTAGATGGTACCATCCGGTACACGGGTCCATTCACGGTGCGCGTGACGGGATAACGTACCTGGCTCGCCTCGTTGCGGCCAAACTCGAACGATGGCACTTACTGAACCGCCTTTTTGCGTTGAGGGACAAACCGTTTTGTCAGGTACGTTCGGATGGGTCGATCTACGTAAACCAGCACACCATACGCAAAGACGAGTAAGCCAAGTCCCATCAGCGGCATGATGAGCGCCAATTGCGTGGGCGTTGGTTTGTGCACCTCCATGTAGCTCAACAGCACCCAGATAAATGGGTAATGAACCATGTAAAGCGGATAGGAAAGTTCGCCTAGCCAGGTACAAATCGATTGCCAGCGGGCTGACAACGAAGTGGTCGCCCCCATAGCTAGCAGTACCGGAAAGCCGATGATAACCACCAGCGGCTCGGTGACCAGATTGAGGCCATCCCGAAACGGCACCAGAAGCAAAGCCAGCAGCAACACCGCGATGGGTAGAAAGCCCAGCCGCGTAGGAATCAGCCAGCCAGACCGATAGATCAGCACCCCCATCAGGAAGGAAAACGCCACGCGCGCCCCGCCCCCGATGAAGGTTTCGCCGCTCCAGCCCACGCCTATGTTCTTGAACAGAACACCGGTATAGCACAGCGCAATCGCCGCCAGGCCCGTCAGCAGCCACACCCACCTGTTGGCGAGTTTGACCAGCACCAACGCGTAGACCAAGCTGGCTACGTATTCCCACAGCAGCGACCAGGTGGGCGGATTCAGGTGAAAAATATTGTTGTAGCGTTGTGGCAGCACCGGGTTGGGGATCATCAGGCAAGACGTCACAAACAGCCAGACCGTTTTGCCGAAGCCCATTGTCTGGTAAAAGTTTCGGTAAGGGTCAACCAGGAAGCTGATGAGCCCGATCACGGAGCCTACCACCACCAGAGGCTGCAACCGGATGAGCCTCAGCTTCAGGAACGTACCCACCCCCATCTGTTCCAGTCGGCCGTCGTAGGCGTAGGCGACAACGAAGCCTGACAGGCAAAAGAAGAAATCGACCGCCAGATAGCCGTGTGCAATAAAATTTTTGGTGTAATCAGGCTCGGCCAGTTCCATGAAATGGAAGACCAGCACGGCAATGGCCGCAACGCCCCGCAGGCCATCCAGAAGCGGATAATGGGGTCGGGTTGAACGGGTTATGGAGGGTTGTTGAGTAGCTTGCAACGAAAGAAACGCTTGAACTAACCGGTAGTGGTCTACTGGGTATAAGGCAAAAAAAGTGAAATATATCGCTCTTGGAACTGACAAGTAGCGCCCGGCTCCAGCCGGGCAGAAAACGCCTGCGAGTTCGATCCGTAACGCGCTACGCCGGCAGCCCGGCCCCAGCCGGGCGTTACGGCTCAGCCTCCAACCAGCCGGGCGATGCCGAAGGCGGCGGCGGCGGCCAGTGCTCCAATCAGCATGACTTTGAGAGCGCCACTAATGGGTGGCTGCCCGGTTACTTTACTTTTGAAATAGCCAAACACAAACAGGCAGATGAGCGTGACGACGCACGAATACAACAGCGCCTTCTGCGGCGCGTCGACCAGAAAATACGGCACCAACGGTACCAGCCCACCTACCACGTACGACAGGCCGATGGTGAGGGCACTTTTGGTGGCGCGGTTGGGGTCGGGTTCGTCGAGGTTCAGTTCGTACTTCATCATGAAATCGACCCACCGGGTTTTGTCTTTCACCAGTTCGTCGGTGATCGCGTCCTGAAGCGCAGGGCTCAGGCCCATCTCGGCAAATACGTCGCGCACCTCCTGCTTTTCGCGTTCGGGCACGGTTTCGACCTCGCGCACCTCGCGCCGCCGCTCCGATTCGTAATGATCGGCTTCGGTACGGCCAGCCAGATAACCACCCAGCCCCATGGCGATCGACCCGGCGACGATCTCGGCGATGCCCGCCGTCACGACGAGCGACGAACTGGCGACGGCCCCACTCAGGCCCGCCGCCAACGCAAAGGGAACGGTCAGGCCGTCCGACATCCCGATGACGATGTCCGAAATCATATCAGAGCTTTCGAGGTGCTCTTCGTGGTGATGCAGGTGTCCGGTATCGTTCATGGCATTGGTACGAGGGTAAACGTGAGGCAATGACCTGGGTACGTTGTTTGTGTGGCGCCACTAAAAGTACGGCAACGTACCTACACGGCCGCCGATTCGCAGACGTAGGTGGGTATGATGCCGGTTGCTTTAATGCGCAGATCGACATCTTCAACGGGGGTGTTGCCCGTCAGGACGAGCGCGGTATCGAAGCCAAATTTATTACCACCCAGAATGTCGCTTTTGAGGGTATCCCCCACCATCAGAATCTCGTTTTTGCTGATGGGCATTTTTTCCCGCAAGAGATCATAGGCAAACATAAACAGTTGGGCATCCGGCTTACCGAACCGGATAAACTGCTTACCCACAATACGTTCGAGCATATCGGCCACGGCCCCAATCGCCACGGCTACCTGCTGCCCACGGACTGGGTACGTCGCGTCGGTATTGGCCACGATGACCGGAATATTGCGCCGCCGTAGCAGGTTGATCGTTTTGTTGAGATCGGTATTCCAGTCAAATCCCTCGTCGTCGAGCAGCACGAGTGCCGTGATGTCAGCAGCATCATCGAGGTTTACGGCGCGGATAGGCAGGGCGTGCAGATCTGCGTTTTCGATGTAGTGGGCCGAGGTGTCGGTGCCCAGGTACGCTACCGTACCGTGATTGACTTTCAATTGCAGGTACTCCCGCGCCAGCATCCCCGACGACACAATCCGGTCGGCGGTGATGGTGGGCAGCCCCAGCCGGGCATACGAATCGGCCAGTTGGTCGGGGCTGCGTGAGGCGTCGTTGGTCAGCACGTAGAACGGCTTATCGGCGGCAATCAGCGCGTCGATGGTGCCGTCGATGCCGGGAATCAGCCCGTGGGCATTTTTCAGCACGCCATACGCATCGAAGAAAATGGCTTTGTACTGCTCAATCAGGGTGGCAAAAGGAGTCATAGAAAAGCGGTCTTCAGGCCTCTGTTGACGGTCTTGTGTTGCTGGCGCATCAGTGCTATACATGCGCCAGCTAACAGAAGACCGTGAACAGAGGCCTGTAATCTGGTTATAGCCCCAGCCGTTTCAGGATGGGCGTTACGTCGAAGGTATCGATCGACGGCAGGTAAATGTCGTAGGCTTCGCGCTGTAGCTTGGTCGCGTAGGTGCGGTGGAAGAAATAGCGCCCGTACTTGATCACGTAATTCAGGATGAAGAACCGGTAGGCCTCGGGCAGAAACCGGATTTCGCGCTCGGTGAGCGGATACACCTTGTGGTACTCGTCGAGAAACCAGCCAAAGCGCTCTTCGGCCATTGGCCCGATGTAGTATGAAAACACCGTGCGGTCGCCGGCATCGGAACAAACGCGGCTGAAAAAGTAAAAGTCCATCACCCGGTAGCTGATGCGGAACCAGTCGTAATCCCAGCGCGAAAACAGCTTCTGATCGGGCGTAACCGAGAAATTACCAATGTTCCAGTCGACAAAGACCGGCATGGTTTCCACCGTCTTATCGACCAGCTTTTTCCGGTTTTCCAGAAACAGATGGCACTGCCGCCGCAGCGTGTCGATATGCATCCGGTGTTCGAAACGCCCCGCGTCGGTATCGAGCAGATCGAGCAGCCCCTGCACGTCGGACCGCAGCGTTTTGGCGTATTTGGGCAGTACCGACGACGCCCGGGCGCAGGCCAGGTGAAAGCGGGCAATCTCGTTGCCCAGCTTTCGGATGTGCGGTTCGTCGAGGCGGCGCGGCAGGCGCTCCATCGTGCGGATGGGGTTGTAGAACACCACCCAGGCATCGATAAGCTCATCCTGATGCCGGTAGATGAACACCTGCCCGTTTTTCATCAGCGATTTCGCCAATACGTTTTCAAACGGATACAACAGGTTGTTGGCCAGCGCGTGGATGATGCGGTGATCGTCTTTGAAGTGCTCAAACTTGCCGAAATACGACAGCTTGGCAATGACGCGGTCGCCCGAGTCGAGGGTAAGCCGGAAGACGTGGTTAGTCGAGACGCGGGCACTGATATCTTCAACCGCCTGCACGGTCTGGCTGGGATCGAAGGCCGCCCAGGCCTGGCGGATGATGGTCGTGTAATCGATAAGACGCATACGTACGGGTTTGACGTCGGGTACTGAACGGCTGATGTTGCGGGCCGACATTGTGGCGGCACACCATCAAACCGTAAACCAGAAACGGCAAACGGATTTCATATGATTTCAAAATACCGCTTTAATTCCCAGTCACTCACGTGCCGGGCATACTGGCGGTGTTCCCAGTCGCGGGTTTGGCAAAAATGGGCGACAAAGTCGGCTCCGAAGAGTTCGGCCGCTACGGGCGAATCGCGCATCAGGTACGTTGCCTCGCGCAGGCTGGGGGCCAGCCGCCCATTTTGCTCGTTTAAATAACCGTTGCCCGTGGTGGCCGGCACCCCGAGCGTCAGCCCGTGCCGGATACCGTAGAGGCCCGAAGCCAGCGCGGCTCCCATTGCCAGATAGGGGTTTGAGTCGGCACCCGGTACGCGCATTTCCACGCGGGTGTAGGCTTCGGCATGGTTCAGCACCCGCATGGCCACGGTGCGGTTATCAAAACCCCAGGTGAGTGTTGTCGGTGCCCAGGCCCCCTCCACCAGCCGTTTGTAGCTGTTGATGGTGGGCGCATACATGGGCAACACGTGCGGCAGGCAGTACAGCTGACCCGCGATGTATTGCCGGGCTAAGGTGCTAAGGCGATCCGGCGCGTCGGTCTCATAGAAGAGATTGGCGCCTTCGGCCGACCATAGGCTCTGGTGAATGTGGCCACTACAGCCCGGCAAATCGGCGCTCAGTTTGGCCATGAATGTGGCGACAAGGCTGTGGCGGTAGGCAATTTCTTTTACTGCCGTTTTGAACAGCACGGCTTTATCAGCGGCTGCCAGCGCGGTGTCGTGGTGGATGGCGGCCTCATACACGCCCGGCCCCGTTTCAGTGTGCAGGCCTTCGAGCGGAATGCCAAACCGACCTAGCGCCTCGAAGAGGTCATTGTAAAAGGCGTTTTCGAGCGAGGGGCGCAGGATCGAGTAACCAAACATCCCCGGCGTCAGCGGTTCCAGGTCACGGAAGCCCTTCTGTTGCAGACTTTGTGGTGTTTCGCGGAAGTTGAACCATTCAAACTCCTGCGCCATCTCGGCTCGGTAGCCCATTTGCTCGGCCTGCGCCGCGATGCGTTTCATCAGCGAGCGCGGGCAGGCAGGCAGATCGCGGGTAGCATCAGTCGGGTGGCTGAAATCGGCCAAAAAAAATGGCTGGTCGGCCGCCGATTCGGTCTGCCACGGAATTCGCCGGAACGTACCCAGATCGATACGGACGGGTCGGTCGGGATAACCGCTGTGCCAGCCCGTGACGGTTCCGTTGTCATAAGCCGCATCCTGACTGTCCCACCCAAAGACCACATCGCAAAAGCCGTAGCCATCAACCAGCCCTGCCCGGAACTTATCGCGACTGATCAGCTTGCCGCGCAGGATACCGTCGATATCGGCGAAGGCAAATTTGATGGCAGGAATGTCGTGTTCATCCAGATAGGCGAGCAGTTGCGTAGCGTCCATGCAGTAAGCCGGTTGTCGGGGCCGCTAAAGTAACGCAAATCCCCTCGCCTGCAAACGCCTGCTATCGGGTCACGGAGTCGGTTTAAACGCAATGGTGCTGATACAGGTTGGATTCGTGACGGGCAGGGCAAAGCTGATCGTACCCCAGGGCTCCGTCGCTTCGGCCGAAGTCACCTCGTTGACTGACCGCCCACGGGGTACGTCGAGCAGCGAGAGGTGGTTGTAATGCTGCCGTAATTCGGGTACCGTCACGCACTGTCCTGCCAGGGTCAGCACCAGAAAGCCAGGATGCGCCTGCCCGTCATGTCGCAGGCGCAGATCAATCTTACCAATCACAACGCCGTTGGCTAGTTTGACCGGCCCACCTTCAAAAAACGTAAAGAAATCGTTCTGTGACTTTCGCGCGAGCGGGACCCCCAACTGGGCTTCCAGCTTTTCTTTCGTAAATGGGGCCTGATTGCCCAGTTGGCGTACCACCTGCCAAAGCGTAGGTCGGGAAAACATAGGAGTAGCAGCAACGGCCACAGCGGCCATAATCAACACGAAGTAACGAATTGCGTTCTGACGAATCATAACCATGCCACATTTACGCGGCGGCTTAAGGCTATCGGCGGCGTGGTGGGGGCGGATAGTTTTGGTCATACCACCCACCGTAGTAATCTTCGTAGGGCTGATTTGTCGTAGAGGTACGTTCGCCACGGCCAAAAATACCGCCGATGGTATCGCGTGCGCGGGCCTCATTCCCGTCTCGCTCATACTGGTTATACGCATTGTTATAAGCCTGTTGATTGGCTGGGTTACCGGCGATCCCAATATCGGCTCCCCCGTTAGCAACGATCTCGCGTTGTATGCGAATATTATTTAGAGTCGCCGCACCTTCATCCGCCAGCGCACCACGTACGTACGCATTACGCGATGATACATCGGCCCGGTACGGATATAACGCATGCCCCGTTTCGTGCGATACCGTTTGCCCCAAAGCCGTGGGATTACCTCGTTCGTTCGGGTCGACGGTGATCGTCTGCGTACTCCGGTCGGCAAAGGAACCCCCGCCGGGGGTGCCATACTGAAACGTCCAGCCCTGGCTCTGAAGGGTACGTATCTGGTCCTGCAGGGTTGGCGAAAGGGCAGCAAACGCATCGAAATCAACGCCAAGCCCGGTGATTACCGTCGTTGGGCCGCCAATTAACACTGTAAACTCACCAATAATCAGTACGCCTCCGTGAACCGTTTTGTCACCCATCCGGGCGGCGGGCAGCCCGTTAATGAGTACGGTTGAGGCCCCCTGCGAAATCACGTCGGGTGGGCCTACGCACACGCACATGTTGGTAACCGTAGCGGCCGGTCGTCCACCAATCAGCACGGTAGGGTGACCAGGTGGCATTACCGGCCCGCCTACGTGCGGTACAGGGGGTACGCTCGGCGTAACCATTGGGCAGGTGTGCATATCTCCTACTCGTGCGGCGGGCTGTCCCATCAGTCTCCTTTATTCAGACGTTAATTATCGGAAGCAGTATAGGCGCTAAAGCGTTAGCGCCGACCGATAATTTATTGATGGTCAATAGTTTTGAGCAAACGTGAGCCAAATGTTTCACCGCTAGTCGGGCTGCTCAATGTTGTTGGCAGCCATCCACTGCTCAAAGGCGTCTTCTTCCTGCTGATGAAGCGCCCGCCACTTCTCGCCGAAGCCCTCAGGATCCCGACCCAGTTCCTCCAGCCTTGCCCGATAGACCTGCCCCTGTGGCGACTCATACCACCGCTGACGGATGGGCTGCCAGGCGGGCTTGCTATACAACGGCGACTCCACCGGAAAGTGAACGCCCCGTTCCTGGAGCATCTGCTTCACCTTCTTCTGCCACTCGTAGCCCGCTGTGCCCTTGTTGGGGGTGGCGTCTTGCACTGCATAGGGCAGTGTGCGCCCCACCGACGAGGCCTTTTGATAGTCTGCATTACGATTGAGAAAGTTAGCTACATCCTCAAACTGGTTCAAGTTAGCCAACAGGGTCACTGCGCTTACCTGATTGTCTTTCTTGGTTACGTTGATATCGGCGCCCTTGTCGAGCAAGAGGTAGATATGGGGCTTGAACAAACTCAGAATCGCCGTGATCAGCGCTTTCTCGCCCCGGTCTTCGCTGTTGGGGTCGCCTTGGTGATCCAGCAGAATCCGCAAATAGTCGATATCGTCCAACCCTGCGGCTAAGCCCACCGGCTGGGTACCCTGCCCGTCTTTGTAGTTGGGGTTGGCTCCCTGCTCGAGCAGGTACGTCAGGCTGCGCTTGTTTTTGGTGACGATGGCCCACATCAGCAACGTCATGTCCTGTTTGCCCACGTGATTGACGTCTAGTCCTGCGGCGAGCTGCTGGCGAATGGCGGTCAAATCCCCTTGGGCAACGGCTCGGGCCAGGGGTTGATAGGCGGGCTCAAAGAATTGGTCTTCGCGTTGATCCATGGATGACGTGGGTGATTGGCAACCGGCACTTGAAAAAAGCAGGCTACCCAAAAAAAAGACGATGAGTTTACTTAATTGCCTTAGCATCCCAACTGTTTTGCGATTCCTTTCAAATCATCTTTCTTCTGCTTCTCCATCGAGTCGATTAAATAAGGCATACCGTGGTATTCAACCCGATCTAATGTACTTCGTAGACCGGGACTATCAATCTTGTTACCATTGATATCCTGAGCCGGCAATGTCGTACGTGCACCCGCTGCAGGCGGCATCTCGTTGTTGAAATACACTTTCGCTCCTACAATTGGAGCCAATAAGGCGGCTAATGTTCCACCAACAACAGATCCTGCAACACCTCCGCCAACTTGCCCCGTAAGTTTATTCAAAAAAGTAGGCATCAATGGGTTTACATAAGGACCAACCGCCGCTCCGGCTCTGCCGCCTGCCATAGCACCGCCATATCCGCCCCCACCAAAGCCAACCAACGGCAAAGCACCTGATATGGTGGCCGCTTTTTTCAGTTGAGGAACGTCCTGTACATTGCTAAGAATATCGTACGGAAAGTTGAATGCATTAACCAAGGGTTTACCAGCAATCAGTTTTTTCGCATCATCACGGCTTTTTTCGTAACGCTGCACCGTCTTTTCATGAACGCCAGCCGCATTAAATGTAAACCCTTTTAAACCGGTTACGATGCTGGCGGCAGCAGCCTGTCCTCCGGCCTTAGAATGGCCTGCTATTTCCATCCGGCTACCATATTTATCTTTTAACTCCAAGGCTTTATCAATCGACTGTGAGTACTGCCGGGTCTCCATGCCCATACCCTGTAGAGCGTTCGTTTTCCAGTCAGCCACAGCGTTATCGGCATTATCCGTTCCTCGAAAAACAAGCACCGGCCTGGCTGGCTTTTCAAACGTAGATTGATAAACCGCATAAGCAAATCCGGTAGCAGGGTCTTTGTAAAAAGGCTCTTTAATTACCCAACCTTCAGGCGGATGTACACCCGGCATTTTCAGCTTTTTCTGGATGTCAGCCAGGTTCTTAGCTGCGGCGGCCGCTTTTTGAGGATCAGGGTCTGTTAGTTGCGACTTATACAAATCTTCTTTCCCCCACACATAAATATCATCGACGAGTCGAGCCCGTTCAATAGCCCGGTTATTCAACTCAAGCCGGTTTGTTAGCTTTTCCAAACTAGCCTGTTCAGCAACGGCGGGTAAGTTCTTGGCCACTCGCGTCGCATCCGCCGGAGCAATCATGGCGTTCGAACCCGGCAGTTGTTGTGCCATATGCGTCCTTGCTTCATTGATCACGGCCAAACGGGCGTTGTAGCGCTCTTTTTTCGACTTGCGCATGTCGGTGGCGTCGGCTACCTGGGCGCAGATCGCCGGTTTGGGTGGCTTCGGAGCTTTGGCCGTTACGCTATTGGCCTGATAAGCAGCCAGACTGAACGTCTCGCCCGCGCCGTGGCTATCCAGCGGCCAGTTGTTGTCGTGAACGATGGCCCCCACAGCCACCCGCTGCGGGCTGATTTGGAGTTGCAACCAACTACTGCCTATTCCGCCTGACAAGCCCGGAAAGAAATTCAGGTTCATATCGATGCAGTACGCATTGAAGAAACTGATGGTCTTTTCCGTAGCCTTCGCCCCCGCCTGCAATAGCCTGATCTTGCCGTCCTGCTGCATGGTAGGCGACAGCATCCACTGATACAAAAAGGAATCGGACGAAACGGGCGAATGGAGGGTACAGGTGATCGCTACCCCCAATACCGGCGAGGCGGGCCGACCCAGATGGTCGATATCCTGCCGCATACCCAGTTCGTACCGTTGCAACGGGTACTGCTTCCCGCCTACCTCCAGAAATGCCGTGAATGAAGCCATACCGTCAATGTTACCTAGTGGTCGTTTGAGTCACTAACGTACCCACGAATATGCCGCCCAATGGCTACTTGAACGACCGATAAGTTAGCTAAAGGTATCAAAGTCCCGTCAGCCAACAACCAAAAGCGGCGTTGCTGATGGACTTGTGTGTCATCAGCAACGCCGCTTTTGGTTTAAAACACTCTGCTTATACTACCGAATATCCATTTCCATGGGCAGGCGCGCCTGAATACCCTTGAGCGACTGTAGCTTACGTACCTGCTGAACGGCCGGGGCAAACGTACCCAACACCGCTTTCAGGCGGGTATCGTCGTCCGAATCGCCGAAGTATTTCATAAACTGCTCAACGGGGCTTTCCAGGGCGGGCATGTAGCGCAGGCGGTAGTCGTCGTCTTTGAGTTTGGCTTCGGTAGCCGCCAGTTTGATGGCGTCGTCGAGCCCACCGAGCTGATCGACCAGGCCAATGGCTTTGCCCTGCGTGCCCGTCCAAACCCGACCACCGGCAATCGCCCGCACGCTGTCGATGGGCAGCTTACGGCCGTCGGCCACCTTCTTGGTGAAGCTGGCATAAATCCGGTCGACACCCGTTTGCAACACCTTCCGGTCGAAATCAGTGAGAGGACGGGTGGCGCTCGGGAAGTCGGCGTGGGGGTTGGTCAGCACCCGGTCGAAGGTGACACCCAACTTGTCTTTAAACAGACTTTCGGTATTGAAGAGCAGCGCAAACACGCCAATCGACCCCGTGATGGTGTTGGGCTGGGCCACGATCTTGTTGCAGCCCATTGCCATGAAGTACCCGCCCGAGGCGGCGTAATCAGAGAACGAGGCCACAATGGGCTTCACTTTCCGGGTCAGCTGCACTTCGCGCCACATCACGTCCGACGCCAGCGCGCTGCCGCCCCCCGAGTTGATGCGCAACACAATAGCCTTGATATTATCGTTCAACCGGGCCTTTCTGATCTCCCCAGCAATCTTGTCGGAGCCGATGCTCTGATCATCGCCCGAACCCGTATTGATGTCGCCTGAGGCCACAATCACGGCGATTCGGTTCTTGCTCGATACCTTGTCGTCATCGTCACTCTCATCACCCGAGGCGGCATTCTTATACTTGCCTACCGTAACGAACTCGATTTTTTTCTTTTCATCGAGTTTCAGTTGTTTCCGGATTTCACCTTCCAGTTCGTCGTAATAGCCCACGTTGGAAACCAGCTTGGCCCGGAGGGCATCGGCGGGCGTCTGAATGGTCAGGTCGCTGGCCAGTTGGCGCAGCGTAATCGCTGATACGCCCCGGCTTTTGGCCACACTCGTCAGGAAATGATCGTTGATCGAGTTCAGGAACGACGACACCTGGAGGCGATTCGGCTCGCTCATGTTTTCGCGAATGAACGGCTCGATAGCACTTTTGAACTCCCCTACCCGGAACACTTCGGGTTTCAGCCCCAGCTTGTCGAGCGATCCTTTGAAGAACGTGAGCTCAGCCGATATGCCGTTCCATTCCATGTCGCCCGCCGGATTAAGGTAGATTTTATCGGCTACCGAGGCGATGTAATAGGCTTTTTCGGTCATTACTTCGGCGTAGCTGTAGACAAACTTTTTCGAGGTTTTGAAATCGATCAGCGCGTTACGCACTTCTTCCAGCGTGGCCCAGCCCGCCTGCGGGTTTTCAGCGGCGATGTAAACGCCTTTGATGTTATCGTCGTCCTTAGCCTTTTTCAGGGCTTCCTTAATTTCAACCAGCCCCATCACGTTGGCATCATCGCCCCCACTGAACGACGCAAATGGGTTGGTACGGCTTCGCTCGCGGATGGGTTCGTCGAGCTTGATTTTGAGTACGGAGTTATCGGCCACCGTCACGTCTCCTTTAGAAGAAGCCGCGCCAATGATGCCGGCAAAAATGAGAATACCCAGTAGGGTGAAAATGACCAGCCCCAACAGGGTAGCCAGCAAATACTTCAGAAACTGTCGCATAAAGACGAATTGGGGTAACAGCCGTCGACGTAGCGCCCGGCAGACAGATTAAGTACGGTAAAAATAGCCGACGGGTTGCAGCGCCCGGTGTTTTTGGGTTAAACGCTTTGTATCGTGGATGAGTGGGGCATAAGCGTTTCTAACCTGTAAGTAGTGGCAGTTGACGGGTTCTAACTGGCGACCTCGCTTCTGTCGCGCCAGCCTTCATTCTATGAGCCAATAATTAGTCTATAAACTAACTATTCTAACCCTATTTCAGTTATCTAATGAACAACAATGCTCAACTGATCTATGAAAAATGCACTCATCCTGCTCGCCTGTTTGGTGGGTATCTCAGCCTGTGCCCCCCGCGTGGCGGTCGACAAGGCACAAAACGTCGATTTCTCGAAATACCGCACTTTCGCCTGGATGGATTCCGACGTGAAAGGCACCAAAAATCCGGTTTACTACAATCAGCTGGCGTCCGATCAGGTCGAGCAAACGGTGGTTTCTGAACTAGCCAAGAAAGGCTTGAAGGAGACCAGCCGCCGCCCCGATCTGTTGATCGGCTATCACTTTTTTGTTGAAGAAAAGACCCGCACTGTAGCCAACAACACGGGTGGTGGTCCCTATGGTTTTTATGGTCCCTATGCGGGTTGGGGCCGCTGGGGCTACGCTGGCTGGGGTCCCGGCTGGTGGGGCTGGAACAGTTTTGGCCCGCAGTACACGCAGGAGAAATATGAAGCCGGTACGGTCGTAGTCGATATGGTCGACAACCGAACCAAACGCCTCGTCTGGCGAGGTGCCGTGCAGAATGCCGTGGGCGATCCAACCCGTATCAGCCAGAATCTGGCCAAGCAGGTTGAACGCATCGTCGAGCAATTCCCGCAGGTGAGGGGATAAAAATTAGCCCAAAGTAAGAGGTTCAATAGTCAAAGTTGGTCATTCATATCGCAACTTTGACTATTGAACCTTTTTCGTTGAATCCCTCTCTGTGAATCTTCCCCTCTTTTTAGCGAATCGGGTACGGAATGCGCCGCTGGGCAGTTTCTCGGCGACGGTCACGCGGGTGGGTATTGCCAGCGTTGCCATTGGTCTCGCCGTGCTGATCATCGCCTTCGGTATCCTGTTCGGCTTTAAGCGCACCATTCAGCAAAAGATTTTTGCCTTTGGCGCGCACCTGCAAGTCATTAAGTTTTCCAATAACGTCTCCTACGACGCCCCACCCATTTCCCTTAACGCACCCGCCGTGGCCCGCGTACGGGCGCTGCCGGGCGTGAGTCATCTTCAGGGTGTCACCCAGAAAGCGGGCATTCTGCAAGCCGAGGACGACCTCTCGGGGGTGGTCATGAAAGGCGTCGGACCTGATTACGATTGGCGGCTTTTCCGCGAATCACTGGTAGCGGGTACGTTGCCCAACTTCGATTCGGCCAGTACCAACGGCTATTCGACCCAGCTGCTCATCAGCCGCACCATTGCTAACCAGCTCAACTTGACGGTCGGGCAATCGGCGATCCTTTATTTTACGGGCCAAACCCGCCCGGGCGAGGCACCCGCCAGCCCGACCGGCCTTCGTCCCCGCAAAATGACCATCACCGGCATTTACGAAACGGGTTTGGAAGAGGGCGACAAGACGTTTGTCATCGGCGACCGGCGACTGGTGCAGCGGCTCAACAACTGGGGTGCCGACTCGGTCGGCAGCTTCGAGATTTTCGTCCGCGATTTCACCCAGCTCAACGCGACCGCCTCCGCCGTGCTGAACCAGATTCCGCCCGAGATGCGGCTGATCCGGGTGACCGACCAATACGGCACGCTCTTCGACTGGATGGTGCTACTCGACCGCAACACGGCCGTTTTTCTGGTCCTGATTCTGTTCGTAGCCTGTTTCAATATGGGCTCGGTACTGCTGGTCCTGATGATGGAACGTACCCCGATGATCGGCCTGATGAAAGCGCTGGGTAGCCCCAACGACCTGATGCGGCGGCTCTTTGTGGTGGTGGGTCTGAGCATCGTGGCCTGGGGGCTACTGATCGGCAACACGCTGGGGATTGGCCTGTGCTGGCTACAGGATCGGTACCAGTTGATCCCGCTCGATCCTAAAAACTACTACATGACCTACGTACCCATCGCCTGGGACTGGCCCGTAATTGGGTTGGTCAATGCGGCCGTGGTGGGGCTTATCGCGCTGGCGATGTGGGTGCCAACGCTCATCATCAACCGGATCGACCCAGTTAAGGCGCTGGTGTTCAAGAAATAGCTGTCTGGCGGCGTCAAACCCCGATTTTGAGGCTGGCTGTACACTTCATAAGGGTAAAACCCCTGTTTGTTGACCCCCATAACCGTTTGTACGAGTTGATCGTTGTGTGAAAGGCGTAAGCCCTTAGTATTGTCACGTCAATCACGACTTCAACCGATGGCAGAAACAGAAAAGAGTTTTGGCGACAAGTTGCTGGGCTTTTTCATCAAAGACGTCCCCGAACGCGGCCCCGCCGGTGCACCCGCTTCGGCCACGCCGCCTGCATCCGTACCAGCGGGTATGCAGCCCGGCACCAACACCCTGCCCCCGATGCCTTCGCCCGCCGCAGGGTCACCTACGGGAGCCGTCGACACCAAGTTTGTCGATCACTTTGCGGGGGTGCTGAGCAAAGCCAACCTGCAAGGACCCGACTATTTCGAGTTTCGCGAGATTTTGCGCAACCTGGCCAATCTGGGGCTTACCGAAGAAAAGCAGTTTCAGGCAGCCTGGGCGAGCTTTAAGGCTATGGCCGGTACGGGCGACCCAGGTACGTTGGCCACCGCTGCCAACCAGTATCTGGCGGCCTTAAGCACCGACCGCGAGGCTTTTCTGAAAAGCGTGGAAGCCGCCGTGCAGGAACGAGTCGGTGGGTTGCAGACCGAACAGAAAAAACTCCAGGCCGACAATGACGCGATCGCCAAACAGATTGCCGAATTGCAGCAGCGCGTCAATGCTAACAACGACCGGCTGGGTAAAATTGGTGGCGAGATCGACGAGCAAAGCGCCAAGATCAACCAGAATCGGGCCAATTTTGAAACCACCTACGCCAGTTTCACCGACCAGATCAAGGCCGATATTTCCAAGATTACAGCGTACCTGAAATGAATTTCTAGTTTTCAGGTTGGCCTTTTCAGTTGGCTGACGCAGAATTACACAGGCGTCAGCCAACTGAAAAGGCCAACTTGAAAACGCCTTAACTAACGTAAACCATGGCTTCTCCTGACTTTTCACAATTAGCTGGCGGCAATGCCGACTCAGACCCGCACAAAGGGTCGTTCTGGAGCCGCCCCGAAGGCATCGCAGGCATGTTAGTGCTGGGTGCCGTGGCCGCGCTTGGCCTCGTTTATTTCAACCGGATCGTGGAGTTTCTGATCCGCGTTACCGAAAACACGCTCTATCTGGCGGGTTTGCTCGGGGTGCTGGCCCTACTGGTGTTTCTATTCACCAGTCGCGACGTCCGAACGGCGGTGTTCTTCCTGTTCAAAACGTTCATGCGCAAACTGGCCGGGACTATCATTCAGCTCGACCCGATTGCCATCATGAAAATCTACGTGCAGGATCTGCGCGAGAAACGCGAGAAAATGCAGGGGCAGATCGACACGCTGGCCGGGCAACTGGTGAAGCTGAACAAGAAGATCAACGAGAACAACGACACCATCAAGCAGAAATTTGCCGAGGCCAACAAAGCCAATGAGATGGCCGCGACCAAACCCGGCATGAAAGAAGCCGCCACGCTGGCGACGATCGAAGGCGCGGGCTTGCAGGAGATGAACGAGAAGTTGCTCCCGCTGCAACGCAACATGAAAACGGTGCTCGATTTCATGGAAAAGGTCAACAAATCGGCCGATTACCTGATCAAGGAAACCGACATCAAGGTAAAGCTGAAAGAGACCGAGTACAAGATCGTGAAGGAAAGCTCGAACGCGCTCAAAACGGCGGTCAGCATCTTCAAAGGCAACCCCGACAAGAAGTTCTACTTCGATGAGTCGATGGAGTACATCCAGGACGACATGAGCAAGAAGCTGGGCGAAATGAAACGGGCGATGGACCTCTCGATGGACTTCATCAATGGCGTGGACATTCAGAACGGCTTGCTGTCGGACAAAGGGGAGCAGTTGCTGGAAGCCTACAACCGGGGCGAATTCTCGATGGTGCAGCTTAACCCGGCGACAACCAACCAACTCGATGCCCCGCAGCAGGCCCGCGTGCTGAACCCGCCCAAAGACGAAGGCTATCGTAATCTGTTAGACTAATTAGTTAAAAAGCGAACGAGTGAATGAGCGGATTCGTCGCCAGTCATTCATTCGTTTGCTGATTCACTCTTTCACTTTTTCACTCCTTATGAATCGCTTAACCACTGCCGGGCGGCTGATCATTACGCTGCTCATTCTGGGCCTTGTTTACCTTGGCCTCAAGTACGTTGCCGGTATCGACCTGATCGACAAATTCCGGAGCGGCAACAAAACCGAACAGGTCTCCTCACCATCACTGCCTCAAGGCGGGCTCGACACCGAAAACTCGGCCTCAAACGAAGAAGCTACCAGCAGCAGCGAAGCCTCAAGCACGGGCGACAGCGAGTCGTCGGCGACGTCGAACGGCACCTCGTCGGCCAGCAGCGCCTTCGGTTACCAGGCGGCCGAACCACAAGGTGGCAAGTTGCGCGGCGTGGTCGAACTGGGGGCCAGCGGTTTCAACTCGTTCATCGTTCGGATCGATGATCAGAAACGCTGGAAGCTCGAAAAAGCCGACTTTGGCAACAGCCTCGTACTGGAAAACATGGCGACCGACCTCGACATCCGGGAGGGCCTGAAGCAGTACATCGCTAACATGCTCAACTTCGGGGTGGGTGGCCGCGACATTCAGTTTGTGGTGAGCTCGGGTGCCTTGAAAGCCGATGCTACCCAGAAAATCATCAAAAACCTGAAGGCGCTCAACTATGTGGTAAACACCGTGACGCCCGAGCAGGAAGGTCGGCTGGCGCTGCGGGCCGTGCTGCCTCCGGAGTTCGACGACAATGCTTTCGTAGTCGACATTGGGTCGGGTAACACCAAGATTTCGTGGAAGACGAACGGCAACGTATCGGCTCTGGAAACCTACGGAGCCAAGTATTTCCAGGAAGGCTCCGACGACGCCAAAGTCTACAGCGAAGTCAACAGCAAAGCGAAGGGCGTACCCGCCGGTCGTCGGAAAACCTGCTTCATCATCGGCGGTATTCCGTTCGAATTGGCCAAGCAGGTTCGGAATGGCAAGGAGCGTTACACCGTGCTGAAAGCCCCCGCCGACTACAAGGGCGACAACGCCAAGCAGAAAGCAGGCCTCAATATCTACAAAGCCATCGCCGACGCCACGGGCTGCCAGCAATTCGTTTTCGACTGGGACGCCAACTTCACCATCGGCTACCTGCTGACGCTGAAGTAATGCACAATGGATAATGCACAGTGTACAATGAAGCGTTCGCTATAAAACTGTTACGTTTTCAGTTCGCCCATTGTACATTGTGCATTATCCATTGTGCCTTATACTTTCCATGACCTTCCGTGATCTCTTCGACTACGCCGCTGCTCAACCCTGGACAGTGGCGTTTTTTTTCTGACGATTCCATTGCTCACCTTTCTGGTCAACCTGTGGTCGGGTGAGACTACGGAGGCAATCTGGACATGGCGGTATGCCTACGCCGTGCTGGTCTATGCCGCCTGCATTCCCGGTGTGTTCGCCCTGACGCTCAACCTTTACCTGTTTCTGTTCGAGCGGCAGAGTGTCTGGGCCATGAACCTTGTCTTGCAGGTGCTGCCCATCCTGACCATGATCGCCACGTTGTGGCTGGTGCGGCAGAAATTACCGTTCATCTACGTACCTGGCTTTGGTCGACTAGCTAGTTTCCTTACGCTCATCGCCGCGCTGATCGGTATCCTGTGGTTTGTCGACCGGCTTCGTCTCGTGGCTTTCACCTACGTACCATTTGGCTACCTCGTCGTGGGCTTCGTTGGTACGTTGCTGCTCATCCGCTTCGCCTGGAGCCGGATTTTTTGAGGGGGAAATGGCATTGGGCTGTGCCGTCAATTGACTTCGTGATCATTGGTGGTCATTCATTGTCATTGGTAGTCATTGATCGCTTTTTACAACGAAGACAATGAATGACCACCAGTGACGACGAATGACGCGCAGCAAATGACACCACCAATGACAGCGAAGCCTACTCAAACGCTACTTCTTTGAAGCCGAAATAACGTACCTCGCCAGCAACCCAGATACCAAGGCGGCCTAGCGGGTCGAGGTCGACGATGGTGCCGGTGAAGGGCTGACCCTCGGCGTTGTAGCGGTGGGGCTGCTGGTAACGGTAGAGGTGGTTCAGGTACGTTTCCCGCAAGACTGACCGCTGCCCGGCCCGTAGTTGCAGGTAGCGTTTTTCCAGCTGTTCGCAGAGCGTCGTCAGCAGGGCCGGGAGCTGGTACCCTTCGTCAATGGGTGTTTCCAACAGTAGGGATGTCGCCGTCGGCAGGCCAAAATCGGTTTGGTTTACGTTCAGCCCTATGCCAATGATCGACTGGGCGACGTTATAGCCCTGTAGGGTGTTCTCGATGAGCACGCCCCCGAGCTTCCGGTCGTAGACATACAC
This sequence comes from Fibrella aestuarina BUZ 2, assembly GCF_000331105.1. Classification (NCBI taxonomy): domain Bacteria; kingdom Pseudomonadati; phylum Bacteroidota; class Cytophagia; order Cytophagales; family Spirosomataceae; genus Fibrella; species Fibrella aestuarina. The sequence continues at coordinate 3,556,406 of NC_020054.1, read as the reverse complement.
GTCGTTGGGCCATTTGATGGTCAGCCCCCCGTTGGGCAGCAGCGGCGAGAGCGTATCGTTGATCGCCAGCGAGACAGCCATATTGAGCCAGAACTGTTCCGTAGCGGCCAGAAAAGTCGGCGACAAAATGAGCGAACCCGTGAAACTATGGCCCGGCTGGGCCTCCCACTGGTTGCCCCGCTGGCCGCGGCCGCGGGTTTGCCGGTCCGTGACGACGAACGTACCCTCCGATACGTCAGTCGTAAGTAGTAAATCGGACGCTTCGTCGTTGGTAGAGTGACAGCTTGGCAGGTAAACTATTTTTTGACCAACGAATAGCGTTTTGGGACAGATTTTGTGCAAAGATTGTTACGTTTATAACATGACCATGACATGTCAAATGGTGTATGGTGCGGTCGGGTAGTGTTTCTACGCATACCCATTTGACTTGGCAACGTACCCGCTACCCGTTTGCCACACAAGTTTACATTCAAAGCATGATTCAAAACACTGTTTTAGCCAAACAACCCGAACTAACTACTCAGCAACTTCGCGATCTGATCGTAAAAGGTATGCAGGAGAAAAAGGCGCAGGACATCGTCGTGATGGACCTTCGCCGTGTCAAAAACGCCATTACCGACTATTTCATCATTTGCTCGGGTAGCTCTGATACCCAGATTGACGCCATCGCTGGCTCGATCGAAGAAGAGATTTTGAAAGTAAGCCGGACGTTCCCGTTCAACCGCGAAGGCAAAGCCAACCGCGAGTGGATTCTGCTCGATTACGTCGACGTAGTCGCGCACGTATTCAAGAAAGAACGCCGGGCATTTTACGATCTGGAGCAGCTTTGGGGTGATGCTGAGATCGAATACATTGCCGACGACGACATTGTTCCTGCCATCCAACGGGTTGGTTGATCGCTTGTTTTTGCCGCTCCCACCCACCGTTTGCCAGCTAAACATTCGCTTTCTGAACGGTGTTACCCCTACAAACCGACTTCCGTATAACCTGTAGAAATGTCTGATAACAACACCAATAGAAATCTGCCCCGAGTTCCGCGTAAGCCGAATTTTCAGGGTTGGATTGTGGTACTGCTGATCTCCGCCATCCTCGGTATCGCCTTCATGAGTAAAAGCACGTCGGTTCGACAGACCTCGCCTAAGCAGTTTGAGCGCATGGTGAAGAATCGCGATGTTGAAAAAGTCATCATCGTTAATGACAAAATTGCCGAAGTAACCCTGCGCGAAGAGGCCCTCAAAAAGCCCGAATATCGCGCGCTGAATTCCGAGAAGCCCTACTTCGGGGCCAATGACCGGGGTCCGCACTATACCTTCGAAGTACCTTCGGCCGAATCGTTCAAGAAAGACCTCGAACGCCTCGAACAGGGCGTTCCCGAAGATCAGCGAATCGATGACCGCTACGAAAGCCGGGCCGACTGGGCCGGTTCACTGGCGACCTACGGCCTGATCATCATCATGATTCTGGCGATGTACTTCATTCTGGGCCGGATGTCGGGCACGGGTGGCCCGGGGGGGCAGATTTTCAACATCGGTAAATCGCGCGCGGCGTTGTTCGATGCCGAAAACCGGGTGAAGATTACCTTCAACGACGTGGCCGGCCTCGACGAAGCCAAGGAAGAGATCAAAGAGATTGTCGACTACCTGAAAAACCCGTCGAAGTTCACCAAGCTGGGTGCCAAAATCCCGAAGGGTGCCCTGCTGATTGGCCCTCCGGGTACGGGTAAGACGCTGTTGGCCAAAGCCGTGGCCGGTGAAGCCGGGGTGCCGTTCTTCTCACTGTCGGGTTCCGATTTTGTGGAGATGTTTGTGGGGGTTGGTGCCGCTCGGGTACGTGATCTGTTCAAACAGGCTAAAGAAAAAGCGCCCTGTATCATCTTCATTGACGAGATCGACGCCGTAGGTCGCTCGCGGGGACGGGGTTCAATGCCTGGTGCCAACGACGAACGCGAGAACACGCTGAACTCCCTGCTGGTTGAAATGGATGGGTTTGCTACCGACTCGGGTATCATCATCCTGGCCGCCACCAACCGCCCTGATGTACTCGACCCCGCCCTGCAACGTCCCGGCCGTTTCGACCGTCAGATCAGCATCGATAAACCCGATATCATTGGCCGGGAAGCGATCTTTAAGGTACACCTGAAACCGCTGAAACTTTCAGCAGACGTAGAGCCGAAAGATCTGGCCGCGCAGACGCCTGGTTTTGCCGGTGCCGAAATCGCCAACGTCTGTAACGAAGCCGCCCTGATTGCCGCCCGTCGTGACAAAGAGTCGATTGACATGATTGACTTCCAGGATGCGATGGACCGGGTGATCGGTGGTCTGGAGAAGAAGAACAAACTCATTTCGCCTGAAGAGAAAGAGATCGTGGCCTACCACGAGGCTGGTCACGCGGTAGCGGGCTGGTACCTCGAACACGCCGATCCGCTCGTGAAAGTGACGATTGTACCGCGTGGGGTTGCGGCGCTGGGTTACGCTCAGTATCTGCCCCGTGAGCAGTACCTCTACCGCACCGAGCAACTGATGGACGAAATGTGCATGGCTCTAGGTGGCCGGGCCGCCGAAGACATCGTGTTTGGTAAGGTATCGACCGGCGCGCTGAGCGATCTGGAACGGATTACCAAACTGGCCTACAGCATGGTGACGATGTATGGCATGAATGACAAAATCGGCAACGTATCGTTTTACGATTCGAAACAGTCGGAGTATTCGTTCAACAAGCCTTATTCGGAAGAAACGGCCCGTCAGATCGACGACGAAGTTCGGAAGATCGTTGATGTTGCTTACCAGCGCACAACCGGCATGCTGGCCGACAAGCGCGAGCAACTCGAGATTATCGCTCAGGAATTGCTGAAAAAGGAAATTCTGTACCAAAACGATCTGGAACGGCTGATTGGCCGTCGGCCGTTCGAGCGCGACACGGCTTACCAGGCGTACAAAAAACGTGGCGAGGAAGTAAAGGAGGAGATTGGAGCTGAAGCCAAGCCGGCCGCTACGGAGCCGCTGGAGACGCAACCTTTTACGTCGACTCCGACGCCGCCTGCATCAGCTTAGTCTGCGGTTAATTCCCATAAGAGCCCGGCCACTTTGGTCGGGCTTTTTTATTGGCGGGTTGGCCTGAACGGGGCTAAAACGGGTAAAAAAAGCAACCAACGCCTTCCCATTGAGACGCCGTTTTCTTCGGACCGTTGGATGGCGCACGGCTTACTTTTCCCTCACAATAATGCCTAAATCCCCACTGCTATTGCTGGCTTTTCTGGCTGGAATAAGCCAGCTTTTTGCGCAGTCTCCAGCGAGTGCTCCGGCGCAACCAATACCGGCTAAACTTCACCTGTATTTGCTGGCCGGTCAGTCGAACATGGCTGGGCGGGGTGCGCCAGCCGAAACGGATAAACAGCCCAATCCCCACATCCTGATGCTGAACCAGGCCAACCAATGGGTAGTGGCCACCGAGCCACTCCATTTTGATAAGCCCAGTGTGGTTGGGGTTGGGCCGGGGCTGGCCTTTGCCCGCGCCATGCTTGCCGCCGATACTACGGCCTATATTGGCCTGATCCCGGTTGCGGTTGGCGGATCGGCGATCGACAGCTGGCAGCCCGGCGGCTATCATGATCAAACCAAAAGCTACCCGTACGATGATGCGCTCCGGCGGGCCAAAATAGCCCTGCCAAGCGGTACGTTGCGGGGCATTCTCTGGCATCAGGGCGAAAGTGACAGCAAACCTGAACTCGTGGCTGGCTATGACCAAAAGCTGATTACGCTCATCAATCGGTTCCGTCAGGAACTTGCCGCCCCCAACGTACCGGTTGTGGTGGGTACGTTAGGGGATTTTTACGTGCGGCAAAATCCCGCAGCCGCGCAGATCAACGCGCAGCTCCGTAACCTGCCCACCCGTCTACCGGTTGTCGCCTGCATCGAAGCCACCGGCCTGACCGATAAAGGCGATCAAACGCATTTCGACACCCCCTCGGCCCGCGAGTTGGGACGGCGCTATGCGGAGGCGATGCGCAAACTTCAGGCAAAAAAATAAGCCTTCACGCCCTGTTTCATTCCCCCAAAACGGGCGTTGAGACAGCTAATGAAGGCTTACTTACGGAAGCACTTTTAGAAACGGATCATCGGCCGCTTCCTGACTTGTCGGCCTGATTGGCGACGGCGCCTGGTTTGGGGTTTTTAACGTAGGTATCCAGCCAGGTGTTCATTTCGGCGAGCATGTGCAACAGCGATTCTTTGGCCGTGTAGCCGTGGCTTTCGTAGGGCAGCAGCACGAATTTGGTCGTTACCCCAAAACTCTTCAACGCGTTGTAATACCGCTCCGACTGAATCGGGAACGTACCGGTGTTGTTATCAGCCTCGCCGTGCACGAGCAGGATAGGCGTCTTCACCTTGTCGGCATTCATAAACGGCGACATCTTGTTGTAGACATCGGGGGCCTGCCAGTAGGTACGTTGCTCGTTCTGGAAACCGAAGGGCGTCAGCGTGCGGTTGTAGGCCCCACTGCGCGCAATCCCCGCCCGGAATAATTTGCTGTACGTCAGCAGGTTAGCCGTCATAAACGCGCCATATGAGTGGCCACCCACGCCCACGCGGGTCGAGTCGACCACGCCCAGCCGAACACCCTCATCGATGGCGGCTTTGGCACTGCTCACCAGTTGCTCCACGTAGGTGTCGTTGGGTTCCTTATCGCCTTCGCCCACGATCGGGATACTGGCGTTGTCGAGAATGGCGTAGCCCATCGTCACGAACGCGGCCGCGCCCCAGTAGCTGATGCGGTTAAACTGGTAAGGCGAACCCGACACCTGCCCGGCAGCATCTTTGCTTTTGAATTCGGCCGGATACGCCCACAAAAACGTCGGCAGCGGCCCTTGCTCTTTCTTGTAACCTACGGGCAGGTAGAGCGTCGCCGTCAGGTCGACACCGTCGGCACGCTTATAGCGAAGTTGCTGTTTCTGAACGCCTTTAAGTTGCGGATATGGGTGCGCAAACTGAGTCACCTGCACTGGCGCAATACGCGCTTTGAGGTTACGCACGAAGTAATTCGGGTTCTCGTCGGGTGTTTCGCGCGTGGTCAGGATTACCTGCTTGGCGGCATCAAGAATGGCAACGGGGCGCTCGAAATACGGGGCCTGCGACCGCCACAGTTCACGCGTTTGCTTGGTGTTTAGGTTGAGCAGGCTCACAAACGGCCGGTCGCCTTCGGGCGAGGCACCCTGCCCGTTCACCATCATAATCTCCCCATTTGGCAGCAGGTTTAGCACGTTGCGGCCATACTGGTTGTGCCGGGTATCGGGCTGACCAGGGTTGCCGTATCGATCTTCGTACGACCGGTCGAACAGCACCACCGTCTGCCACGTTTTGGGATTCACCGTTTTGGTAAGGGCTTTACGGGTCTGCCACCACTGCTCGGTTGCCAGCGCCATCGTTTCGTTCCCCCACTCGAAGCCTTCGAAGCGGTACTGCGCCGCGTAGATTTCTTTGGGCTGACCAGCGAAAGGCGCATCCAGCAGGAACACCTTATCGCGCACATCAGCTTTCACTTTCGGGTCGCCGTTGTCCTGCGCTACCGTGTAATAGACCGAAGCCGGGGCATCGGCCCGCCAGTTGAAATCGCGCGGACCGGCCGGCGCGCCATCGGGGCTATAGGGCACGCTCTCATGCAAGGGGCCGTCGTTGATGGTTTTCACCAACGTACCTGAAGTGGCGTAAATGTCGGTGCGCAGCGGGAACCGATACACCGGCACCAAATACGAGAACGGCGTATGCACCGTTTCGATCATCACGTAGTTGCCATCTGGCGACGGATCGGCCGAGGCGATGATACCGGGTTGCCCGATGGGTGTGCTTTGTCCATCCAATGCTACCCGCATTACCTGTGCGGTGGTGTAGTACGAAAACTGGCGTTCGTCGGAAGCACTCTTCAACAAATCCTGGTACGTGGGCGCCTGCCCCCGTTTGCCCCCAATGTTGGCCTGAATGGTCGGACCTGCGGGAACGCGGCTAACCTCGGGCGCCGCACCCCGACCGGCCGGAATTGCTTTCACGATCAGGCTCTTACTGTCTGACAACCACCGAAACGGGCTACCCATGGTGGCGTTCAGCGCGACGTTACCCACTTTGGTGGCTGCCGCCGTTGCCACGTCGACTACGTACAGCTCAATCCGGCTATCGGTCGAGTTGGCAAAGGCGATCTTGGTTTCGTCGGGCGACCATTGCGTGTAGCTGATCAGCGGTTGGGCGGGCAGGCCCGTTACGGCTACTTCGGTTTGCGCCGTCAGCTTTTTCAGCTTCAGGCCCGTTACGTAGCGCATCCGGCTCGGGCCATTGTTGGCGGGGTTGAGCCGCAGACCTGCCAGTTTCAGTTCGGGTTGCGCCAGTTCGGCAATGCCGGGTGCTGAAGCCTGTTCCAGAATCAGCATCATACTACCCTTGTCTGACACACTGACCGAAGGCGTAAGCGGCACGGTGACGAGATCGGCCAGCGCTTTGGGTGGTGTCTGGTACGTGGGGGCATCCTGCGCTACGCCGGTTAAGTGGCCAAACAGAAAGCAGGAGACGAGGGCGAGCGGAACCACGCGCATCGAGCGATTCAGCAAACGGTCAGGTTGCATAAACATAGAGTTGATGTACCCGAAAAATACGCTAAAAATGAACGTCCTGGCGCCCGGTTCGCGCTAAAACGTAGCTGGCTAAGCCAAAACAGGTCAGTCTCGATACCCCCAGGCAACGTACCTGACCGCCAGCTAGCTACGAAGTTGTATGAATTTCCAGTTCCAGCAACGCATAACTCAGGCTTTTGCCGTGGGTGTCCATCGCCAGTGACGTAGTAACCCCGCCCAGCAGCGCCTGCTGACAGACAAACGTAAGCGCGGGCAGATTCGGCAATTCGTAGCGGATCACATCGCCTGCTACAATGGCCTGCAAATGCTGTTTGACGGCCTCGGCAGTCACCTGCTCGCGCAGAAGCGGGTAGTCTTCGGCACGGTACGGAATCAGCGAGAGCGTCAGGGTGTTGCCCTTGTCACCCGCCCGGCTGTGAGCCAGTTCATAGAGTTTTGTTTTCATACCGTTAGCAAGGTGACCGTCGGTGTAACCCGATGACGTGGCAAGAGCATCGAAACGATCCCCACCACTTCGTGCACGTACTTTCGGGCTCCACCGCCGCCAGCGGGGCCGTTGGTATACAGCGCCTCGACCTCCTCGCCGACCAACGCTGCCTCAGCGGCCGTACTTGCCTTGCCCGCTACACGCAAGCGGATTTCGTAGGGCTCGGGAGCCTGACCAAAGTTCGTGCGATGGACCGAGGTACTGCCGATGTAATCGACGCGTAGGTCGCCAAACCGATCCTGCAGGCGCGCCTGCACCAGGCGGCCGGCCAGTTCGGCGCGGGCCAGTGCGTTGGCGCCAGCGTAAGCAATTTCGCCTTCCCCAACGTACCCGGCATCATAGCCCACGCTGACTTTCAGCGTGTCGGGTCTTGCTTCGCCCTGTCCACCGATAGCCCGTACCTGATTGATGCCTGCCTGTTCGAGACGTACCTGCGTGAAATCGGCGATCACGTCGGGGGTCATGTAGCGGCGGGGGTCCATCACTTCATAAAGCAGTTGCTCGCTGGCGGTGGCGGTGGTGAGCAGGCCACCCGTTCCGGCCACCTTGCCAAACGTAGCCGTACCGTCGGCCTGCACATCCGCAAACGGGTGGCCCAGGTGCGCCAGATCCGGTACGTCTTTGCGCCCGGGGTCGGCGAAGTAGCCACCCGTCAGTTGACCGGCACATTCGAGCAAATGCCCGATCACGGTTGCCTGCCCCATCAGCCGGGAGTCGTCCAGCGACCAGCCAAACGCGTGGGCCAGTGGGGCGACGAACAACGACGGATCGGCTACGCGGCCCGTAATGATGACGTGTGCTCCGGTAGCCAGCGCGGGCAGGATAGCGTCGCTGCCCAGGTAGGCGTTCGCAGACAGCAACGTACCTGACTGGCGTAGCGGGAGGCCCGTTTCCAGGCTCGGTTCATCGCCCGTTAACTGATGCAGCACATCGTCACCCTGCACCACCGCCACCGTTACGGAGCGATTCAAACGCCGGGCTATCTCGCCGATCCTCTCGCCCGCCGCCAGCGGATTGGCCGCCCCCATGTTGGTAATCAACCGAACGTTTTTGTCCAGCAGCAGCGGGAGCAGGCTTTCGATCCGGCGTTCCAGCAGCGGATCATACCCCAGCGCCGGATTTTGCCGTTTGCGTTTCTGGGCAAGGGCAATCGTCCGTTCGGCGAGGCATTCCAGCACCAGATAATCCAGCCCGCCCTGCTCAACCAGCACGACCGCCGGGTCGAGCCGGTCACCAGAGAAGCCGGCCCCGCAGCCAATGCGAACCGTTGTTTTCATAGGTGAATGGAACCCGTTAAGAGCGCAACCAAGGTCATAACCAGCGTTGCACCAAAAGCCCATTTCAGGGTAAATTTCTGATGATCACCCAGATCGACCTCGGCCAACCCAACCAGCAAAAACGTCGACGCCGTTAGTGGGCTAACCGGGAACCCCACAGTCATCTGCCCTAGCAAAGCCGCCCGGCCAATTTCGAGCGGATCGATACCAAACTGAGTAGCCGTGCTGCTCAGAATCGGCACGACCCCGAAATAGTAGGCGTCGGGCGTAAAGAGCAAACTGGCGGGCATACTGGTGATGGCCGTGAGCGTGGGCAGCCAAGCGGCGTGCTGCTGGGGAATCAGCGACACCAGCGACGTAGCCATCGCCTCGATCATCTTGGAGCCGGTCAGGATTCCCGAGAAAACGCCCGCGGCGAATATCATGCTCGACACCATGAAAATGTTGTTGCCATGCCCCCGCAACACAGCCTGCTGATCGGCTAACCGGGGGTAGTTGAGCACCAGCGCCACGGCTGCCGCCACCACGAACAGCGCGGGAGTGGGCACCCACCCCTTCATCAGCGTAACGATCAGGCCAATGGTCAGAACGGCGTTGATCCAGAACAGTTTCGGGCGGCGCAAGGCCCGTTGGCTATCCGTCAGGTTGTCGTGGTGTACGTAGGTCAGCTCAGTCACGCCCAGCCGTTTGCGCTCCTTCAGACCAAACCAATAGGCAACAGCCAGCACCCAGCCGACACCCGCCAGCATGGCGGGTATATTCGGGTTGAACAACTGCGTGGCGTCGGTTTTCAGGGTCGATATCGCCCGCGCCGACGTACCTGACCAGGGCACCAGGTGCAATGGCCCAACGCTCAGCGCCACAATGCCCGGCAAGATGCGCTTGTTAATGTTCAGTTGCCGGTAAATGGGAACAAACGCCGATAGCACGATCATGAACGTCGCGGTACCGTCACCGTCGAGGTGTACGATCATCGTCAGCAGCGCCGTGCCCACAATCACTTTCAGCGGATCGCCCTTCACGTAGCGGATGATGCCCGCGATGATGGGGTCGAACAGGCCCGCGTCGAGCATGGTGGCGAAATACAGCACCGCAAACATCAGCAGAATGCCCGTGGGCGCTACCTGTTTGATCCCGGCCAGCATCATCTCACCCAACTCGTTCGGACCGAAACCCGCCAGCAGCCCCATCACCAGCGGCACCAGCACCAACGCCGTCACCACCGACAGCCGCTTAGTGATGATCAGCAATAGAAACAGCGCGATGGTCGCGAAGCCGAGCAGTGACAGCATGGGCAGCTCAATAGAACACCTTATTCAGGAAGGCGATCATCCGGTCGAGAGCTTCGGGCGCATCGTGCTGGAAGCTCGTTTTCAGATACGGATTTGAGCCCGAGTCCAGAAACGCATGCGGTCGGTCTTCGTACACCCAGTACTCGAGGTTGGTGTGTCCGGCTTCCTTCAGTTTACCGATAAACGCCTCGACCGACTTGGGCGTGGTCAGGTCGTCTTTTGAACCCACCGAAAAGAACAGCGGCGGCAGGTTACGCTCGCCCGCTTTGGGCACCACGTAGATCGGTGACACCTGCTTGTAGGGAGCCGGGTTGGCGGCGGGCGTGATGCCTTCTCCGAAGATACCCCGCGCTTTGGCTTTGCCCATCCCCCAGAAGATGTTGCTCTCCTTCTCAAAACCACCCAGCGCGCTGGCGTAGAGATCAAACGCCCCGTAGCTGATCAGCCCAGCCTGCACCGCCAGTCCGTTGGCGGCCGCCACCTGCTCGGCTGTTTTTCCGGCGGGCAGGTACGTTGGTCTGAAGCCCAGCGTATTTCCCGCAAAGCCATCCGACTCCAGGTTTTGCCCCTGCACCACCACCATCGTAGCCAGATGCCCGCCCGCGCTGTCGCCCGTCACGGTGATCTTACCCGCGTCGCCTTTGTACTTAGCAATGTTGTCTTTCACCCATAGTACCGCGCCAAAGGCATCCTCCACGATCTGGTTCATCGTCACGGTGTTGCCCTGATCGCCCAGCAGCCGGTAATTGACGTTACAGACGACGTACTCCGACTTATTGGCCAGGTATGTTGCCATCTCGTTCATGATGCTTTTGGTGTTGATGAGCCAGCCGCCGCCGTGGAAAATCACCACGACCGGGTAGCTCTTCTTGCCCGTGTTGGGCGTGTAAATATCCATCGTCAGGTCAAACCCCTTCGGTGATGCCCAGACAACGTCGCTCACTTTGGTAAAGCGATCGGCGGCGGGGGTTGACGGCGTTGCAGGACCCGGTGACACGTTCGTTGTGAACGCAGCCAGCACCATAGCCAGGAAGATAATCGCGACTTTCATCGGTAATTGGGGGAGAACAACCCTACATCGACTTGCCGGTGGCAACTTCGAGCAGTTCTTTGTCGGGGTGATTTTTGATCTGGCTTACGTTGTCAAACAGCATGGTCGCGCCGGTCTGGGCGGTGTAGGCGGGCCAGTTGGGTAAGCCTTTGTGGTTGGGGTTGCCGGTGCGGGCGAAGGCAATCCAGGCGCGGCTCATCTTGTCGGCCAGCGCGTAGGCCTCTTTGCCGCCCCCCGTCATCTCTTCGCAACGGCTGATGTTGTCAAACACGAACGGCAGTTCCATGCAGTGCATCGACTTATAAATACCATCGTTCACGGGCGAATTCCAGGTGAACAGGTACACATAGACCGGCGCCGCACCCGCTACGGCTTTCTGGTTAGCCTGCTGCACAGCCCCCGCCCGGAAATTGATGTCGATATTTACGTAGTCGGAGGGTTGGGTGGCTTCAGGATACGCTTTTTTGGCGGCGGTCAGGTAGGCATCGGTTTTGGTGCCGAAGCGTTTTTGCAGGTTGGCTTTGGCCGCGTCCATGTCGGCTACGCGGTTGGTCGGGTTGAAGGGGCCAAATTCGGTTTTGGTCGACCCCACCAGCAGCGGCACATTTTTGGCCAGTTCCATCGCGGCGGGTTCCGACGGCTGATAGGGCAGGAACGTCCCGTCGAGGGTTGGCCCCCAGCCCACGCCGAACGCCGGGCGGTTTTCGGCTTTCAACGACTCGTTCACCTTCCGAAGTGCCCGTTTACTAGCGGCACTCAGGCGTTCATACGAGAATTTTTGCAGCGAATCGACCTGGTTGGGTTGCAGGTTCAGTTCGGCCAGCATGGCGGCACCCACTTTCTGCGACAGCTCTTTTTCGGTGAAGCTGTTCACGTAGCTCCCACTCTGCACGATGGCCTTGTGAAACAGCCCTTTGGCCGACGGCGCGTTCATCAGGCTGGTCACTTTGCCACCCCCACCCGACTGCCCGAAGATGGTCACGTTGCCCGGATCGCCGCCAAACTGACTGATGTTGGCCTTCACCCATTGCAGGGCCGCCACCAGATCGAGCAGCCCGGCGTTAGCCGAGCTTTTGTACTTCTCGCCGTAGGCCGACAGGTCCAGAAAGCCGAGCAGGTTGAGCCGGTGGTTGACCGTCACGACCACCACGTCGCCTTTGCGGGTCATGTTTTCGCCGTCGTAGGACGGCAGCTCCACCGACGAACCGGCCGAGAAACCACCACCGTGCAGCCACACCAGTACGGGGCGGCCTCCCGCGGGGCTCTTTTGGGCAGCGGTAGCCTGCGGTGTCCAGACGTTGAGGCTGAGGCAATTTTCGTTCATGTAGCCCCAATCATGATGAAACGGGAATTCGATTTCATCATACACGGAGGTCGTGGGGTCGATGGGGCAAACGGGGCCGTAGGTCATCGACGAACGTACCCCCGACCACGAATCGGGTTTGGTGGGGGCCATAAACCGCTCGGCCTTGGCGTAGGGAATGCCTTTGAAGGTGTAGATGCCATTGTGGACGTACCCACGCACCTTGCCCGATTCGGTCGGCACAACGGCGATGTCTTTACCAGCCACGATCGGCGCGGCCATTTCTTTTTTGGGCTGGCCTACTGCCAGCAGGGGCAGCGCAAGCGCCGCTAACGCGACAAGAAAAGAGTGAGTTTTCATTCGAAATACGGAAAATTAGTCATGAAACGAATTACACGCAGTCAGTTGATAGCCAGAATCTTACTAAAAAAAAGTACCTGATACGGCAGAGCATTGCCCCAGTACTCCCAGGTATGAGCGCCGGGCCGCTCGGTATAGTCGTGGGGCGTCTGGTTGGCCATCAATTGCTGATGCAGGTCCCGGTTGCCGTTGATAAGGAAATCATCTACGCCAATGTCGAGAATGAGCGGCAGGCCGTTGGCCTTGAGCTTGTCGGCCAGCGTCACCATCGTGTAGCCGGGGTATGGCGCGTCGCCCGTAGCTGGTGGGCCCAGTAGTTTGACAAAATTATCGGCCCGCGATTTGGCGAAGTCGGCGGGGACCTTCCAGGTGGCCGTGTTGATGTTCATCACCCCGCTCATGCTCCCGGCGGCGGCATACAGGTCGGGGTGGCGGCTCGAAATGAACAGGGCACCGTGGCCGCCCATGCTCAGCCCCGCAATCACGCGCCCTTTCTTCTCGCGAATGGTGCGGTAGGTCGCGTCAATTTTCTGAATCAGTTCGCTCGAAATGAACGTCTCGAACTGGCTCGCTGGCACCAGCGGGCTGTCAAAGTAGTAGCTGGTGGGGTCACCGTCGGGCGTTACAATGATCAGGTTATACTGGTCGGCCAGGCGGTGGAGCAGCGTTTTGTCGGGCGTTTTGGTAAGCCAGTCGCGGAAGCTGCCACTCCCGCCATGAAGCAGGTACAGCACCGGGAAGGCGCGGGCATCGCGTTTTTTTGCCTTCACGTACTGCTCCGGCAATACCACCGCCGCCCGCAACGTACGGTTCATCCGGGCGCTGGGTACGTCGATGGTATCGACCTTGGCGCAGATGCCCAAAAGAGGTAACGCAAAGAGACAGAGCGCAGCGAATAACTTCTTTTTCATGGTATGATCAGGCACGGCGTACCGAGGGTTGATAAACCCTACAGTAATCCTATTTTTAGGCGTTTCATGAAGGGAGGGCACGATCAGGACGTTGCGGGACGTAGGTTTGAGCTGTAGACAAGCAAACCAAAGCGGTAGTAGCTAGCTTTACGTCAAAAGTACGTAAAGCGCTTAATTGTCCTACCAGTTCGTCATTCTTGTTGTAAAATTTTATGAATGCGTATAACCATCCGGCTATTCAGTATTACCAGGACGTCTCGGAACAGTGCATCCATTACCTATCCATCGACGGGGTCATTTTTGGCTTTCACGAGAATCAGTTGAAGGTGCTGTTGCTCCGCTGGAAAGGCACTACCGAATGGAGCCTGCCGGGTGGCTTTATCCGCAAAACTGAGTCGGTGGATGTGGCGGCGCAGCGGGTGGTGCGCGAGCGAACGGGCCTCGACGAACTGTATTTACAGCAATTCCATGTGTTTGGCGAGGCCGAGCGGTATGATCAGGCCGATACCTGGGCGCGTACCAAACTGCCCATACAGCAGGTCAACTGGTCGGAACGAACCATTTCGATCGGGTATTACGCGCTGGTCGAGTACTCGAAAGTGGTCCCTACGCCCGACTTCCTGACGGAGGAATGCTGCTGGTGGAACGTCGACGACATCCCGCCGCTGCTCTTCGACCATAATCATATTGTGGCGGTAGCGTTGTCGTCGTTGCGCAGGCAGTTCGCCGATCAGCCGATCAGCCATTTGCTTCCCTCCGCTTTTACGGTTCCCGAGTTGCAGCGCCTGCACGAAACCATTCTGGGACAACCGCTGGATGCGCGCAATTTCTACAAGAAACTGATGGCCTCAGGTACGTTGGAACGCCTGTCGGAGCGGCGGGCCGGCACGCCTCACAAAGCCCCGTATCTGTACCGCTTCAAACCGACTGACATCTAAGTAACCAGCGAATGCCTAAGGTGGGGCTTTATCCTTGTTTTACCAAAACGGGGGTGCTCCATTGCGATTTGATAAAATTCACTTCGCAATAGTTATAGTTTGCTAACATGTGGGTAACAAGGGGATAATACAGGGAGACTCTCTTTGCAGCAGGAAATTTCACAACCTACAGTATGAACAAACGTCTTCTTTTAAGCCTCTTTTGGGTATTGCTGATCGGTCTGTTTACCGAGCGCGCGCTTGCCCAAACCACACAGGCGTCCATTTCGGGTATCATCACCGACAACAAACGGGCTCCCCTACCGGGTGCCACGATTCAGGTCCGTAACGAATCGACCGGCTTTACAACCGGGACCGTCACCAATGCGCAGGGCGAATACCTACTAAAAGAACTGCCGCTGGGTGGCCCCTATACGGTTAAGATTACGTTCGTTGGCTACGGCGATCAGATCCGGTCGGGCTACACGGTCAACCAGGGCGACGCCATCAAAATCAACCTGCCGATGCAGGAGACCGGCCAAGATCTGGAGGTGGTGTCGGTAGTAGCTTCAGGGCTCAAAAACAAAACCGACAACTTCGGCGCGGCCACGGCCATCAACGCCAAAACGCTGGTAACGCTGCCTGTCAACGGCCGGAATTTCACCCAGTTGGTGAACCTCTCGCCCCTGAGCGCCAGCAACGGTACGCTCTCGGGACAGCTGGGCTCATCGACCAACTTCACCATTGACGGCATGACGGCCAAAAACCCCACCTCGGCGGGGTCGACCACCAGCCGCAGCGGCGCGCCTTACTCGATTTCCATCGAAGCCGTGCGGGAGTTTAAGGTGATTACCAACCAGTATGACGTAGTGTATGGCCGGGCCGGGGGCGGTATCGTGAGCGCCGTGACCAAGGCAGGTACCAACCAGCTGTCGGGTAGCGTATTCAACTACACCCGCGCCAACTGGCTGTCGAGCAAATACGACATCCGGGGTAACCTGCGGAACGTCCCGTTCTCGACCAACCAGTTTGGTTTCTCGCTGGGTGGACCCATCATCAAAGACAAGCTACATTATTACATGGTCTGGGATCATCAGCAGGATTCGCGCCCGCTGATCATTGCCGACGTGCAGACGCCGCTTGATGAAAGCCGCTTCAACGTGACCCGCAGCACGCTCGACCGCTTTGTCGACATTGCCCGCTCGAAATACGGCGTGGCCAATTCACAACAGTACGGTACGTTTCCCCGGAACCGTGGAACGGATGCCGGCTTTTTACGGCTCGACTGGCAGATTAACCGCAACAACCTGCTGACCATCCGCGACAATTATACCAACGACCGCAACAAGCAGGGCCTGGCCGACAACACCGCGATCAACCTCTACGAATCGTACGGGAATGATTACAACGTGGATAACAGCCTGCTGGCTACGCTCCGCACGACGATTACGCCGCAGATTACCAACGAGTTAAAGCTGCAACACCTGTATACCTACCAGAAAAGCAGCCCCGGCGACCAACTCCCGGAAGCCAACATTCCCCGCAACATCGTGGAGAACGTAACCTCGACGGTTGACGGGCGCACACTGTCGACGAATATCCAGACGGGCGGCCACCGCTTTGCGCAGGAAGGCTTCACCAACAACGTGCTGCAACTGGTCGATAACTTCTACTACAACACCGACAAGGTGCAGTATACGTTTGGCCTCGACCTGATGTACACCAATGCCAAGTCGCTGTATGGCAGCGAGGTAAACGGCCGGTTCCACTACAACGCAACGACCAACCCGACGGTGTCGGCCCTCGACAACTTCAACAACCTGCAACCGTACCGCTACTACCGCGAGGTGCCGCTGGTGTCTGACCCGACGGTGATAGGCAACACGCTCAACGCGGGTCTGTATGGTCAGTTGACAACACAGTTGGCTACGGGCCTGGAACTGACCGCCGGGCTGCGCTTCGATTACGCCCATTACCCCAAAGCCCAGTTTAACCAGGTAGTATTCGACGACCTGGGCCTGCGCACCGACAACCCCATCAAGTCGTTCATTGCCCAGCCGCGCCTGCAGATCAACTGGGACGTAAACGGCGAACACCGCAACTTTATCCGGTTCGGGGCCGGGGTGTTCGCGTCGGACATCAACAACTACATGCTGATCAACAACCTCACCTTCGATGGCAAGCACTACGCCACCGTTGACGTGCGGGCTCCGAACGTACCCACGCCCGACTTCGCGGCCTACCGGAGCAATTACGCAAACATTCCGACGCTCGCGGCGTTCCAGGTGCCGACGATCAACATGACGGGCCCGGATGCCAAAGTGCCGGTGCTTTATAAGGCGAACATTTCCTACTCGCGCTTCCTGACCGACAAACTGAAGGTGGGCATCGCGGGCTACATGTCGCTGGGTCGCAACAACTACATGTATGTTGACCGCAACATGGTGGCTGATCCGTTCTTCCGGCTGCCCAACGAAGATAACCGGGGCGTTTATGTCCCCCTCGACAAAATGCCTACCAGTGGTGTCGGTGACTGGCAGCAGGGTCGCATCAGCAATCGGCTGGGCCGCGTGCTGGAGTTGAACAGCGAAGGCCGCGTGAACCAGTATGCCGTCGTAGCTGATGCCACCTGGCAGTACTTCCGCGACGGCGAGATCACGGCCAGCTATACCTGGAACGACACCCGCGACAACGTCTCGTACAACGGGAACGTCGCCAACACGGCCACGCTGTCGCTGCCCGTGAAGGACGACCCGCGCAACCTGAGCCAGATGACCTACTCCGATAATCACTTCCGCAGCAAGGTTGTGTTCTACGGTACGTTGCCGTCGGTATGGGGCATCACACTCGGGGTACGTTACTCGGGCATCGGTGGCACGCGCTACTCGCTGCTGTCGGGGGCCAACACCAATGCCGACTTTGTGGCGACCAACGATCTGGCTTTTGTCTTTGACCGGAACGGCGAGAACGTACCGGCCAACGTCAAAGCGGGGTTGCAGGCCCTGCTCGACAATCCCGACGCCAGCCCCAGCCTGAAGAACTATATCAACGCCTACTCAGGCCGCATTGCCGAGCGAAATGGGGGTATCAATGATTTTTACGGCGTATTCGACATCCGGCTGCTGAAGCGGTTCCGCCTGGGCCGCACCCGCGCCATCGAAGTGTCGGGCGACATCTTCAACTTCGCCAACTTCCTCAACCGCAACTGGGGTGTCAACCGGTCGCTGGGCTCGCAGGCCCTGTACGCGCTGGGTATTCCGGCAGCCAACGGAGCCGCTGCCGTTCCGGGTTTCAGCCAGTCTACCCGCAGCTTCAATTACCGGGTGAATAACACCGGAGCCGTAACACCTTCCGGCGACCCGTTCCAGGTGCAGATCGGTTTGCGGTATAGTTTTTAAATTGGTAGTCATTTGCCTTCGGCGTCATTTGTGGTTATTAGTTGTAAAGGCAATAAATGGCAACTAATGACCACAAATGACGCCGAAGGCAAATGGCCATTAATGACTATAAATCCCAACTATCAAACCCTATGAAAACACTCATCATAAGCCTGTTGCTACTGGGTACGCAGCCGCTGCTGGCCCAAACCAAACTTGATCGGCAGGGGCACCGGGGCACGCGGGGGCTGATGCCCGAAAACACCATTCCGGCGATGAAAAAAGCGCTCGATCTGGGCGTGCAGACCCTGGAACTGGATGTGGTCAGTTCTAAAGACAAACAGGTGGTTGTCTCGCACGACCCCTATATGGCCGCCGATATTACGCTGAAACCCGATGGTACGCCCGTAACGGCCGCCGAGCAGAAGCAGATCAACCTGTACCAGCTTACCTACGCGCAGATCAAGTCGTACGACGTGGGCCGCAAACCCCATCCGCAGTTTGCTCAGCAGCAGAAAATGGCGGCCTACAAACCGTTGCTCGGCGAACTGATCGACTCGGTCGAGGCTTATGCCCGTCAGAAAGGCCTGCCGCTACCCAACTACAACATCGAGATCAAATCGAGCCCGGCCACCGACAACGTCTACCACCCCACTCCGGCCGAGTTTGTGCCGATGGTGATGGAAATCTGCGAGCAGAAGCAACTGGGTCGCCGGTTCAACATCCAGTCGTTCGATGCCCGCCCGTTGCAACTGATTCATCAGCAGTACCCGACCGTCCGGCTCGCCTACCTCACGGGCAATGCCAAATCGGTCGATGAAAATCTGGCCGTGCTGGGTTTCAAGCCGCAGGTGTATAGCCCGTACTACAAAGGGGTCACCGCCGAAACGGTAAAAACCTGCCACGAGCAGGGCATGACCATCATTCCGTGGACGGTCAACACCAAAGCCGAAATTGACAGCCTGGTGCAATTGGGCGTCGATGGCATCATCACCGACTACCCCAACCTGTTTTAACAACAACGTACCCAGCAAAAAGCCCGGCCAGTATTGGCCGGGCTTTTTGCTGGGTACGTTGCCTGCGGAGACGGCATCTCTTTTGTCTTCAATTCAGAAAGCAGCTCTACATTACCGGAAGGCGTTGCGAAGCTGGGTAGCGGCCAAGGCCTGCGCCTGCTGGGCTTCGGGGACGATGGCATACATACCGAAGAATTCGTGCGTCACGCCGGTATATAGCTGGTACGTAACCGGCACGCCCTGCGCCTGAAGCCTGTCGCGCAGTTGCATCCCCTCCGTTTGCAGCGGATCGATTTCGGCACCGATGATCGTCGTGGGCGGCAGACCCTGTAGGTTGGCGACGTCGACCAGCGAGATGAGCGGGCTATCGCCATCGGCCGGCGAGTTAAAGTAATTGTTCGTGAAATACTGAACCAGTGGCCGGTTGAGCGGCTTCGCGTTGGCATACCGGTTATACGACTCGGTGAACAGATCGTTGTTGGCCACCGGGAAAACCGACAGGATATGCAACGGCCGCGCCAGCCCCGAATCACGGGCCATCATGCTGACGGTAACGGCCATGTTGCCCCCGGCACTTTCGCCCGCCACAGCCACCTTATCGGGATTACCGCCAATGGCAGCGGCGTTGTTTTTCACCCATTTGTAAGCGGCAAACGCATCGCGGTGGGCCGTCGGGAATTTGTGTTCGGGCGCCAGCCGGTAATCGACCGACACCACAACAGCGCCCACCTCTTCGGCCAGGGCCAGCGTCGAGTATTCATACACCTCTGGGCTCGCAATCACCCAACCGCCACCGTGGTAATACACAATCACCGGCAGCGGCCCCGTGGCGTTACGTGGCGTGTAGATTACCGCCCGGATAGCCGCCCCGTCGGCACCCGTGATCGTGCGCTCGCTGATGGTCACGTTGGCCGTCGGGCGGGGAATATTGTTTTTATCGAGCAGGGAGTTGACAGCATCTTTGAACGAAGGCTGTTGGCGCGCCTGCTGCGGTGGCAGTGATTCGAGCGGCGTTGGTGCCAATCGGCCCAGTTCTTCAATAACCGCCAGCATCTGCGGCGTGATCGTTGGCCCCCAGTCGGGCTTGGGGCTGTTGGATTGAATTCCCTGCCCGGGCAGGGGATCGCGGTGATCCTCGCAGCTACTCAGTAACCCGGCCAGCAGGGCTGTTAGCATGACCCAGGCGGGCAAGAAGCGGGTAGCTGGCGATGGGCTGAATCGCGCTGCCAGGCGGGTAACAAACTTTTTCATATACGTTGATTATTGGCTTTTAGGGGTAAAAGTCAATAGCCTACTCTACTGTTCACATAGAATAACTGACCGGACTACGACCCTTTCCCTGCTTGACGGCATAGAATCACAAACCATTTACAATCAAACCCTTACAAAAAAATCCAGTTACTGTACGGGACAGCCCAACAAAAAAGCCCAGCCACGTATGGCTGGGCTTTGGAAACACACTGACCGACGTACCTAGCGGTTCATCGAGATCAGGAATTCTTCGTTGCTGCGGGTGCCGCGCATGCGGTCGAGCAGGAAATCCATCGTTTCCATGGGGTTCATGTCGGCCATGTGTTTGCGCAGAATCCAGACGCGTTGCAGCGTTTCGCGGTCAAGCAGCAGGTCTTCTTTCCGCGTGCCCGACGTCATTACATCGATGGATGGGTATACGCGCTTGTTGGCCAGACGGCGGTCCAGTTGGAGTTCCATGTTGCCGGTGCCTTTGAATTCTTCAAAAATCACCTCGTCCATTTTTGAGCCGGTGTCGATCAGGGCCGTAGCGATGATGGTGAGCGAACCACCGTTTTCCACGTTCCGGGCGGCCCCGAAGAACCGCTTGGGTTTGTGCAGCGCGTTGGCATCGACACCACCCGATAGAATCTTACCCGACGACGGCACCACCGTGTTGTAGGCCCGCGCCAGCCGCGTAATCGAGTCGAGCAGGATCACCACGTCGTGGCCACACTCGACCATCCGTTTCGCTTTTTCCAGCACCATGCTCGACACCTTCACGTGGCGGTCGGCCTGTTCGTCGAAGGTCGACGAAATAACCTCGGCGTTCACGCTGCGGGCCATGTCGGTTACCTCCTCGGGGCGTTCGTCGATCAGCAGAATGATCAGGTATACCTCAGGATGGTTTTTGGTAATGGCGTTGGCGATTTCTTTCAGCAGCACGGTTTTACCCGTTTTGGGCTGGGCCACGATCATACCGCGCTGCCCTTTACCGATCGGCGCAAACAGGTCGAGCACGCGGGTCGAATATTGGTCGGGCCGGTGGCTGAGTTTCAGTTGCTCGTCGGGGAAGAGCGGGGTAAGGTACTCAAACGGAATCCGGTCGCGGATTTCCTCGGTCGTTTTGCCATTGACGGTAATCACCTTCAGCAGGGCGAAATACTTCTCCCCTTCTTTGGGTGGCCGGATGGTACCCCGGATGGTATCGCCCGTTTTCAGGCCGAACAGCTTGATCTGCGACGGCGACACGTAAATATCGTCGGGGCTGGCGAGGTAGTTATAATCGGCCGAACGCATGAAGCCGTAGCTACCGTCGGGCATGATTTCCAGTACGCCCTCGTTCTCGATGATACCATCGAATTCGCGCACATACTGGTTGTATTGGCGGCGGATGCGGGCGGCATATTCGGTTTGTTCGCGACTGGGCTGCGCGGCCTGCTGCCGGTTCTCACCCTGCCCATCGTCGGTCGGTTCGGGGGCCTGCGGATCGGCTTCGACAGCGGGCATTACCTCGGCGGCCGGAGCCGGGGGTACGTTGGTCAGGCCGGGGGTTTGGTCCGACACCACGGTTGGCGTCAGAAACTCCTCCTCGGGCTCACCCTGGTAATTGAACGCCGATTCGTCACGTACCTGACGGCGGTTCTGAAACGGCTGATTCGTTGGGTTAGTCGGTTGGCCACCGCCCTGCTGCCGATTCGGATCCTGGCGGTTTACATCGCTGCGGTAGTTTTCGCGCAGTTCGCGGCGGGTCATGTTCCGGTTCTGATCCGGCCGACTGGCGTCGTTGCCCTGCCCATTGCGCGGTATTGGTGGCTGGTTGTTAAAACGATCCGGCCGGTTCGACGAGTTTTGTGACGGATTCTGCGGGCGATCGCTACGGCCCATATCATTGCCACGTCCGCCGTTATCGGGCCGATTATAGCCACTGTTATCACGGTTATTACCCGAATACCGGTTTAGGTCGTTGCCACCGCGGTTGTCGGGGCGCGGCTGCCGGTTCATCCCATTGCCAGCGTCGCGGGGGTTCTCGCGATTGTTGTCGCGGAACCGGTCGTTGTTCCGATTCTGGTCATTGCGGTTAGGGCGATTTTCGTTGAACCGGTTATCGCCCGTGCGTTGTTGGCGGGCATCGGCCGGGCGGGGGGCATCGAGGCGCTGCCGGGGCTCGCGCCGCAGGCCAGCCTGCTCGTCGGTAGCCGGGTTTGCTTCGGCGGGGGCTTCTGCAACCGCAGGTACGTTGTCGGTAGGTACGTTGGCCGCCACTGCGTCGGCTACCGGGGCTACTGGTTCGGCGGCAACCGACTGAGGCGCCTCGGCAGGTACGTCGGTGGTGCGTTTGGCACGTTGGCGCGTAGGCCGGGCGGGGGTAGCGTCGGCGGTGTCGGCCGGCGCAGCTACTGCCGCGGGTGCCTGCGGATCAGCCTCAACGGCGGGCAGGGCGTCGGTGGGGGCACCGGCGTCGGGTTGGGGTTTACGGCTACGGGAGGTAGCGCGCTTAGGCGCTGGCGCGGCGGAAGCATCGGTAGGTGTAGCCGCGGGGGGTTGGGTTTGGTTATCCAAAATTTTCGTAACTAATTCTTTTTTAGTGTGTTTGGCGGCGTCTTCAATACCAAACTGACTGGCAAGGCCGCGCAGCTCTGCAAGGAGCTTAGCATTCAATTCGCTTGAGGTATACATACTAAGGGGTGGCGCAGTCGGTGAGCAGAAGACCGGAATGAACGCGCACGTGAGGAACGTTGGTGAGTGGCCCGAACGGCAACTAGGAGTTGGTAAGCACTAAGTGAGGGTCGTCAGGAAATCGGCGAAGTTAACTGGCTAGATTGGCCACATCCAGTGCGATTGACCGGATGATTGATTCTGCAACGGAGTCTACTGCCTGCAGATTACGAACAAAAACCGGTCCAGTAGACTACGGCTCAGGGTTTCGCTAAGCGACAAAGATAGACTACTCCGTCAGTAATCAATGTAACGCAAATAAAGGCAAAATGTTTCCCGCTGCAAGAAACCGCCTTATTTTCTAGTCAGTGGGCCAAACTAATTTTTACGGACATTTACTCCCTACTCAGGTTCAGCCACTTAGGACTGCTGCCACCACCTACAGTTTGTCGAGGCGGCCGCCATCCGCTACGAGCGTAGTGCCGTTAATGAACCGGGCTTCGTCCGACGCCAGGAAACAGATAACGGATGCCAGGTCTTCGGGTTGGCCCACTTCGGTCATATCAATCGTTTCCCGGTTGGCTTTCACGTTGGGATTATCCCATAGCATTGGGGTATCCACCGCGCCCGGTGCCACACAGTTGACGCGCACGGTAGCGCGCGGGTGTTCAAGGCTTAACCCACGCGTGAAGGCTTCCAGCGCCCCTTTCGACGCGGCATAAGGTACCACGTTGGGCGTCGTCTGATGCGCATGCACCGAACTGACGTTGACGATAGCCCCACCGTTCATGTGCGGGATACAGTACTTGCAGAATAAGAACGCCGACCGCAGGTTGGTCGCCATGAGGTCGTCCCAATCGTCGATGGTTAGCTCGACGATGGGCGTGAAGGTCATTTTGGCGGCATTATTGACGAGCACGTCAACCCGCCCCCAGCGGTCGATTGTTTGCTGAACAGCCCGTTGGATGGCCGCTGCGTCGGCAATATCAGCCTGAATAAACATGGCCTCACCGGCCAATTCCCCAAAGGCCCCGAGCACCTCGTCGCCTTCGTCGGGCTTCCGCCCTATCACGGCGACTTTGCCGCCTTCAGTACCCATTTGCAGCGCCACCGCCCGGCCAATACCCGACGTGGCGCCCGTGATCAAACAAACCTTATCCGTAAACCGCATTCGTTGTGTGTGCTACACAGACAAAACCATTCCATAGCGGTTATGTTCTTGGCGGGGCGGCGAGTCTGCCTGCCGGTCGGGATGAGCAGCATTCCGCAAAAACCGCTTTCTTTGCCCAAGTCGGTCCGTTTCGGCGGGCCTTTACCCCCAATCAATCAACTCCATGAACCGCGCTGAATTCCTAAAAATAGCATTCGGAGCCGCCGCAGGCCTGTCGTTTACCAACTCGTTTGGCTTCATAGGCCAGCAACCCGCCGGCCCATTCACGCTACCCGCTCTGCCCTACGACGCTGCCGCCCTGGAACCCCACATCGACAAGATGACGATGGAAATTCACCACGGGAAGCACCATAAAGCCTATGTCGACAACCTCAACAAGGCAGTGGCGGGCACGGATATGGCGAAAATGAACATCGACGATCTGGTACGCGCTATCGACGCCAAAACCCCGGCGGCGGTGCGTAATAACGGAGGTGGCCACTGGAACCACTCGTTTTTCTGGACGATTCTGTCGCCGAAGGGCGGCGGGCAGCCTAAAGGGGCGCTGGCCGATGCGATCACCAAAAAGTATGGGTCGTTCGATAAGTTTAAGGACGAGTGGGGCAAAGCCGCTACGGGCCGTTTTGGGTCAGGCTGGGTATGGCTCATCAAGACCGGCAACGAGGTCGAGATCGTATCGACACCCAACCAGGATAACCCGCTGATGAAACTGGCCGAGAAACCAGGTAAGCCCCTGATCGGGCTCGACGTGTGGGAACACGCTTACTACCTCAAATACCAGAACAAACGCCCCGACTACGTGGCCGCTGCCTGGAACCTCTACGATTGGGACAAAGCCAGTAAGCTGTTCCAGGCATAGAGACGTCTGAGATAAGTCATACAGGAAAAAGTCCGGAGTCTGGATAGTCCGTTTGGGTGTTGACTTTGCGTAAGCATCACCCAAACGGACTATCCAGACGCCGGACTTTTTCTGTACGACGTTCCAGACTTACCCACTTACAACCGCTCAGCCTTATGCCTCTATCGTATCGCCTTCGCCTTTCATAGGCAGGTATACGTGAAACGTGGTGCCTTTGTCGAGCTGACTGTCGATGGTGATCGCGCCTTTGTGGTTTTCGACCACTTTTTTGGTCGTCGCCAGCCCAATGCCCGATCCTTCATACTGCTTGCGGCCGTGCAACCGGTTGAAGAGTCCGAAAATCTTGTCGTAGTTCTCCTTATCGATTCCGATGCCGTTGTCCTGAATATCGACTTCGGCGTAGATGGCATCGGCCGCGGCCGCCACATGAGGCACTTTGGGGCCTTCAACCACCCGCGCCCCAATCGTGATGATGGGCGTTCGGTCGGAGGGCACAAACTTCAGGGCGTTGGTCAACAGGTTCTGAAACAGCTGCCGTAGCTGCTGCTCGTCGCCGGGGATAATAGGCAGGGGTGGTTTCAGACGAACCACGCCGTTTCGTTCCTGAATAGCTACACTCAGGTCGCTGATGAGCTCGTTGAACAGGTCTTCCAGATGCACCACGCTGGGCGATCGCTGCTCGGAACTGAGCCGCGCGTAGGCCAACAGCGACTGAATCAGGGTGCTCATCCGCTCCGAAGCCGACTGCATCCGCTGAATGAGACCGATACCTTCTTCGCCGATGGCGTCGCCGTAATTCGTACGGAGCAAGTCACCAAAGGATTTGATTTTCCGCAATGGCTCCTGCAAATCGTGGGAGGCCACGTAGGCAAACTGTTCGAGGCTCCGGTTCGACTGTTCCAGGGCCATGTTGCTCTGAATGAGGGCCTGTTGCTGCCGGTACTGCTCGGTGACGTTGCGGAACACAACCAGAATCATGACCACCGCGCCCACGTCATTATAGACGGGCCCCACATATACTTCACTGCGCCAACCCGCCCAGTGGTCGGAGAAAAAGTGCGCCTCGCCGCGAAGGGCCGTACCGAGGTAATTGCGCCAGTCTTGCCGAAATTCGGGCAACACAAAGTTTTCCAGCAGCCCCCCTACCAGCTCATCGGGATTGGTATTTGAGAGCAGATCGGGCAGCAGGCCGCTGGCGGTTAGAATTTTCTTGAAATAATCGGTGACGATAACCCCCATCTCAGGCACCGTCGACGAAAGCGCTTTGAACAGGATCGACTCACCCATCAGAGCCTGTTTGGCATTCCGTATCTCAGTAATGTCGGCCAGCGAAACCACCACACGTTCGCCGTCGCCCACCGGCTCGATGCACATATCAAACCAGGCGGCTACCTCACTCCGCCGAATACTCAGAAACACGTCGTAGCGGTTCGGCTCCCCCGTCTCGATGGCCTTGTAGACGTTGGGCCACAGATCACTGCTGGTAGCCGTCACTAAAATGCTGTCACCGGTCTGTCCAATCAATTCGCTACGGGACAGGCCCAGGTATTGCTCGGCCCGCCGGTTCACCAGCACCACACGAGCCGCTTGGATTCCTCTCCGGTTGTCCCGTACGGCTTCGCAGACAATGATACCGCTAGCTGACTGGTCTAAGGCGGCCTGCATTAAGCTGATAACTGTGGAGTCAGCGGCTGGCGCAGGCACATCTGAGGATGATTGCATAGAACGTGAATAGTCGCTTTAGAACGTACGTGTGGGTGTTTTTCTGAGTGTCAACCAACCAGGCCGATTGGTTGTTGGTTGAAGCCGCAAAAGTAACGCAACCGCTGCTTGACTTAGGACCACTAACAAGGATTCTGCGGGTTTTCGTAATTTTGTCGTTTAGCAACTTCGTCTTCGATCATGGCTGATTTATCATTGTACGACCAGATACCTTCGCTCGACTTAGCGGATTTTACGTCAGGCGACGCCGCTCGCCGCGCTCAGTTTGTGCAGGCACTTGGCGACGCCTTTACCAATATTGGTTTTGTTGCAATCCGGAACCATGGCCTCACCGCCGAGCTAACGGAACACTTATACGCATCGGCTCGGGAATTTTTCCAGGCACCCGATGAGGTAAAAAAGCGCTACGAACACCCCGAACTCAACGGGCAACGTGGGTACGTTGGTAAGGGGAAAGAGACGGCCAAAGGCTTTAAGGTGGCCGACCTGAAAGAGTTCTACCACATCGGTCAGCCCGAACCGGAAGGGTCGATGCCCGCCAACGTGCTGCCCGATGAGTACCCCGATTTTGGCAAGTATACCGTCGATACGTACCGGATTCTGGAGAACACGGGCAAAACGCTGTTGCGGGCGATTGCGCTCTACCTGAACCTGCCCGAAGCCTATTTCGAGGATAAAGTTCGGAACGGCGACAGCATCCTGCGGGCGCTGCATTACTTTCCGCTCGACCCAAACACCACGCCCGAAGGCGCCGTACGGGCGGCGGCTCACGGCGATATCAACCTGATCACGCTGCTGATGGGTGCCTCGGCCGATGGGCTGGAAGTGCTCCGCCGCGACGGTCAGTGGATCGCGATCACGGCCCTGCCCGATCAGATCATTGTGAACGTAGGCGACATGCTTGACCGGCTGACCAACCACCGCCTCAAATCGACCATTCATCGGGTAGTGAACCCGCCCCGCGAAAAGATGGGGACGTCGCGGTATTCCATTCCGTTCTTTATGCATCCCCGCGCTGATATGGACCTAACCAGCCTCGGCAGTTGCATCGACGCCAAAAATCCGAAACTCTACGCCGACATGACCGCCGGCGAGTTTCTGGATGAGCGTTTGCAGGAGTTGGGATTGAAGAAAAAGTAAGGCACGGGGCTTGGGCAGGGGAGCAAGCGTTCCTGCTACTCGTGCCCGAAGCCCCGTGCCCCTTGCCCCTGCTGCATGAAGTTTACCTCTACCCTGCCGCCCGTTCGGAAGATTCGCTACTTCATTTTCCTGAAGGACGTGCTGGTGTTGGCCCTAACGTCGTTTGGTGGACCACAGGTGCACCTCACCCTCTTTCTGGAACTGCTGGTGCGCAAACGGCGGTACTTCACCGAGGCAGAACTGATGGAGTTGACGGCCCTCTGCCAACTCTTGCCCGGCCCCACCTCGACCCAAACGATTACGGCGCTGGGCTTCAAAATTGGCGGCCCCAATCTGGCCTACCTGACGCTCCTGATCTGGTGCCTGCCAGCCGTGCTGATGATGACGGCGGCAGGCATCGGCATTTTCTACGTCGAGCAACATAACGGGTCGCTGGCGTTCACGCGCTACGTGCAGCCGATGGCCGTTGGCTTCCTGGTGGTGGCGGGGTATCGGATTGGCCGCAAGGTCATTCGCGATCAGACCGGGGTCGTGCTGGCCGTTCTGGCGGCATTAGCGGCCTACGCGTTTCGGTCGCCGTTTATGACGCCCATCGTGATTCTGGTGGGTGGCCTCACTACGGCGCTGAAGTATCAGAAGCACGAGAAAATGGAACACCAGCCCATGCAGATTCAGTGGGCCAATTTTTTTCTGTGGCTGGGCGTGCTCGTCGGCGCGGCGGTCTTAGGGGCTATTACGCAGTCGTTGCCCGTGCGGCTGTTCGAGAATTTTTACCGCAATGGCAGCCTCGTGTTTGGCGGTGGGCAGGTGCTTACGCCCATTCTCTACAACGAGTTCGTTGCGTTTAAGCACTACGTCAGCCGCGAAGAGTTTCTGTCGGGTTTGGGGCTGGTGCAGGCGATGCCGGGGCCGGTATTCGCGTTTGCCTCCTACATCGGCACACTCGCCATGCGCGCCGAAGGCTTTCAGGGCCAACTGCTGGGCAGTCTGGTGGCTACGGTGGCGATTTTCCTGCCAGGTACGTTCCTGATCTTCTTTGTGTACCGCTTCTGGGATCAGGTCAAACGCCATCGTCCCGTACGGGCGTCGCTTGACGGCATCAACGCCGCCAGCACAGGCCTGACGGCCGCTTCGGCCATCATTCTCTTCGAGCCGATGGTCATCCACTGGCCATTCGTCGCGGTGGTTATGGGCACCATTCTGCTGCTCGAATTCACCAAAACGCCCCCTTTTGCGCTCATTCTGGGAGGGCTCGCGCTGGGGTTCATTTTATAGCCCAATTCACCAACAGTCGCTTCGGCCAACGAGCCCGCGCTCCCCACCACGATGGTTTCACGTGGGTAGTAAATGGCTTCCCGTCTGGGGAAAGCTCTGCCGTTTTGTACAATCTCCCGAATTCATAGCACATTTACCCAGCAAACATACGCACTGCCTGCGTGGTTACTTACTTACTACACGACACATTCTCCGTTCGCACAATGCAGTTCACTACACGATTTACCCGGTTGGCCATTGCCGGATTGGCCCTGACACTCACCCACTGCGCCCGAAATCCAGTCACGGGCAAGCGCGAGATAAGCCTGATGTCGACCGAGCAGGAAATCGCCCTTGGCAAAGAGTCGCACCCCTCAATCGTCGCGTCGATGGGGATTTACGAGAATGCCAAGCTGACCGCTTACATCAACGAAAAAGGTAAGGCCATGGCGGCCATTTCGCACCGCCCCGACCTGCCCTACCAATTTTACATCGTCGATTCGCCCGTCGTCAACGCTTTTGCCGTGCCGGGTGGGTACGTTTACTTCACGCGGGGGATTATGGCCCACTTTAACAACGAGGCGGAGTTTGCCGGTGTGTTGGGGCACGAGATTGGGCACGTTACGGCGCGCCACTCCGTTCGGCAGCAAACCAGCCAGTTGTTCAGCACACTAGGAGCCATCGCCGGTACCATCTTCGTGCCGCAACTGGGCGAAACGCTCATGCAGGGCGCGCAACTCCTGACGCTCAAATACAGCCGCGACCACGAATCAGAGTCCGATCAGCTGGGCGTGGGTTACTCAAGCAAAATTGGGTATGACGCCAGGCAGATGGCCAACTTCTTCAGCACCATCAAACGGATTCAGGATAATTCGGGACAGGCCGTGCCCAACATGCTCTCGACTCACCCCGACCCGGGCAACCGCTTCACGCGCGTCAATCAGTTGGCCAAGGACTATCAGACCCAGAACCCTGCCAACTACCAGATCAACCGCGACGCCTACCTGCGGCTCGTCGATGGCATTATGTTTGGCGAAGACCCAAGGCAGGGTTTTGTGGAAAACAACATGTTTTATCACCCCGAGCTGAAGTTTCAGTTTAGCGTGCCGAGCGGCTGGCAGTACCAGAACTCGCCCGCCCAGTTCCAGATGGGCCCCAAAGACGGCAAGTCGGCGATGATCCTGATGCTGGCGAAAGGCAATTCGCTCGATGAAGCCGCTCAGAACATGGTTAAAGAACTGGGCCTGACGGTGCTCGAAAATGGCAAGACAACCGTTAATGGTCTGCCCGCGCTGGTGGTCATTTCGCAGCAGAAACCGCAACAGCAGCAAGGCCAGCCCCAGCAACAGCAGTCAGCCGCCAACACGCTGCAAATCGGAACGTACCTGATCCAGTATAACAACGGGATTTATGCCCTGCACGGGCTGTCAGCGGCCACCGATTTTCAGCAGGCGTTCCCTTCGTTCAAGCGCGTATCGGAAAGCTTCCGCACCCTCACCGACCCCGACAAACTAAACCGCAAACCGGACCGGGTGTACGTGAAGCAAGTGCCTCGCACAGGTACGTTCCGCGACGCCATGACGGCCCTGGGTATGCCCAGCAGCCGGTTGGAAGAATTGGGGGTGCTGAACAGCATGAAAAACGATGATCAGGTGCAGCAGGGATCCTTAATAAAGGTGATCGCAAAATAGGTATTTTCATTGCCCTGATTAATTTTGTGCCTGTTAACCAACACCATCATGAACTGGCTTGCTCAACTGCTACGAAGTAAGACCGTGCTCACCCTGAGCCTGAACTGCCTGATGCTGGCCGGATTCATGACGTTGCGCATGCTACAGCCAGCAGCGGCTCAGCGACCCACGTTGACCCTGCCGCACAACAGCCAGCTGAGTGTGGCCAATTGGGTAGCCGCCCGTCTGGCCGATGTCGCCTCGCTCGTCGAAACGATACTGCGCAGTCTGCTTTAGTCAATACATACCGTTCTTTATACCCAAACGCCGCCGGTCGACTCATCGACCGGCGGCGTTTGCTTGTCGTCTAATGGGGTCATAAGCTGGAAACAAGGACGGGCCATGTGGGTGGTTGCGCCGAATGAACTAGTTTCGTGCCATCGACGTACCTGACTTCATCTATGCAATTCGGAACGAAAGCCATCCACGCGGGCGTACACCCCGACCCAACTACGGGCGCCATCATGACGCCCATTTACCAAACCTCGACCTACGTGCAGGAGTCGCCGGGGAAGCACAAAGGCTACGAGTATGCCCGGACGCAAAACCCGACTCGCGACGCCCTGCAGGCTAATCTGGCGGCGCTCGAAAATGGACAGCATGGCCTTTGTTTTGCCTCGGGCCTGGCCGCCACAGACGCCATCCTGAAACTCTGCAAACCCGGCGACGAGATCATCGCCAGCAGTGACCTCTACGGCGGTACCTACCGGATTATGGTACGGGTGTTCGAGCCGCTGGGCCTGACGTTCAAGTTCGTCTCGCTCGACGACCCCGCCAACCTCGACGCGGCCCTGACGGAACGTACCCGCATGGTCTGGATCGAGACACCTACCAACCCCCTGCTCCGGCTCGTTGACATCAACGCCATCGCCCAACGTACCCGGCGTGGAGACGATCAGGAAAAAAACATCAGGCTGGTCGTCGACAATACGTTTGCCTCGCCTTACCTGCAAAATCCGCTCGATCTGGGTGCCGACGTGGTGGTGCATTCGGTTACCAAATACATCGGCGGCCACTCCGATACGGTAATGGGGGCCATCATCACGAACGACGACGACACCGCCGCTCAGCTGCGATTCATTCAGAATGCCTGCGGGGCTGTGCCGGGGCCACAAGATTGCTTTCTGGCGTTGCGGGGTATCAAGACGCTGCACGTCAGGATGCAGCGCCACTGCGAAAATGCCCAGCGGGTAGCCGAGTATCTAGACCAACACCCCCGCGTGGGCAAAGTCTATTACCCCGGTCTTCCCTCCCATCCCGGCCACGAGTTGGCCGCCCGGCAGATGCGCGGGTTTGGCGGCATGCTGTCTTTCGAACTAACCGGCGATTCGTATCCCGAAGCCATCAAGGTCATGGAAAGTATCCGGCTCTTTTCGCTCGGCGAATCGCTGGGAGGGGTTGAGTCGCTGTGTACGCATCCGGCCAGCATGACCCACGCGAGCATCCCGAAAGAAGAACGCCTTAAAAACGGTCTGAAAGACACACTGATCCGCCTCAGCGTCGGCATCGAAGACGCCGATGACCTCATTGCTGATCTGGAACAGGCGCTCGCCGCCTAAAGCCACCGCAACCGCCTAGGGCGACAGCCGCTCGATGAGCCAGTTGTCGCCCGTTTTGCGGTACCGGATACGGTCGTGGAGGCGGCTGGGGCGGCCCTGCCAGAACTCAATGGCGTCGGGCCGGACCAGAAAACCACCCCAATGCGGCGGGCGCGGTACGGGCTGATCGGCAAACTGGGCTTCCAGGCGTTGCTGTTCGGCTTCGAGCACCTCGCGCCCCGCAATCACCTCACTCTGGTGCGACACCCACGCCCCCAGCTGACTCCCTCGGGGGCGGCTGTTGAAATAGGCATCGGACTCGGCGGCGCTTACTTGCTCAACGTACCCCTCGATACGTACCTGACGCTCCAGCTCAGGCCAGAAAAACGTAAGTGAAGCCACGGGGTTGGCCAGCAGCTCCTCTCCTTTTCGGCTACTGTAGTTGCTGTAGAACGTAAAACCGCGTTCATCCACCCCCTTCACCAGCACAATACGCCCGGCCGGACGCCCGTCTTTTCCGACGGTACTCAGGTGCATGGCGTTGGGTTCGTGAACATTGGCAGCCAGCGCCGCGTTGAACCAAACCTGGAATTGATTGATCGGGTCCGGCGCAACATCAGGTACGTCAAGTCCGTTTAGCGTATACTCTTTACGAAGATCGGCAAGTTCGGTGGCCATAAGCAGGTTGGAAAGCGGGCTAAGGCCTAAAAAAAGGTATAATCCGCGTATAAATGTTTAGTTTTGCAAAGTAATTGGTGCGTAACCAACATGACAAACGAAGAACAGCAAATCGATCGGCCAGAGACTGCGAACCAGACCAACGCACCCCTGACCGAGACGACTCCGGCAACTGATGAAGTTGCTTCTGCGCCCGCATCTGAGGTTTCTGAACCGGCAGTGTCCGAATCGGTAACCGAATCGGCGGACGCTCTCCCCGTGGCCGAACCGTCCACTGAACCAACCGCTACCGACGAGCCCGCTACCGAACCCGTAGCGCAGGCCGACGTACCCGTTGCAGACGCGGCCCCCGAGGCCGAACCCGTTGCGGAGGCAACGCCCGACGAGACTCCGGCCGACGACGTACCGGCGGCTACCGAGCCCGCGACTGACGCACCGGAAGCCATCGAAGCAGTCAGCGAAGAAGCCACCCCGGCCGACGAAACCCCTGAACCCCAGGCTACGGCAACCGACGACACCGATCCGGGCAATCTGACCGAGTTGGCACCCGCCGTGGCTGAAGAGATAACGGCTTCTTACGGGGAGGCCGAGCCTACCGACGAAGCCGAAGAAGAAGTGGCTGCTCCCGTTGTGGACTACAGCACCTACTCGAAGCAGGAACTGGTGGCTACCCTCGACCAACTGGCCAACAACCTGAAGGCGGAAAGCGCCACCCCCGCCCAGTACCGGCAGGCCGACGAGATTCTGAAGCAGACCAAACCGGCCATGGATCAGCTCAAGCGGGCTGAACGGCAGGCGGCGTTGGACAAGTACATCGCCGAGACGGGTGCCGAAGAAGGCTTCCAGTTCCGGACCGACGACCTGGCGATCCGCTACGAAGAACTCTACAAGCAGATCAAGTCGCAGAAGAACACCTATTTCCAGACGCTTGACAAAGCCAAAGACGCCAACTTCAATTCAAAAACCGATCTGCTTCGCCGCCTGCGCGAACTGGTGGAGTCTGATGAAGCCAACGCAGGCGATGCCAAAACGAGCTGGGGTGAGTTCAAGAAGATTCAGGATGAGTGGAAAGCAGCGGGCAACATCAACTCCCCGCACAATGCTACCCTGTGGGCTACCTACCACGCTCTGGTTGATCGCTATTACAGCAACCGTAATATCTATTTCGAGCTGAAAGAACTCGACCGCAAGAAGAACGCCACCCAGAAAATGGAGGTGATCGAAAAGGTTGAGGCGATTGCCAAAGCGCACGAAGACAAATCGGTGACGCGTCAGACAATCGACGAGGCGAATAATCTGTTCGAGGAATACAAGCACATCGGTCCGGCCCCCAAAGCCGAGCAAGAGGTGCTGTGGCAACGGATGAAAGCCGCCCTCGACTCGCTGTACGAAAAGCGTCGCGGTCAGAACGAAGAGCAGCGCAAAGAATCGGCGCAGCTGTACGAAGAAAAATCGAAGATTTACGAAGAACTCATTCCGCTGACGTCGTTTAGCTCATCAAGCATCAACGACTGGAACGACAAGACCAAAGAGGTCATGGCGATTCAGGATCGGTGGAATGCCATCAAAGGGCCGATGCCCCGCGAAGAAGGCAAAGAGCTGAGCAAGAAATTCTGGGCGGCGCTCAAAACGTTCTTCGCCAACAAAGGGGAATTCTTCCGGCAGCTGGAAAGCAAGCGTGAAGAAAACCTCCGGGCCAAAACTGCCCTCTGCGAGCAGGTGGAAGCAATCTTGGCCTCGGGCGATGAGTCGAGCGATGCCACCCAGCGGGTGATCGAGTTGCAGAAACAGTGGAAAAACGTGGGTCAGGTGCCCGAGAAGCAGAAAAACAGCATTTTCGATCGCTTCAAAGCCGCCTGCGATGCCTTCTTTGACAAGAAACGCAACCGCAATCAGGATACCGACCGCGAGTTTGAAGCCAATCTGGCGAAGAAGGAGGACCTGATTCGCCGGATTGAAGCGTCAGCCACCGAAAACGCCGACCTGTCGCAGCTTAACGCTTTTAAAGAAGAGTGGAACGGCATTGGGTTTGTGCCCAAGAAAGACAAAGAACGGATTCAGAAAGGCTACATTGCGGCCATCAATGCACTCGTTCGGGCCAACGGCACCCTGTCGACCTCAGAAAAAGAGCGGGCCATGCAGGACAACGAGGCCGAAGTGGCGCGTTCGGGTGGCCCGCGTGGTGATCGGGGTCCGCGCGGCGGCGGTGATTTCAACCGGAACCGCGACGAATCGCGGGGTGGTGGTAACCGTGAAAACCGCGATCGAGGTCCTCGTCGGGATCAAAATCGGGGCCGGAACGAAGGCGGCTACCGCGAAAGTGGCGACTTTGAAGCGTACCGTCGGAATACGGAAGGTGGTGGCAGCGAAACGCGCCGCCGTATCAACGCCCTCGAAAACGACATCGCCACGTACCGGAACAACATCGAGTTCTTTGCGCGGTCAAAAAACGCCGACAAACTCCGGGCTGATATCGAGAAGAAAATTGCCGATGCGCAGAAACAGTTAGATGCTCTGCGGAACCAGTAAGCTGTTCGTTAGGCTAGGTTTCTGATAGCCAATTGATTAGAAAACGTCCGATTGACGCGCTTTCGATCGGACGTTTTTTTATGGGCAAAGGCTTGCAGGAACGGCTCTGAAGGCCTACTTTTGCATCACAATTCGCGGGAAGCCTGGCCAACGCGGAGCGGAAAAGCCTCCATAGCTCAGCTGGTAGAGCAACTGACTTGTAATCAGTAGGTCGTTGGTTCGATCCCGACTGGGGGCTCAGTAATCAGACAGAAAGCCACTCGTAGAACGAGTGGCTTTTTTGTTTGGCGAACATCCGTGTGCTGATTCACTCTATCAACACACATTGCTCATCAGTTCCTTGTCTCTTCCGACCTATTCGCCGACAGCTGAACATGGGTAACTACTTCGTCGAATCGCTGTTTTGACGCCGATTTCACAGCCAGACGTGCCAAATTCACAGTTGATCGCCGAGTCTGGAAAGTGGTGTTCACCTTTGCTGTTGTTTCCCTAGGGCATGAGAACGATCGGTGTACAGCTTTTCCTTTTTTGGGTAACCCACATGGCTTACGGGCAGATCGACTGGGGTGCCTATTCGCAGAGTTTTCCGGATGGAGCAACGGATAACCCGGCAACCGTGGCCCTTATGCTGGCCATCCCTTCGGCGAACAACTCCTTCTGGACAACGCACGAAACCTGCCCACAGTTGAATAAGCTGGTCAGCGATTCGTCGTTTCGGCAGGTACGTCCCGCCGATCTGGTTGCCCGTACGACTTTCGACACGGCGCGGGCTCATTTTTTTCTACATGGGGTACGTCCCAACAATGCCGCCGCTTATGAGTTTCGTGTGCTTGACTATCCAACGAACCGGGTTGTCGTACCCTGGCATCAGATCGAGCAGTTCACAGAGGCCTCGCTCATGCAACAAAGCGGCTTACCCCAGATGGGGTACCTGGGCGGGTTCAGGGCGCCACTGGGCCATACGCTGATCGTGGATGTCCGCAAAGCCAATACCGGGCAAATCGTCGCAACGTCGCTAATCGCCTGGGTGGCCATACGCCCCGTCATTACCAACGTTTACACGTCTGATAATCTGGACGATTTCCTGAAAAAGCTCCAATACCCCTGGGCCAGAGAAACGAAGCGCCACCCCGCCGAGCCCCTGACGCTCCCGTCGACCAATACCAATCTGATTCTGGTGCTGAACGCGGCGATTTACCACAAAGAACAAGTACAGTATGAGCTCGTCCGCAATGAGGATGTGGTGATTCCCTGGACGAACAACGCGTATGACAACAGCTTTGTCTGGCTCAAAGATTACAAGCCAGGTACGTATCAGGTACGCCTCCGCTACACGGCTCAGCCTCAGCACGTAACTACCTACCGGTTTGTGGTCGAGCCAGCCTGGTATGAGTCGCGGGGGTTCAAAATCATGGTGGGTATCGTGGTTGCAGCCTGCCTGGGGGCCATTTTTTTCCTGCTGCTGTACGTTCAGCAGAAACAGAAAAGTCGGCAGGAACTGGCCAAAAAAACGAAGTTGCAACTCGAGCTGAAGGCTATCTACGCGCAACTGAACCCCCATTTCGTGTTCAACGCGCTGAATTCGATACAGGGGCTTATCAACAAACAGGATATTCAGGGAGCCAACAACTACCTGTCTGATTTTGCCCGCTTGCTACGCGAGTCGCTGACCAACAGCAACAAAGACGAGATTTCAATCCACGAAGAACTACAGGGCCTGGATACGTACTTGAAACTGGAACGGCTTCGGTTCGGGTTTGAGTACCAGATTAGCCTCGCCGATTCGATTAACCCCTACGACGGCAGTATCCCCGCCCTGCTATTGCAGCCACTCGTCGAAAACGCGGTCAAGCACGGGGTTTCGGCCCTGGGCGATGCCGGCCGGATTCAGGTACGTTTCGACAGAATAAATGACACTATGCTGGTTCAGATTAGCGATAACGGAAACGGTTTTCGGGGCGATGCTCCAACCGGTGGCTTCGGATTGAAACTCACCCGCGACCGCATCAACCTGCTGACCGAACTGAACCGGGAGCAACCGATCGAGCTTGAGATAGCGCCCCCCTCACCGACCGGGGCCACCTTGACGCTCCGTTTTAACCACTGGTTTGCATGAAAGCTATCCTGATCGACGACGAACAGCCTAATCTGGACAACCTACAGGCGTTGCTGCACCACTACTGCCCACAGGTGACGGTGTGCGCGACCGCTCTGGACGCGGAGGCGGGAAAAACGCTGCTCTATCAGCATCAGCCGGACCTGGTTTTCCTGGACATTCAAATGCCCGGCCAAACGGGTTTCGACCTGCTACGGAGCCTGCCGGTTTATGACTTTGAGCTGATAATCGTCACGGCCTACGATCAATATGCCATCCAGGCCCTGCGGTTCGCGGCGGTAGACTACCTGCTCAAACCCATCGACATCGGTGAATTGCAGGCGGCGGTAGACAAGGCCATCAAACAGCGTCGGTTAAAAGTGCAGAATCAGCAGTTGGAGCATTTGATGCAACTGCTACAAGCCCAACAGACCAACGAGGAGCCGCGCATGGCGCTGGCCACCGCGAAAGAAACCCGGCTGGTCAAGGTGGGCGACATTATCCGGTGTGAATCATCCAACAACTACACGACCTTCTTTCTGAGCGACGGCGAAGCGCTGCTGGTGTGCAAGCCTATTTACGAATACGAGGCGTCGTTGAAGGCGTATGGGTTCCTGCGTTGCCATCAGTCGCATCTGGTCAACAGAACGTGGATCAGGAGTTGGAAGAAAGAGTTTGGCGACTTCCTACGCCTGACCGACGGCACCGACGTACCGATTTCGCGGGGCAAAAAAGAAGCCATCAGGCAAGCCCTGAACCTCTCCTGACCAACCAATAACACGTATGAAATCCCTTGTTCTGACGCGGCTGTCGGTCGCTATCGCTATGCTCGTTTGGGCCGGATTCGGCTCGCGAGTCGAGGCCCAGCCCGGCCCTAATCCAGTTCGTGTATCGGAGACCTACGAACTCGCCAACATCATTCTGGCCCTGACCGACTACGGCAAAACCGACCCGTGGGAGGTGGCGCAACACTCGGCTTATTATAAAGACGTGCGGGCTCATTTCGACCCGTATGCCCATCATCCGCTGCTGACTGCGGTGAATTATTCGCGGGAAAAATGGGAGAGCTACCTGAGCTTCCGGACAGATGCGTATGCCTTCACGTTCGACGCCAACAGCCGGCTGGTCAGGGCCATCGATTTTCACGCCAACAAGGAGTTCAACCCGTTTGAGGAGCAGTTAAACCTGATTGAGGATTTTGTCAGAACGACTGGTTTCCGCCAGTTTTACCGGGCGCATCTCCCCTATTACCAGCGTCTGGCAACGGCCTATCTGGCCTCGCAACGCTATGACGAGATGCGGCATTTTCTGGAAAATGAGTTCGGAAAACGTAGCGAATTAACCGCCTACGCCATCGTGTTTTCCCCGCTGGTCGGCCGCATGAACTGCCACCGCACCGTGGCGGGCGTGGGAACGGACTTCATCACCCTACCCGACTTTCTGCTCGACGGCCGGGCCGTCAACAAAGCTACGCGGGCGGAAATCGCTTCGAGCACGCATATGCTGTTCACGGAACTTGACCACGCCTTTGTCAACCCGGCCACGGCGCAGCATCAGGCCTTACTGGCGGCAAACTTTACGGCCAGCCGGTGGGATATGAGCAGCGGGTACGGGCGGGACAGCGTCGGGGTGTTTAACGAGTACATGACCTGGGCGGTGTATGACCTCTACGTACAGACCTACTTTCCGGATGTAGCCGCCACCGTCAGTCAAGACTGGGCGCTGCAAAACGCCACACGCGGCTTCTTTGCCAGTTCGGCCTTTAACCACGAATTGACCCGGCTGTACAAGGCCCGTCGGCCCGGTCAAAGGCTCAACGACCTGTATCCGGCGTTCATCCGGCGGCTTGGCGCGCTGACTTCGTCGCTGAGCCAGCCGACAATCACCCACTGTAATCTGGATAAGCAGACGATCGCCGACACGGTAGCCACCCTGATCATCCGTTTCTCGGAGCCGATGATGGCCGACACGTCGCTCAATCTCGTCAGGGCTGTCGAGCAGGCGGGCAAGGTTGTTCGCCAGGAACGCGTGGCGCTGACGCCCGCCACCAGCGATTTACGCTGGACGAACGACGGCACCATGTTACAGGTTCAGGTCCGGCTGGTTGCCAATGCGATAAATCACCTGGTTCTCAACTACCCCTGGCGAACCCGCACGGCTTTTCGCAGCCGCAACGGGGTCGATCTGAAACCATATAGCCGCATCAGCACCCGCGTGTCGGCAGGCAACTGACGCGGGGAACGTACCTGAACAGCTTAAGCAGATTCGCCGCCAACCCGTTCAGGCAGGCTTATTTAAGCGCAAACAAATCATCGACGCCGAGCATGCGTTTGCTCATGAAACCCTCGCCAAATTCGACGTTGATCATGTGACCGTGCTCACGGTGGCGCGATTCAAGAAATTTCATGAACGGCTCACCCGAAATGTAGCTCTGCGGCTCGGTGCTATCGGGGTTAAAAAACTGACTTTTATAGGCTTTGATCGCCGCCAGTTTCTGCTCCCAATAGGGCGTGATGTTCACGACAAAATCGGGCACCAACGACCGATCCTGAATAAACGAGTACAGGTACGTTGGGCGGTGGGCGGCTTGTTGTTCGCCAGTTTCGGGGTCGGTGGTTTCGATCATCCGAAGCCCACTGTAGAAACAGGCATCGGTTACCAGGGCAGCCCCACGCCCGTGGTCGGGGTGGCGGTCGTCAATGGCATTGGTCAGCACAATGGTGGGCTGAAAGTGGCGAATCCAGGCGATCAGGGCTTTTTGGTGGTCTTCGTCATTCCGGAAGAAGCCATCTTTAAAGCCCATGTTATGCCGGGCCGACAACCGCATCAGCCGAGCCCCTTCTTCGGCTTCCTGCAATCGGATTTCGGGCGTGCCGCGGGTGCCAAGCTCCCCTTTGGTCAAGTCGATAACGGCGACGGTTTTCCCCTGCTCGACCAAGGAGAGTACCGTGCCGGCACAGGTCATTTCAACATCGTCGGGGTGCGCCGCGATGCACAATACGTCAACAGTCATAGTGATTAGTTCAAGGTTCAATGGCTAAGGTTCAACGTTGGCTGACGCACAATTGCTCATCCGTCAGCCAACGTTGAACCTTAGCCATTGAACCTTGAACAATTTTTCATGGGAATTTAGGGAACTGGCTGAAGTCGGGTTTGCGCTTTTCGAGAAAGGCGTTCTTGCCTTCTTTGGCTTCTTCCGACAGGTAATACAACAAGGTGGCATCACCCGCCAGTTGCTGAATACCGGCCTGCCCGTCGAGTTCGGCGTTAAATGAGGCCTTCAGCATCCGCAGAGCGATGGGGCTCTTTTCCAGGATCTTCCGGCACCAGGCGATGGTCTCGTCTTCGAGCTGTTCCAGGGGAACCACCTTGTTGACCAGTCCCATGTCCAATGCTTCCTGCGCGTTGTACTGATCGCACAAAAACCAGATTTCGCGAGCCTTCTTCTGACCCACTACCCGCGCCAGGTACGAGGCACCGAAGCCCCCGTCGAAGGACCCGACTTTAGGGCCAGTCTGCCCGAAACGGGCGTTATCCGCCGCGATACTGATGTCGCAGACTACGTGCAATACGTGGCCGCCGCCGATAGCGTAGCCCGCCACCATGGCGATGACCGGCTTGGGGATACGCCGGATCTGCATCTGCAGATCCAGTACGTTGAGCCGAGGCACGGCATCTTCGCCGATGTAGCCGCCGTGGCCCCGCACCGACTGATCGCCGCCGCTACAGAAGGCATCGGGTCCCTCGCCGGTGAGGATCACGACGCCAACGCGCTCGTCCTGCCGGGCCAGCTCCATGGCTTCCGACATCTCCTTGACAGTCAGGGGCGTAAAGGCGTTGCGTTTGTGGGGTCGGTTGATGGTGATCTTGGCGATCCCCTCGAAGTACTCAAACTTGATCTCGCGGTACTCGCGAATCGATGTCCAGTTATAGGTGCTCATAAAATAGAATGAGCGAACCAGCAAGCGAGCGAACGAGTGACTAGCTAATCCTTTGCTTCACCTGTTCACTCGTTTGCTCATTCACTCATTGGTGTTTCGTGGTAGGTAACGTCCCAGGTGTGGTCGGCCAGCATACGGACGGTGGCAACACAGCGCTCAAACGGGAATTTGCGGCCCCATTCGTGCGGTGCCACCATCGACAACACATCGGTGCCGTTTTTGCGAAGGTAGAAATAATACGTCTGGCCAACAATCGGCTCAAAGCTCATATGTGCGCTGTAAATGCGCTCCGATACCTCGACCCGATGGCGAATGGCCGTGGCCTGTTCGGCCAGTAACTGCATCTGCTTGTACAGCTGCGCGATTTGCAGGTCGGTTTGTTCGCGCATGGCCGTTACAGCCCGACCCGTGATTTTGCCTTTGTCTTCCGGCCTGATGACCGCCCCGCCCGCTGTGTGTGCGTACTCCAGCAAACCCGGACGATCGGTCACCTTGTCAGGCGAGATCGGATTGACGATTTTGGCCTCTTCCATGCAGAAGGTAACCGCAAATTTGGGTTTTCAGTTTATGAGTTTTTGAGTTTTCAGTTTGGTAGTTTTCAGTTGGCTGACGCAAGCTCGTTCAGGCGTCAGCCAACTGAAAACTACCAAACTGAAAACTCAAAAACTCACTTTACAGATTCCACCAGTACGTCCATTTCAGAACGACGGCCCGGTTTTTTACGAGAAATGGCCCTACGTTGTCCATGTTGGGCAGGCCGGTGGTGGGCAGGTAGTTGTCGGTATAGACGATAAACAGGTCGGAAGCCGGTTTGTAGCGCCATTGAATCCGGGCGTTCACGTTCATGTTGCGTTGCTGCTCATTGTACTGAATAAACGTCGTCAGGTAGAGCGTGTTGGTCATCGTCAGGTCGAAGCGCGGACCGACGAGCCAGAACTTGGTATTGTTCCAGGGCGCGGGCAGGCGAATGTCGTTGTAGTTAGCGTTGACCGCCAGGCTCACGTACGGCTGAAACCGGTAGCCCAGATCAGCCGTCACATTCAGCCGGGTTCCGTCGGCGTAATAGCCCCCGTAACGGGTCGAAAACCCATAGGTAAATAGCTGCTGCGGCTTGGAGATAAAGGTCGTACCCCATGCCTGCCAACGGTGCGTAGAGCCGGTGCTCAAGGGTTCACGGCCCGTGTTGGTTGGATCAAACGGTTGTAACAGCCGCACGTAATCAGACGCCGCCCAGACCAAAAACGCGCTTCGTGACCGGAACACGAATTGGTACCCCAGCACGCCTTCGTAGTCGCTGCGCCGCCCGGCGGGGTCAACCACGTAGAAGCCAGACAGTTGCGGCCCGTGCGACAGAATGCGCGTGCCCGTCGGGAAAAACGAATAGTTGGCAATGCCCGTGGCCCGGCTGTAGCCCCGGCGCGGCACGTACCCAGCCTCGGCTGTGTAGTTGGGCCCAACGGTTTCCCATTGGCCGTTGAGGAGCCAGTTTCGGCTGCTGTATTGCAGATTACCCGCATACACGGCGTCCTGCCCCACCACCCCCGGACTGAACGACTTCACGTACATCAATTTCCCGGTCCAGAGGTTATTGGTCGAGGCCAGGTTGTATTCAAACCCCAGGTTTCGGTTGTAGACCGAATAGAGCGGCCTGTCGCCGACCGGATTGTAATTCATCGACTGTTTATTCACAAACAGCACGCCGATGTTGGACCGGGAAAAGACGCGGCGTTGCAGGGCCATGACGGCAAAATTCTGGGCGGGCAGCGTCTCCCCCGCCGGTCCCGAATTAGGCACGGCCCCCGTTTGCATATCCATCAGGCCGAAGCGCCAGTCTTTGTTGATTTTTCCGCTGAGCCGCGCCCCAAACCGGATCGGCACACCGCCCAACCCGATTCGGCGACTGAAAAAGGGGCGAATGGTGGCGTAACCGAAATTGGTAAACTGATCGCCGTTCTCGAGGAAAAACTGCCGCCGTTCGGGAAAAAACAGCTCGAACCGGTCGAGATTGGTCACTTGCTGATCGACGTCGACCTGCGAAAAATCGGGGTTGACGGTCAGGTCAAGGTTCAGCGACGACGTAACGGCCACTTTCGCATCGAGCCCCGCATTGAATTTGGCTTCCGTAGGTACGTTACCCTGGTAATTGGCATTAAGGCTACTCAGCGCGTAGGGAATGACCGAGATATTGGGGCCGGGCGATGGCGGCGGCTGATCCCAGACGAGCACGCCCGTGTAGGCCAGCGAAGCCGTCGGGAACTGAAGCGGAACGGGTGCCCAGGCCGATTTTTCGGTGGAGTTCAGATCATTCCGGCTAAAATTGATACCCCACCGACTGATGCCCTGCTTGTAGCGGATGGTTTTGAACGGAATGGCCATCTCAATCACGTACCGATCGGGGTAGCTACGTGTCACCGACGCCCACTTGTTGTCCCAGCTCAGGTTGACTTTGCCCCCTTCGTACATGAGGCCGTCCCACTGCGCCCCCACCGTGTTCGTACCAAATGCAAAGCCATTAGTCTGGTCATCAAACGGATCAATGAAACAAAGAAAATTGTCGTTTCGGCCAAACGTCCAGTCTCGCCGCATCGACTCCACGATGTAAGGCGGGGCATTGCGGGCAATCAGCGAACTGTCGTAGTAACAAATGGCGCTCAGGTAGATATGCTGGGCGTCGTAGGTCATCCGCACATCGGTACGTAACCGGCTGCGGCTGGTGTCCATCGGCAACACCATCCAGAAGTTAGACGCCAGTTGGGCATCTTGCCAGGCGGCATCGTCGAGCGAGGCAT
Organism: Fibrella aestuarina BUZ 2; assembly: GCF_000331105.1. Classification (NCBI taxonomy): domain Bacteria; kingdom Pseudomonadati; phylum Bacteroidota; class Cytophagia; order Cytophagales; family Spirosomataceae; genus Fibrella; species Fibrella aestuarina. Next base: position 3,512,468 of record NC_020054.1, on the reverse strand, counting down.
CCAGTACGACAGGGGTGTTCGTTCGTTTGATGTGATACTGATACGCCTCGTTCTTTTTCTGGGAAAACGCGGGCAGGGCGATCAGCAGGAAACTCAAAAACGGTAAAAATTTCACCAAATGGGTTAGTTTGCTGTTTGTGAAGTAGAGCACGAGATATCCACCTACGTTTTTTGTAAGTAGTTATCCCGTAAAAGTAATAGTTTTCGTCATTATGACACTTAATCATTTATTCATAGATACCTGGCGGTCGGGCGAACAGCAATTTATACTAAAAACCTCTGGCTCGACAGGTCTACCCAAGCCAATCCACCTGACCCGGTCGCAGATGGAAGCCAGCGCCCGCCTGACCGGGCAAACTTTCGGGTTGGAGCCGGGCGATCGGGCGTTGGTCTGCCTCAATACGGATTACATTGCGGGCGTAATGATGCTCGTTCGGGGCGAGGTGCTCGGCCTGGAACTGACCCTCGTCGAACCTTCAGCCAACCCGCTGGGTACGTTCGACCCCGCCACAACCCATTTCGATTTTGCGGCTTTTGTACCCTTACAACTGCAAACGATGCTGGCCGATGTGGGTACGTCTGGGCAGCCTAAAGCGTTGCCCATTCTGAATGGCATGAAGGCCATTCTGGTGGGGGGAGCCGCCACCAGCCCCGCGCTGGAAACTGCCTTACAGGCGATCGACGCGCCCGTATACAGTACCTATGGCATGACCGAAACCGTGTCACACATCGCCATTCGACGCCTCAACGGCCCCGACCGCAGTGACCTGTTTACGGTACTATCCGGCGTCGACGTCGGCACCGACGAACGGGGTTGCCTGCACATTACCGCCGCCGCTACGAATTACGACCGGATTCAGACCAACGACGTAGTCGAGTTGTTACCATCAGACAGCCATAGCCGGGTACGTTTCCGGTTGCTGGGCCGGGCCGATTCGATCATTAATACGGGCGGTGTGAAAGTGCAACCCGAAGCTGTAGAGGCAATTATTGCCCGGCAATTGGCCGATTGGCACCTCGGTCCTCGCCTGTTCGTAGTGGGGCTGCCTGATGAGCGATTGGGGCAGCGGATCGTGGTGTTCAGCGAAGGTATATCGCTAACTGAGGGCCAGTGGCAAGCGGTGCAACAGGCTGTCCGGCAGCGCATAGGCCCGTATGCTGTACCCAAAGCGTGGCAGGTTGTAAGTACGTTCGTCGAAACCGCCACTGGCAAGATCGATCGCAAGGCAACGATTCATCGAAATGAAGGCGGTCGGGAACGTACCTAGCGCCCTTTCAACCGCCGTAGTAGGGCCGCTGTCCATTGCATCTGCTTGACGATAATGACAAAGTCGCATATGCTCTTGCCTGGATAGCGTTATTTCCTGATCTCGCCTACGATGACAGCCAGTTCGGCTAACTGTTCGGTCTCACTTCCCTCGATACCCGTCTGCCTATAACGGACCTGGCCAGACTGATCAATAAAGACGCGGGTAGGCAAGGCTGTGAATCTGGCTTGTTTAGGCGCTTCATTCAGCTCGTCGAATAAACTAACAAGAGAGTAATTACGACTAGCCATAATCTCGTTTGCTCTATTTCGCCCTTTGAGATCGTATTCCAACGTATTCACGCAGACTATTACAACCTTGTCATCCAGTTTATTGTCTGCCCTAAACTTGTCAAGCACCCCGAGACCAGCAATACAGGGAGCGCACCAGGAAGCCCAAAAATCTAAAATAACTATCTTTCCCTTATAACTACTCAATGACACTTTCTCCCCTAGCGAGTTTCTAAATACCATGTCAGGTATATTTTCTCTAATAATGTTCGCTCTTATTTTATCTCGGATCACGTATTTCACCGCCTCTTCCGCATCATATTTATCACCGTCGGCTATTGGCAAGTTTATCATTAGCTCATCCATTTCTTTGTCTACTTTGCCCCGTTTCATAAAACCGCGCATCACAGACTGCGCTTTCTTATATTGCTTTGCTTCGATTAGACATCTGAGATAAAGTTTATTCTTCGTAATATCTGTTGATTTGGCGTATTTTAAAGCTGCTTGCTGCAACACTGTATCGGCCTGTTCATACTTTTTTTGCAAGAAAAGACTATGGCCATATATGTATAAGTAGTCAGCCAGTAGGCTCTCGCGTATATTTCGCACTTCCTTATCTGTGTAATATAACCTTTCTGTCACCTTTCTTACATTTGTATCTAAATACATTTTCATAAGTTCAACAGCCATTTTTGCATACTTTTCAGCAACAAGGCCATTGCCATTGCTATTCAATGAGCGAGCACCAAAGGCTAATGTTGGAATTTTGAATTCATCACTCAATTCATTGACATCTGCCAGCCATTCCTTCTCCAGATCATACTCTACAAAATGAGGCAATAGTCTGCTGAGCATAGTAATTCCTTTTCTTAGTTCAATGTATCGCCTTGTATCATCATCTTCAAACGTCTTGTATTTTTCCTTAAATTCTTCATATGCCTTTCGCTTCTTTACCATATCGTCGGTTCCAGAAAAAGCCTTTTGCAATGGCATCGAATTTATTTGCATAGACCAAAATCCACCAGGATATGTTTTAAACAACCTATCATTAAAAAATCTAGTTTTTTCGACGTTATTTTTATATTTATACAAATCCGTTAGCATTAATAGCTCCCATTGATCCAAATCATTATAACTTTCAAACATACTAAGTTCCGATTTATATTTTTCACCACTTTTACTTAGAGTAGACAAATAATATCTATGGTAAAAACGCTTGCTCTGTGGATACAATGTAAACTCCTGTTCAAATAGAATTCGAGCGCTATCTCGCTGAGTTGATAAGTTGTAATTTGGTGCCTCCCAAGCGCCAGCATACATATAGGCAATAGTTGCGTAAGCACCCTCTGAAACAACACCGTCATGAGTTACGGGTAACCAGTAACCTGTGCCCTTGTTATTATCTAATTTATTGTTTTCGTTTTTTACTATTAACATCAAGCTTACTGCATCGTTAGGAACGACTATATTAGCATACCACTTATTATCCCGAAAAACACATTTCTTTTCAAATGCGCTTGGCTCTTTCGTAAATCTTTTGTTTAGATAATATATTATATATAAGCTATCTGTTGAAGAAAATAAATTCATCTTATCATGGTAGTTTACACCTACGCTAGAACTGTCCTTACCTTGTATCCAGTCAAATGTTAGGTTACTACTTTCCTGGCATATGGCCTGACGCAAGGCAAAAATATTGATCAATAAATAAAACAATAATATCCATTTCATGCTCACCATAATTGACATAGATTACATCAAGTACCGCTGTGAAAATTGAACACACTAATACTTGTTTTATAGACTTGAGATTTGTTTTCTTGAAACGCACAATGTATTGGCCCTCTGCCAGCACAATTTCATTGTGCATCCTCACGATAAGAATTAATGTTACGGCTGGCGACGTAAATAATCCTACCACACCTAAACATGTAGGTGTAATCCCATAAATCTCCCTTTACAATACGCATTTCTGCGCCGGTAATAGTAGCGTTCTGAAAACTGGTTAACTTGTCTTTCATGATGATAATATGCTTGATTTGTGAAACAGTAATTCATAGCGATTCAACTAAATTCATCATTGGGCAAACCGACACGTCGGCCGACCATATGCAGCGCAGATATGGCAGGTCGGATGCGGTATATGCAGCACTGATGTGCATCGTACCTACATCACGCTCCCAGGCGATCACAGGTTGCTGTGAATCATTGAACCAGTACTCCATCGCTTCCGGAGCCAGATAAGCCGAGTAAGTGCTGAGCTACCTGCCTTGTCGCTGGGGTGAGTGCTGCCTACGAGTGTCACCTCCACACGTAAATCGGGAATCTGTCCTATTAATTTACTCGTCTGCTGATTGGCAAGTCGACATCCGGCACAAGGGCCTGCCTGGCGTTGCGGTCGGCAGCGGTTCGTTCTGACATAGAAGTAGTTGAGTAGTGCCCATTAACTGACGTTTGCTTGCCAAAAAACTGACCATTACTTTGTGCCTAATATACTCGATTTTTTGATAAAAATTAATTACTTGGTCGATAAGCCATCATACATAAGTACCAAATGCTCTACATAGTGCGGATTGTTGACAAAACAGCCACCAACTTCTTTTTTATCCGCCCCACTCAGCACGCTTCTGATTCAGCTACGGAGTCAACGTCGGCTCTCACAAGATGAAATAGCCGAAGCCGTTGGCGTTCGCCAGAATACGTACGCCTCTTAAGAGAGCGCCAAAACGGACGTTAAGACACGTACCTGCCCAAACTAGCCGACGTATTCGGCGTTCCGGTGCGTGACCTGCTACCAGCCGAACTCGATCAGTCAACTACCCATCCATACAGTCCTTCGCTGTCAATGCATCATGAGGAGTTGATTGCCCTGCAACGCTGCCGAATTCAGCAGCTAGAAGTGGAAATAGCCGAGCTAAGACGTATAGTGCAGGAGGGGGAGGGTTACCCAAACCTATAAGGTTTTTGAAACCTTATAGGTTTATGCGACTATAAACCGTACTTTTGCGGAAAATTCAGGCGCACCCACTCATGGCATCGTTCAACCCCGTCAAGATTTTTTCCGGCAGTCAATCGACGTACCTGGCCGAGAAGATTGCTCACTACTACGGGAAAGATCTGGGTGGCTACACCTGCCGGCGGTTCAGCGACGGCGAGATGTCGCCTTCCTTTGAAGAGTCGGTGCGAGGCTGCGACGTGTTCCTGATTCAGTCGACCCCACCGCCGGGCGACAACCTGATGGAACTGCTCCTGATGGTCGACGCGGCGCGGCGGGCCTCGGCTCACTACGTAACGGTGGTCATCCCCTACTTCGGTTACGCGCGGCAGGACCGGAAAGACAAACCCCGCGTGGCGATTGCCGCCAAACTAGTGGCCAACATGCTGGCCGCTTCGGGTGCCGACCGCCTGATGACGATTGACCTGCACGCGGGTCAGATTCAGGGCTTTTTCGATTTCCCCGTCGATCATCTGGAAGGCACGTCGGTATTTGTGCCATACATCCGCAACCTGAACCTCGAAAACCTGATTATTGCCTCGCCCGACGTGGGTGGCGCCAACCGCGCCCGCACGTTTGCCAAGCACTTCAACGCCGAAATCGTACTGTGCGACAAGCACCGGAAACGGGCCAACGAGATTGCCTCGATGCAGGTAATCGGTGATGTGGAAGGGGCCAACGTGGTGCTGGTCGATGACCTGATCGACACGGGCGGCACGCTCTGCAAAGCCGCGCAAATCCTGCTCGACAAGGGAGCGCTGTCGGTTCGGGCGATCTGTACACACCCGGTGATGTCGGGCAAAGCGCACGAGAACATCGCCAACTCGGTGCTGGAAGAACTGGTCGTAGCCGATACGCTGCCGCTGAGCCAGCCCAACCCCAAAATTCGGGTGCTGTCCGTTGCCGAGCTGTTTGCCAAAGCCATCGGCCGCATCCGTGATCACGAATCTATTAGTTCCCTGTTTATACGCTACTAAGTAGCACCGGACGTCCACGTCCGGCAGTATCATCTCTTAAGCTGAACGTGGACGTTCGGCACTACGAATTATGAAAAAAATCGAGATTGTAGGGTATCAACGAGCGAATCTCGGCCGGACGGAATCACAAGCCATTCGCGCCGAGGGTAATGTACCCTGTGTGTTGTATGGAAATGGTCAGCAGGTGCATTTCTATGCCCCCGCTATTTTGTTCCGTCCGTTGTTGTTCACGCCCGACGTCTATGACGTTACGCTGAACATCGAAGGCGCTGAGTACCGCGCCATTTTGCAAGAAACACAGTTCCACCCCGTTAGCGACGCGCTGATTCACGCCGACTTTCTGCAAGTGTCAGACAAAGCCGTGAAAGTAGCCGTTCCGGTTCGGTTGGTGGGTAATGCACCCGGTGTACAGAAAGGGGGTAAACTGGTAACCCGTATCCGCAAACTGCGCGTACGTGGACCGGTTGACAGCATCCCCGAGTACATCGACGTAGACGTATCAACCCTCGACCTGGGTAAGTCTGTTCGGGTGGGTCAGATTCCCGTCGACGGCATCGAAATGCTGGAGCAGGCGTCGAACCCCGTAGCCAGCATCGAGATCCCGCGCGCACTGCGTGGCCAGGTGTCCAAGTAAACGTAAGTTTGCTGTTTGGGCGGTCCGCCGCGGTTTCAAGTTTACGGTTAGTCGGTTCGCTGCCTATCGTCAACCCCTGACGTCTGCGCATCAAACGACCTTTCGAGCTAATAGATACACAAAAAGCCGTCCCGTCTGGGGCGGCTTTTTGTGTATCTTGCCTCTATTCATCAACCTTTTTCCTGCCTTTCATGAAGACAATCGTCGTTGTTGGTTTAGGTAAAGTAGGCTCGCTGGTAGGCCTGTTATTGAGTAAGCGTTTCAGCGTGAGCGGGTTCGACCGGCAGGCGCCTGCCTACGAATTACCCTTTCCCGTTCGGCAGGGCGACGTGACGGATACCGATGCGTTACAGGACGCACTCCAGGCTGCCGATGGCGTGGTGTCGTGCCTCCCCTACAACCTGAATTTGCCCATTGCCCGCGTCGCCCACCAACTGGGCATTCACTATTTCGACCTGACCGAGGATGTACCCACCACCGATGCCATTCGGGAGATGGCTAAAACGGCTAAGGGCGTGATGGCACCGCAATGCGGATTGGCGCCGGGTCTTATCGGGATCGTGGGGTCCGATCTGGCGCAGCGATTCGACCGGCTGCGCGACATTGAACTGCGTGTAGGGGCGCTACCTCGTTACCCCAACGGGCTGTTGGGCTATTCATTTACCTGGTCGCCGGCGGGGGTCATCAACGAGTACCTCAACGATTGCGAAGTGATCGCCAACGGGCAGCGCAAGATGGTGCCGGCGCTCGATGGTATCGAGTTGATCAACATCGAAGGGCAGGAATTTGAGGCCTTCAGTACGTCGGGCGGGCTGGGTACGTTGTGCGAGACCTACGAAGGCAAGGTCGATACGCTCAACTACAAGACGATCCGCTACCCCGGCCACTGCAAGTTGATGCGCTTTCTGCTCTATGAGCTGATCCTGAAAAACCAGCGTGAACTCACCGAGCAGATTCTGACCGAAGCCAAACCACCCGTACAGGCCGACGTGGTGTATGTCTACGCCGTGGTGGAAGGCTGGCGCAATGGCCAACTGGCCCGCGAAGAGTTTTACCGGGCCTATCACCCCCGCCTGATCGATGGGCAAGCCTGGCGGGCCATTTCCTGGACCACCGCCGGTTCCGTAGCGGCGGTAGTTGAGCTGGTCGCCGATGAACAATTACCGCAGCAAGGTTTTCTGAAACAGGAAATGATCCCCTTCAAGGCCTTCCTCGAAACCCGCAACGGGAGCTTTTTCAACGAGTGAAAGCGATAAAGAGTGAAAGACTGGCGCACCCATATGGCTTGCGCCAGTCTTTCACTCTTTAAGCTTGTAGGGTAAAAACGAATCGACGGGTTGGCCGTAGCGGTGCAGGTCGCGGATGATGCTGCTACTGATGGGCGCCAGATGCGGCGAGGTGATCAGGAATACCGTTTCGACTTCTTCATACACGAAGCGGTTTACCTGCGAAATCCCGTTTTCGTACTCAAAATCGGTGGTGTTGCGCAAGCCCCGCAGCAGAAAACGAGCTCCCAACTGGCGGGCGACGTTGGCCGTCAGGTCATCGTAGGCCACGACACGTACCTGAGGGGCATCCTGAAACGTCTGCTCGATCCAGCCGATCATTTGTTCAAGCGGGAAGTAGCGTTGTTTGCTGGCGTTCCGGCCAATACCGACAATAATTTCATCGAAGAGATGCAACCCCCGGCGAACGATATCTTCGTGCCCTTTAGTAAAGGGATCGAACGAGCCGGGGAAAAGTGCAATACGGGACATTGAAACGGTTTGGCGGTTATTGGTTAAGGGTTGACGTTGTTTCAGTTCACGTTGCACGACGAGGAAACGTCAACTCTCAAACAACAAGCGGTAAACTAGCTTAGCAAGCACAGGCCCTGCAAGTCGAGGTAGCGATGTTCGGGCAGGTCGGCGAGGTCGGGGGCGGGGTTAAGGCCGCTGGGCGGCGAGCCAATGTGCAGGTTAGGCAGGAAACGCGACAGCGCAATGTAGGCTTCGGCAAAGGGGGTGATCTCGCCGTAGGCCAGCACATTGAGCGTATCGGGGTCGACACCCAGTTCGTCGGCTACATAGAGCACGTAGTAGACCAGGTCCTGCACGTTTTTGTAGCCAAACCGATTGCAGTAGCGCAGTTTGCGCTCCTCGCGGAAAAGCACAAACGCAAATTCTTCCTCAAAATGCAGAAACAGGTTCTGCGTCTCGGGCTCCTGTTTGTCGATGGGCTGCGTAGCCCGGATGAGCGTACTGGCCTGATGCACGTAGGTGATGGGCTGCAACGGGTATTGCCCGCCCACAAACTCCGTAATGGCGCGGTCGAGACCGAACACCACCGTGAACCCCTCGTTATGCTCGTAGGCCGACGCGATTTCGTTGGGCGGCGGCTGATGCCCGCGCATGAGCGTCAGGTAGTTGCTGGCGTATTCTTTCCGGTATAACTCGTTCGGAATGAGCGTAAACGCCGAGGCGTTGACCGCCACCCGGATCTGCTGAAACTGATCGTAGTGCAACAGCGGGTGGTCGCCAAACAGGGTCGGCAATTGGGTCAGCAACGACTCTTCGGTCAGCAGGGTGGGTTGTGCGTATTCATCGAGCCACACCATCCGCCGCTGGGGGTCGAGTAGCGTCAGCCGGAGCCGTTGAGGGGCCAGGTCGAGGCATAGAATCGACTTTTCGGCCTGCCCGGCTGTGAGTGCATCTGGGCGAACCGAAACCGTTGGTGATAAAGTGGGCATAACGATCATAACGTAGTGGGCAGGGCGCGGGCGTCGCGCTGCTGGCTAATTGAGGTAGCCCCGAAGCCGAAACACATCGTCGAGCGACTGGCAACGGGCAAACAGGGTATGTACTTCGCTGGCGGGATAGGCTTTAATCTCGTCGAACGTCATCAGGCGCACTTCGGAGATAATCTGCCCATCGGCGTCCATTTCGGGGTCCATACCCATACTCAGGCTGCCTCCAATGGCTTCTACTTCGAAGAACAATTCGAGTGCGTGCAAGGGTGGTGCCAAAAATTCATTCACAAACAACAGGCTACCCACCGACACGTGCAGGCCGGTTTCTTCGATAAACTCCCGCTTGAGGGCGTCGGTAGCGGTTTCGCCAAACTGCGCCCCGCCACCCGGTGGGCACCAAAAGGTATCTGTTGGGCCAATGCCCCGGTGACGCACCATGAGCAGCCGGTCACCCTCCCGGTACAGGCCACACACGCGGGCACGCAGCCGGTTGCCATATAATTTGACTACTTGCTGACGAGGCACGTCCAGAACGTTTGTCACAATTACGGTAGTGTTTGATTAAAAAGAGGGGCAAAGATAGTGGTAAGTGGTGAGTGGTAAACGGTGAGAGCCTAAGTTGTTGGTCACCCACTCGTTATCACTCACCGCTTACCACTAATACGAACTGCCTGAAATATAGCTTTCGAGCGAGCTGATGCGGGCTTTCTGATCGTGGATGATGGCGTTCACCACGTCGTTGATCGAGATAATGCCGATCAGTCGTTCCCCTTCCAGCACCGGCAGGTGGCGGATGTGCTTTTCCGACATCGTCAGCATGGCCGACTCCAGTAGCTGTTCGGGGGCAATGGTGATGAGGCTGCTTGTCATCACGTCGCGGATGAGCGTGTCTTTCGAGGCCCGCCCCTGTAGAATACCTTTCCGGGCGTAGTCGCGCTCCGAGAAAATACCCACCAAATCGCCGCCGTCCAGCACCAGAACGGCACCAATGTTTTTGGCGGCCATGAGTTGCAGAGCTTCATAGACGGTTTCGCCGGGCGCGACCGAATAAATGGTGTTAATGGATTTACGCTGAAGGATTTGCCGGATGTTCATGGTAAGGGAGCAGTTATGTAAGGAGTGGAAAAAGTAAGTGAATTTCAACGCAATCGCAAATATGAATGGCCCGCAGATGGGGCGGATGTAAGGGATTAGCGCGGATTTTTTAGCGCTGTGTGTCAACGGGTCTGATTGCCACACCCTCTCCATCTGCGTAGACACGTACCTAAAACTCCGTGCCAATCTGTTGAATCTGCCTCATCGGCGAGCCATTACTTTCTCCTCGAAAATGCGTAAATTAGAGGATATGAATGAGACGCAAACAGCGGCGCAACTGCTGGCAAAACGCTTTCCGTTTGCACCCACACCGGGGCAGCTTTCCTTCTTCGACAAAATTGGTCAGTTCATCACCCCGCAGGAATTTGAGCATTACCGCGACTGCTTTCTGCTGCGGGGCTACGCTGGTACGGGTAAAACCACCCTCATCAGTACGCTCATCAAAGTGCTGCCCCGCTTCGGCATGAAGTCGGTGCTGCTGGCTCCCACGGGCCGGGCGGCTAAGGTGATGGGCAATTACTCCAAGAAGCAGGCGCAAACGATTCACCGGAAAATTTACCGGCAGGTCGCCGAGCAGGGTTCCGGTACGCTGGCGTTTCAGCGGCAGAAAAATTACCACGAAGACACGCTCTTCATCGTCGATGAGGCCTCGATGATCTCCGACGAAGCCGAGTTCGGCGGCAAAGGCCTGCTGAGCGACCTGATCTCATTTGTCTTCGAGAACAAAGGCAATAAGCTCATGCTGGTGGGTGACACGGCTCAGCTGCCACCCGTCGGCCGCGACTACAGCCCCGCTCTCGACCGGGGGTTTCTGGCCCGCGCCTTCGACATGACCGTCTACGAACAGGAACTGACCGAGGTGATGCGTCAGGATATTGAGTCGGGCATTCTGCACAACGCCACCGAACTGCGTAAGCTGCTTTCCGACGAGATTCTGAACCCCGGCGGCGGGGAACCGAAGGCCGTCTCGTTTGAACACCTATTGAGCGACGACGTTCCGAAGCCCCCCTCCCCGCCACGTCGATTCGCATCGTGACGAATCCGTTTCAGGACCTGTTCAAAATGCCGCTGAATAAGCTGGAAGACGGCATTCGGTACGCCTACAACAAATACGGCCGCGAAAACACGGCGATTCTGTGCCGCTCCAACAAGATGGCGGTGCAGTATAATCAGTTTATCCGGCGGGTGATCGATCAGTGCGAAGACGAACTCGACGCGGGCGATATGCTCATGATTGCCCGAAACAACTACACCATTCTGGGCGACGACTCGCCGGCGGGGTTCCTGGCCAACGGGGAGTTTGTGGAGGTGCAGAAGGTGCGGCGGCAGGAAGAGATGCATGGGTTCCGGTTTGCGACCGTCACGCTGCACATGGTCGACTACGACGATCAGCCCGATTTCGAGGCGAAGATCATCCTGGATACGCTGCACTCGGCAGCCCCCTCGCTCACGCAGGAGCAGAACAAAGCGCTGTATGAAAGCGTGGCGCAGGATTACCTATACATCACCAACAAGAAAGAACGGTCCGAAGCCATTCGCCGCGACCCGTATCTGAGTGCGTTGCAAGTGAAATTTGCCTACGCCCTTACCACCCACAAGGCGCAGGGTGGGCAGTGGAGCGCCGTGTTCATCGATCAGGGTTACCTGCCCGAAGGCCAGTCAAACCAGGAGTTCGTGCGCTGGCTCTACACGGCCCTCACCCGCTCCACCGATGAGGCCTTCCTAATGAACTTCAACCCGGAGTTCTTCGGGTAGGTTTTGGAACGCGAAGGCGCTAAGGTGTCGCGTTCCAAAAAAACCGATTCAATTTTCTTTCTACGTTAACTTGGGGCAGCAGTTGGAGCCAGCTGGCCAGCAGTAGCACGGCCCACCAACGGGCGAGCTGACGGCGGAGGGTCAGGTTGGGGAAACGGCTTACCCAGGCCGCGACGCCCAGCAGCAAGGGTAGCGAAACAACGGCTAGCATCCGGGCGTTGGGGCCGCTGAACGGACTCAGCAGGCGCAATGTGAACAGGATCGCCAGGTACGTTGCCGAGGCCAAACCCCAGACACGCCACAGCCGACGAAGTCGGTCGTCGGGTGGTAAAAAGGTCTCGCGCCGAGGCCGGACGATCCGCCAGAGCCAAACCAGCAACCCGAGTTGAACCGCCACCCCCAACCAGACAAGCGTGGCCGATTCGCCGGGTACGTAGTCGCGGAGCAAAAGCAGTTCGTTCGCTAGCGACAGTACAGTCAGCGACAGGGTAGTCCACAACGGTTCGGTCGTTCCCAGGAAGCGTTCGCCGCCGTAGGGGGAGCCCGTCAGGTACTGATTGAGGCCGAAGTAGGCCAGCATCCCCCCTACCGACAGCCCCACGTACAACAAATCGGGGCCAATGCGATGCCGGATGCCGGGGCGCTCCCCGCGCCAATAGGTCACGATGGCTTGCAGTCCATACGCCACAACCACAAACCCACCGACGTACCGGAGCAGAAACAGGCCCATCGTCAGCAGCCACAGGCGTAGGCTGTAGGCATACTCGGGCGGCTGGGTACGTTGGCTGGTGAGCCAGTAACATTCTAGCAACACCACCACAAACGCCCACTCCGACCAGGTATAGGTTAGGAGACGCACAAACCCACCCAGCAGCAGCACCGACCCCATCCAGCGCGTCGTGGTGCTGCCCAGCCGCCGCTGCCAGTTCAGTAGAAACCCACCCAGCAGCAGGCTTTGCCAGAGTTTGGACGCAACCAGCAACGACGTACCCGTGAGCCGGGCCAGCGCACCAATCAGCAGCGGATAGCCAATCGGGAAGGTACTCTCCCAGCCGGTGCTGACATGGCCGTACTGATCACCATCCAGCCCAACGAGCCAACCCGCCATAGAGAGATAATACTGCGAATCGACGCTGAGGTAATGGTTGGGGTTGAGGAACGTCAGCCCGGCAATCAGGCCTGTCAGCAGGAGCCATAGCGCCGCAACCCTCATCGCAACAACACCAGCTTACCCGCCAGCTTGCGGTTTGCGTCGTTTTCGAAAGCGGTGTAACCGGGCAGGTCGAGGCGGTACAGGTACGTTCCCGATGCTGCCGGGGCTCCGCTATCGGTCGTACCGTCCCAGACAAACTCGTTGATACCGATATGGGCCGCCAGCCGAACGGCGCGGACCTCGCGCCCGGCTAAATCATAGATTCGGAGCGTAGCCGGAGCCGGGGTTTGCGCGCCAGCCAACGTGTAGCGTACCACCGTCTGGGCGACGAACGGGTTGGGGGCTGCGGCCACCTCGGTGACGACCGGCGCGGTACGCACCCTGAACCGGATGGCGTAGGGTTGGGCGCGGTTGCCACTCAGATCGCTGCCGTAGGCTTCCAGCGTGTAGACGCCATCGGCGAAGGGCACAGCGGGGCGGTACGAAAGCACATAGTCGGTTCCGCGTTTGGCCCAGCTAGCAGCGGGAGGTCTGACCGGCAGGCGTTCAAACGGGCAGGGTGCCTGTGCGCAGGGCCGTTGCAGATACAGTTCGACCGTGGGTGGGGCCGTGGCTGACAGCCGCGTGTTTTCATCGGCTACCAGCACCTCAATCGTGGGTTGAGGCGCTACCAGTTCGTCGGTGCGGAGGCGGCGTCCATCAAAGGCCACTTCCACCACGGGCGGGGTGTTATCGATCGTAAAGGGCAAATCGGCCAGCTTGCCGGTGGCATCGAAGCGGAGGCTGTTGTTATCACGGCGCTCTTCGTCGAGCAGGCCGTCGGCGTCGGCATACAGCTCGTAATAGGGCGTCGTCGCGGCGGTGGGTAACGTGAAGGCTACGGTGAGCGTATCGGCGAAACGGGTCGCGTCGAGGCGTGTGTTGGTTGTGAACAGAATGCGCCCGCCGGCGTCGTAGGCCCGAAGGCGCACCTCGGCGGGCTTGGTAGTAGCCCGGCCCAGGTTGAGTGCCACGACCCGCAGCGTCACGGCACTGCCCGTTGTTTTCACCATGATGCCGCCTTCCGAAAAACTCAGATCGGGTTTGGTGAACGGGAATGGCCGCACCGCCGGGTCACCCTGCAAGGTAATTTGCTCGGCATTGGCCAGATCATACACCGACCGGTTTTGAGCCAGATACCGCCGAATCGTTTCCACCTGAATAGCGCCGAAGGTGTGGCCAATCCAGGCGCTGTCGGCGAGCACGGCGTAGAGTTGATCGGCGTAGTTTTTGAGCGCGCTGGCAAAGCCGTTGTGCGTGTGAGCAATGGCCAGAATTGCCCCGCGGTTGGGCGTGAGCACCCAATCGGTCACAAACGGGCGGAAGCCGTTGATGTAGAAATAGAAATTACCCGATGCACAGCCGTTGGCGATGATCAGCGGGTAGCGGCCCTTGTTGCGGTAGCCCAGCCGATCATCACTCACGTACCCAATGTCGATGTCGGCGATGTCGAGGCTCGAATGGCCAAACATGGACAGGATGCCCACCCCCCGGTTGATCTGCGCCACCACCGAAATCGCCTCGGTCGGGTTATCGGTTTGTTTCGATACCGTCTCGACCGTAGCACTGGCATATTGGCCGGTGATTCGTTGGCCAAAGTCGTCGACAAACGCCCGGAACAGGGCCAGTTCATAGGCCGATTTGCCACCGCTCAGGTGCAGCATCTGTTTGCGCCAGGGGGCCGTGGCGGGGGCCGCTTCGTGCTCTTTCAGTTTATTGAGGTAGTCGAGCACCTGCTGTGGGCGCGTTACGTTGAGCCGCCCGATAGCGACGCCCGGTACGTAGGCGGGTCGCCCGGCAATGCCCGTTACCATCGACAGGTCGGAGCCGGGCCAGCCGCCGTTGGGAATCATATCGAGGGTGTCGATCTGTGGCTCTTTCCGAAACCGCTGCGGATCATACGACCGCCCGATCAGCAGCAGGTATTTGGTGGGGTCGTCGGCGGTAGAACCACCCGCCCGGACCAGGTAATCGGCAAACCGGCGAATGGCCAGTGGTGACCGTTCGCCGTAGTTGAACTGGTTGTATACCTGATGGATCGATACCGTCAGGGTGTCGTAGCTGCCCCCGGCTTTCGAGGCGCGATAGGCGGCGTAGGTGGCTACGGGGTCTCGGGCAAGGGTACCGGGCGTTTCGGCCACGGCCTGCCGCGTTTGTGGGTGGGCGATGATGGCGAAATTCACCTTAGCCGGGTTGATGTTTCGAAACACCACGGCCCGAATGGCCGGCACCGCTTTCACCTCACTTACCAGCAGCAGGTTACGCGCCACACCAGCCCCGCGCACGACGCTCGTAAACGCACCGTTGACCAACGTACCTGACAGGATGGATGCCTGCTCCGGACTGGTGACGTCATACAGGCGGGCATTGGTACCCACGTTGGTCAGGCGGAGCAGCGCCCGGCCTCCCGCCACCGGATTCAGCCGAAATTCGCGGTACGTGTAACCCGCCATATCGGGTTGCTGTGGGTACGTTGCCTGCAATACCGCCAGTGAAACCTCGTCGTTGGCGTTCTGCGGACTCAGGCTACAAACCAGGTCGCCCTGTGCTTCGGTCGCCGACAGCGGCACCGTCAGTCGTTTGGTGTCGTAGTTCATCAGTTCGAGCGGGGCCACCGTACGTTGCTGGCCATTAGGGCCTACACGCACCTGCACGAGGTGGTTGGTGGGCGTGCGGCCAATTACGATCAGGTCGAGCCGGGGAGTGGCGGTGGGGCTACCAGTGTAGAGGCGGCTGATGGGTATAGTCTGGCTGTAGGTGCTCTGGGGTTTGATGCTGTTGCCCATCCAGCCTTCGCCCACGTCGTAGCTGCTCAGAATGGCCCCGTTGCCGTAGCCTGCGCCTATCGGGTAGATAGTCCCGGCCGGATACTGTTCCGTAAACACCCGTCTTTCCTCTACCCATACATACGGTTCGGGCACGAGGGCCGTCGCGCCGCTACCCAGGTCCAGGTCGGTGTAGCGGGTCATGCGCTTGCCGGGTTTCGCATCGAGGCGGGCGGTCAGGAAATAGGCCGTCGTATCGGAATACAGGCTGTAATACGGATGGGGTTGCGCCGACGCCGGGCGGTAGAGGGCCGAGTCGGGCAGGCCGTCGTTGCCCCGGCCAATAAACTCCACGTAGTCGGTGGCATCGAAGGTGCCGTCGGTCTCCCCGTCCACCCAGATCGCCTGCTCGACACCCCGATGAAACAGTTGCAGGGTCCGCGGGTCGAGCGCGGCAATGGGCACGCCCGCCTTTTGCAAGTCGCTGCTGCTGAGGCGGTAAACCCCTTGCTGGGCAATCGGGATTTTGTAATAAGTCTGTTGGTAATTAATCCACTCATTGCCGTAAACCGGCGATTGGGCGTAGGCACAGCTAGGCAGTAACAGGCTTACGGTCAGGCAGTACAGTCGATTCATACGGTGGTCTGGAAAAGGCCACCAATTTACGATTTTCCGTTACATCCATACTTTTTGGTTAGTAATAGCAAATTGGCGAAACGTGCGGGGCAACTGGCCGGTCAACTCCTGAAACACCGACGTCTGACCTGCTGCTTTTCCCAACCGGGCAACGGTATATAAGGCCACCATGACCAGCACAAACGAGAGGGGTTGCTTTTCGACCAGCCATTTCCGGTACACAAACGCCAGCACCGATGGGGCTTTGTAGGTAATCGGTCGGCCCAGCACCTCGGTCAGGATGGCGGCTATCTCGGTGTACGTCAGCGCTTCGGTTCCGGTTAGTTCGTAGGCCTTGTTCAGGTGTTGCCCGGTCGCCAGTACGAGCGCTGCCACCTCGCCAATATCGACGACGTCGATCAGGTTAGTGCGTTCGTTACCCGCCGGGATGTAAATTTCGTTCCGTTCGGCAATTTCGCGGCGGTGCGTCGTACTCAGGTTTTGCATGAAAAAACTCGGCCGCAGCATCGTATACGGCAGGCCCGCTTCCCTGATCAATTGCTCGATTTTGTGGTGGGGCGTCAGCGTGTTGTTTTCGACGCCCTGCAACGACAGAAAGACAACCTGCTTCAGCCTGGCGCGGGTCATGGCCTCTATCAGCGGCCGGAAATACCGGTCGACGTCGGCCAGCTGCGGCGGACGCACCAGCAATACCTTATCGACTCCCTGCAAAGCAGCCGCCACGGTGCCGGGCTCCGAGAAATCGAACGGCACGAGCTGATCCACCAGCCCCTCCAGCCGGGTGCGGTCCTGCTCGGGCCGCCGAACGCCACCGATGATGCGTAGCGTGGGGCGTTCAGGCCGCATCGCCAGCGCGCGCAGGGTTTCGAGTCCCACGTTGCCCGTTGGTGTAGTAATTAGTAGAGTGGTCATGGCCTTTCGGGGTTTTCCCTCGCTTGAACGGGTTTGTTATCAGCCACAAAAAAAGGGTCAGCGACCAGTTGATACTCAACTACGCTGACCCTTTTCCCGGCACGGCTTCGTTAGTCGTGCTGTTTCTTTATCTCGTCTTTCCGCATCGGCATGGCGTCGATCGTTTTGAACAGCTCGTCGGCTGCGATGGGTTTGGTGAATTTTTTCTTCAGCAGGCCGTCTTTACCGATCAGGTAACCGGCAAAGTCGTCGGAGGGCACAAACTCGTGGTAGGTGTGCATCAGGAACTGGCGGTCGGGCTCCATCAGTTCGCTGTTGATCAGCACGATTACGTCGAGGTCACGCTCGGCCAGGCCGTCGGGCGCGGCCGTGAGTGCCTGTTGCTGCTCGATGAGGTGGCCCTGATTGATGTCGCGTCCGTAAAGCAATACAACGCGGCGATGGTCTTTCTTTTCGTCAAGAATCGCCTTGAGCGACTTCTTCTGGTTGGCTACACTTTCCATAATGTTGAGTACGATAAATGCCAGCAGGCATATACTTACTAACCCGAGTCGTCGCATGATGTTTATCGGTTTAATCGAAAAGGTCGTCGGCCCGTTCGAGCAGCAGGATGGATTGCTGCGGCACGATCACATACGGGACCCCTTCATAGTCGAGTTCAATGGCATTGCGTTGCAGGTAGATGGCCAGGTCGCCCTCCTGCGCCTGCAAGGGCATGTACTTCACTTTTTCTTCGGTTTCGCGCCAGGGCTCGTCGTCGACGGCGGCGGGGATGGGGTACCCCGGTCCCACTTTCACCACGTAGCCCGACTGCACCTGTTCTTTTTCCTGCACCGTTGGCGGCAGGTATAGCCCCGACGACGTCCGTTCGCTCGGGCCTTTGGGTTTGATCAGGACGCGGTCGCCCACCACAAGCAGGCGTTTCAGTTTATTGTCAGGTGTTACGTTCAGCATCTCATTCCGGTTTAGCCCACTAACACCAGATGAGGCAAGAGTGGTTTCCGAAAAAAGCCCTACCAGCGGTCAGGTACGTGCGGCCCCGGCACCCGGCCGCACGCAGGCTCAACCATCCGGCCCGGCTGATAAGCCCGTTTACAAATTAACCGTTTACACAAAATTGACACAGTAGGTAGGTCTATAGTCGCTTCATCTATATCTTAACTGCTTCCCCAACACGTTGACTCCGATGCCTTTGAAATCGTTGTTAGCTTATATCCTGTTCGGCTGCTGCCTGCTGTCGACGGTGATCGGGTGGCTGCTCTGGACACGCAAACAGCCCGGTCGACATGCCAATCGGTTATTGGCCACCCTGCTCTTCACCTACGTTTACATTGACTTCGTTACGTTGCTCATTACCAACGGGGGCATTGTGCACGTACCGCATCTGTTTCGAACGGCCGCGCCGCTCAATTACCTGGTTGGCCCGCTGATTTACCTGTACGCGCGGGCATCGCTACTATCGACCACCCGCTTCGATGGGCGGCGCTACGGCTGGCTGCTGCTGCCCTTCCTGCTGAACGTGGTCGAGTTTTTGCCGTTTTACGTTTCACCGGCGACCGCCAAACTGGCTCGGCTTCAGCAACTGGCTTCCGCGCCCAATACGCTTTTCACCATACACGAGGGTTTGTTACCGCCCCACTTTCACCTGATCGGCTACAGCCTGTCGAGCTTTGTCTACTCGCTACTGGCGGCGGGCCTGTGGTGGACCTACCGCCAACGCGAGGGACGTACCCCATACAGCAATCCGGCGTTCGGCAATTGGCTCAAAACGTTCGTGCTCATACACCTGATCGTCAATGGGGTGTGGCTGGCCGAAATACCCTTCATCCGCCATGCACCCTACGGCAATCTGATCCTGAACATCACCTACCTAGTGGCGCAGCTGGTCATCTGCTTCTACATTATTCAGCGCCCTACCCTGCTCTACGGGGCTTTTTCGCTCAACGGCACTCGCCAGCCGCTCACGGGCAACGTACCTGACTCCCCGGCTCTTCCAGTCGTCCTATCGGATGCTGCTCATCAGGCGGTACCCCTGCCCGAGCCGCCCCGGCCCGCTGAGGGAGATACCCTGGAGCAGGCGGCGGCCGACAAGCTGGCGCAGCTAGATCAGTACATGCACAGTCAGCAGCCCTACCTGCGCCCCCGGCTATCGCTGGCCGATGTATCAGTTGCCACGCAGATTCCGCCGTATCTGCTGTCGGCAATCCTCAATCGTGTGCTGGGCCTCGACTTCCGCGACTACGTCAACGCCCACCGCGTTCGGCACCTGTGCCAGTTGCTGGAGAGTAACCAGTATAGTCACCTTACGCTGGAGGGCATCAGCACGCAGGTGGGTTTTTCGTCGAAAACGACCTTCTACCGGGCGTTTCAGAAGCACATGGGCGTTACCCCGGCCCAGTACATGCAACGCGCCAACGCCATCGACAACTGAGCCGCCGGGCTGATTCAGTATCAAATCAGGAATGTGAAACTAACCCATCTGGCCGAAAGCGCCCTGCGGAGGTATTGATGCGTTGCTTTGCTGGTCAAACAGTCATCGCAGCCAACGTCATGAAGCAGCTTTATCCAGCTTTACTTTTCGCGTTCATTTTAGGCCCAACGGCGGTACTACGCGCGCAGGTCCGGCTGTATACCGACCCTAATTTCACGGGACAGCAGGCCATCCTGGGTGAATCAATCTACAACCGCCTGGGCCCGGCCATCACCGGCAAGGTAACGTCGGTGCGGGTGCCGGCTGGCTACGAACTATATGCCTACGACCGGCCCAAGTTGCGCGGTCAGTCTATCCGCCTCGTCGGCGACATTCCCCGGCTGGTAATCTGGGACGATCGCATCCAGTCGGCGCGGGTACGCCGGATCGGGCTGCCCACCCAGCCGCCCCGCCCCGTCATACAGCCACCCCGCCCAGTAGGGCCCATCCCCGTGACGCCACCTGCTGGCGGACGGCCCGTTGTGTATCTGTATGAACACGAGCGGTTTGGTGGGCGGATGATCGCCCTGACGCCGGGCCAATACCGCGCCAGGGACTTACAGGGGCTGGCGCGCCAGATTTCATCGGTGCAGGCGTCGGCGGGCTATGTTGTCCGGCTTTTCGACCGAAACCAATTCGGCGGGATGGTACGCGAAGTGCGCGGGCAATCGGCGGAGCTACGGTCAGTGGGCTGGGATAATCGGGCGGTATCGCTGGTTGTTGCCCGTCAATAGAAAACGGCCCGACTGATCGGTCGACACCTTTTTACCAACCCTCAAACTAGATCCACGTTATGAAGCGAATGGCACTTGCCTTCACGACCTGCCTTACTGCCCTGGCGGGTCTGCTCGTACTCACCAGCGCTCCGGCTCAGTCGCTGCAATCCGGCTTCGACAAGGCCGAGTACATCGAACTGCTGAAAGTATCGGCGCAGTTCGGTGATTCGACCTACATCGCCAACTTCCCCAAGCCTCAGCGTTTCAAGCCGGTTTACCGCGCGGCGGTAGTCGGGCTGGATAATCTGTGGGACCTGTGGAGCGACGGCGGCAACACGGCGGTGATTAACCTGCGCGGCACAACCGCCAATAGCGCGAGCTGGCTGGCCAACTTTTACGCCGCGATGGTACCCGCCAAAGGGGAACTGCAACTCGCTGACAACGACAGATTCACCTATCACCTCGCCGATAACCCCAGGGCCGCCGTGCACGTGGGTTGGCTGGTCGGTATGGCATTTCTGAGCCGCGACATCCTGCCCAAGCTCGATTCGAGCTACCGGCGGGGCACCCGAAATGTACTGATTATGGGCCACAGTCAGGGTGGCGCCATCGCGTATCTGCTCACGGCGCACCTCTACAACCTGCAACGGCAAGGCAAGCTCCCCGCCGACATCCGGTTTAAAACGTATTGCAGCGCGGGCCCCAAACCGGGCAACCTGTATTTCGCCTACGACTACGAAGCCCTGACGCAGGCGGGCTGGGCCTACAACGTGGTCAACTCGGCCGACTGGGTGCCCGAAGTACCGTTTTCGATCCAGACGGTCAACGACATGAACACCACCAATCCCTTCGCGGGGGCCGATCAAACCATTAAAAAACAACCTTTTCTGAAGCGGCTGGTCCTGCGTAAGGTATACAACGACCTGAGCAAACCCGCCCTCCAGGCCCAGAAAAACTACCAGAAATACCTCGGCAACGTGGCTTCACGGACGGTGAAGAAAAGCCTCAACGGCTATGTAGCGCCCGATTACTACAACAGCAATCACTACGTCAGAACGGGCGCGATGGTCGTGCTGCTGGCCGACTCGACCTACTATCATCGTT
Organism: Fibrella aestuarina BUZ 2; assembly: GCF_000331105.1. Classification (NCBI taxonomy): domain Bacteria; kingdom Pseudomonadati; phylum Bacteroidota; class Cytophagia; order Cytophagales; family Spirosomataceae; genus Fibrella; species Fibrella aestuarina. Next base: position 3,490,952 of record NC_020054.1, on the reverse strand, counting down.
TCCCGGACAGCGCGGATAAGGTCTTCACGCATCATTTCCACCCGCCGTATCTGTACCTGGCCGAAAACAACCTGTCGGCGCCCGGTGTGGTAGCCAACGCGCCGGGCCCTGCCCCTGCTGGCAATTGGGAACTAACGTACCTGATGGATACGGGCACTGACCTGACCACGCTATACCCCGACAAAAAACCGACGCTGCTTATCGAGCCCGCCAACGAGCGCGTATCGGGCACGACCGGCTGCAACAGGTTTACTATGCCGGTTCAATTCACCAACGGCAGCATCCGTATCCCGAAGGCATTTGCCCTCACCCGGATGCAATGCCCCGGTGATGGCGAACGCCGTTTCCTCGATAGCCTGCAGCGGGTAAACCGCTACGCGCTCGCCAACGACACGCTGACCCTGCTAACGGATGATGTGGCGGTCATGCGCTTTACCCGACGCTAAGTGCGTTCTTACTCCTTCACCAAACGTTATGCGACCAACTATTCTCCTTGTCTCACTCCTGCTCTTGCTGGCCCTGCGGGCAGCCGGGCAGTCAACGTCGGCCGTTCCGCCCACCAAGCGGGTATACCTGCACTCGGTAGTCGGCGTGGCGTTGCCGGGCGTTTCCAGCCTCAACACCGAGCTGAGCAACGCCGGTTTCTTGCCCCTATCGGGTGCCTACCTCCTACGAGGAGCCGGTTTGTACACCGTGTTTCCTAAAGCCCGGTTGGCTACGCTGGTCACGTTTATGTCGTATAGCGGTACCGACACCGAGGCCAACCGTAGCAGTTGGGTACGTGGCTCCACCGCCGGCGCTTCGCTGGGGATCGTGCTGGGGAGGACTGATCGCATCCAGTGCATCCCCTATGCCGGGCTGGCTTATGCCTGGTTTGGTACGCGGGTCTCGAAGGTGGCCCCCGCGAGCACCACGTTCAGCGGGTATCTGACCGGCCCCACCAATCAGCAGAGCCTGACGCGGGAGCAAGTGGTAGGGAACGTGGGGCTGCAAGTGAGCAAGACGGGGCTGGGGCAGAGTAGCCTGGGCCAGAAGCTGCTGCTGGGTCTGCGAGCGGGCTATCTGTTCCCGCTTAACACGCCGAATTGGGAAACTAACGCCGTGAGCCTCAGCGGTGGACCGGGTGTTAACCCCGGTGGCACGTACCTGAGCCTTGTTCTGGGCAGCGCCCTCTAACCAACGCCGCTTTACAATGACTGGATACCTGAACGAACGGCTCGTGGCGGCGCTGCTTGTGGGTCTGGCGCTGGTGCCGCTGGTAGGCAGGGGGCAGCAGGACAACAGCCAGCCACAGCAACCGGCGGCCGCAGCCGTTGAGCACCGACCGGGCATCTATTTCCCGCAGGCCCCGCTGCCGGGCCAATGGCGGCAATCGGTGGGAATTACCCTCACCCCCGCCCCACCCGAGTTGACGGAAGAGTTGCGCATCAGCATTCCAGCACTCGATATACAGGTGCAGCGGGGGTTGAGCCAGCGGTTGTATGCCACGGGGCGGCTGCAAACGCAGTTCGTGCAAACGAGCGGCACCCTCGGTCTTCGCTACGCGCTCCCCCTGTCGAAGCGGTTGTTTCTGGCTGTCGGCGATGAGCTCAACGGCTGGCACGGGTTCCTGAAAATCAGCGATGTGTTCAACAGCCAGGCGGCGGGGCTGCTCATGATGCCCAACCTGTCGGTGGGGTTTCGCCCCGCATCTGACCTGCAATACACGCTGAAGGTAGAGGCCATTCTCGGCTTTTATTACGGTTCGTCGGTGGGTGGGTTGCGTGTCTCACAACGGAGCCGCGAGCGCGATGGCTTTGCTGTCACCTTTATGCTCGAACAGCCTTATTACCACAAACGGCACATCTCGATGGGCTTCCGGGGGGCCTACACGCGCTACAACTGGCAGTTCTGGGCGCTGTACAGCACATTCGACAAGCCCCTGTTTTACCCCGAACTCATTTTTAACTTCATCCACTACTGATGCTGATGCGCTCCTGTCTGCTTAACCTGGCCAGCCTGTGGCTACTGGTGATGGGGTGCCGCCCTGTCTACGAAGCCCCGATTCCGTACGATTTCAGCAACAAGCCCGGCAGCGGGCCGTTTCGCACGGGCATTCGCCGAAGCATGGAAGGCGTTTATGCCGTATCGGGTGGCACCGATACGTTTGGCGAACAGGTGGTGCTGCGCTGGTCGGCGGTCAATGACGGGGTCGACAGTGTGCACACCCTGTCGATTCTGACGGGTGTCAGCGTGGGCTTCTTTAACCTGGAAATCGATCAGACTTCCGACAGCCTGCGCCTGACGGGCTTCTGGCGCACCCTGACTAACCAGGGCACGGGGCAGGCGGCGCTGCAACTGGTTCGCAAACGGGGCGGCAGCCTGCTTCCCTTCAACGCCACCCCGCAGGCGGGCGACACGCTGGCCCTTCGGGGTACGTTCGATACGGGTACGGGTACCCCCGCCCGATCCATTACGCTCATGTATCGACGCCCGCTCAACCCGAAACCGTTTGAGATCATCGCGCACCGGGGCGGTGGGCGGACGGCCGATTTGCTGGGTGTTTCGGAAAATTCACTGGCGATTCTGCGCCGGGCAGCCCGGTTTGGGGCTACGGGTGTGGAGATCGACGTGCGCTATACCAAAGACAGCATACCGGTTCTTTACCACGACAACCGGCTCAATCAGCGGCTAATCCAGAAAAATGGGCTGAGCGGCGGTATCAGCGACTACACCTTCGAGCAATTACAAACCTCGTTTCCGCTGCTCTACGGCGAACGGATTCCGACGCTGGAGCAGGCCCTGCAAACCATCGTCGACAATACCGACCTGCAGTTTGTCTGGATCGACGCCAAGTTCAGCGGGCCGATGGACCGGGTACAGGCCCTGCAACAGCGTTTCAACGAACGCGCCCGGCTGCGGGGCCGACGGCTGCAAATCGTGATTGGGCTCCCCAGCACCGACGCTGTGGCCGCCTACCGGGCCTTACCCAACAAAGCCAATACGCCCGTGCTCTGCGAGTTGGACCCGGCCCTTGTTCGCGAACTGGGCGCGGCCGTCTGGGCGCCCCGCTGGACGCTGGGGCCGCAGACCGATGAGGTTCGGGCCATGCAGGCTGAAGGGCGGCGGGTCTTCGTCTGGACACTGGATGATGCGCCCTTCATCGAAAAATTCGTCAAGCAGGCCAACCTGAACGGTATTCTTTCCAATTACGCCCCGGCGGTTGCCTACTACCATTACACCGCGCCATGACTATGCACGCACGTACAATCATCGGGTTAAGCTTGTTGGCCCTACTTGCCGGACGAGCAGCCCGGGCGCAGTTCTCGCCCCCTACCGACACCACTGGCGGCAAACGGGGTACGTACCACATCGTCGTAACGGTGGGCGTGGGCAGTTCGCAGTACGCCAGTGCCATCGGTATTCCGCCCGCCTGGCGGCAAACGGAGACGAATCGGCTGGGGCAGTCGGTGATGATCCGTGCTTTGTGGCACCCCGACCACCGGTTTCGAACTGGCCTTGAAACCGGCCTGACCACGTTTTATACCTACAAGGGTGTCGTCAACGGCGAACCCGGCTCCGTCAGCGTGTCGGCCATTCCGATCCTGCTGGTGTATCAGATGCCTCTAGCCTGGCACTCGGGGACCGAGCGCAGTTTGTGGCGGCGCCTGGCCGCAACGGTTGGCTTCGGCACGTACCTGATCCGGTCAGAATACAGCTATAAAGGCTCGGTCAACTCGCAGGAACTGAGTGCGGGCTGGCTGTGGGCGCTGTCGTACACGCAGCCGCTCTCGAATCGCCTCCGCCTCGCCGCCGAAGTCCGCTGGCTAAACCCCACCGCTACCCGCGAGAATGCCGCCTCCCTACAGGCACAACTGCTCTGGCGGGTATTATCCTGGTAACAATCGTCATCAATCAGGTATGTACTCAGCGGCGCTGAGTACGTGCACTTTCTCCAACAACGGATGAAACATCCTTTATGCTGGCTTATCACGCTGCTCGGCAGTGGCCTGTGTGGCTCGCCCTGCCACGCGCAGAAAGACCCCCTGTTTGCCAAGAAGCCCGTGTTTGGCACCTTGTCGGATCGGTGGGAACTGGACTCGGCCACGCGCCGGGGTACGTTCCTGATTACGCCTTACAAGCCCCTGTACGTGACAGCCGGACGCTGGTCGAGCGACCCCAACGAACAGCCCGTCAGCGAAAACCCCACCTACAACTATCCGTTCTATATCCCGTTGGGCCGCTATGAAGCCCGCTGGCAATTGAGCCTCAAAGTGAAGGCCTTACAGGGCATTTTTGGCAAGCACGGCGATCTGTGGGTGGGCTACACGCAAAAATCGCACTGGCAGGTCTATAACACGACGTTCTCGCGGCCCTTCCGCGAAACCAACTACGAACCGGAGGCGATTCTCAACTTCGCCACCAATTTTCCGTTGCTGGGGCTACGGACCCGGATGGTCGGCATCGCCCTGAACCATCAGTCAAACGGGCGGGCCGTGCCGCTGTCGCGCAGTTGGAACCGGGTGATTCTGCACGCCGGTTTTGAGCGGGGCCGGTGGACCGTGCTGCTTCGTCCGTGGTTACGGCTCCCCGATGCCGAAGACGAAAACCCGGCGATCACGGACAACATCGGCCGGGCCGATGCGACGGTCATCTACCACACAGACCGCCATATGTTTTCGGTGGTGGGTAGTCACTCCCTCCGGGGCGGGACGCGCAACCGGGGGCAGGTTCAGTTCGACTGGACGTTTCCGGTGACGGGAAACCTGCGCGGCGACCTTCAGATTTTACATGGCTACGGCGAAACCCTCATCGACTACAACCACCGCCAGACCACCATCGGCCTAGCCGTATCGCTTGTCAACTGGCTATAAGGCTACCTGGCGGTCTCATTCAATTCTTCTTGCTCTGGATCAGGTACGTTATGACAAGTGCCGCCTGGGCCTCGCGGGCGGTGGGGAAGTAGTTTCAATCCATCTTGCTGTGGATTAGGCACGTTAAGGCCAGCGACACTATTCCAGCCCCAGCCTTCGGGCTTTTCCGAATCCTCAAAGTGCTGATTAACAAGACATTAAACACACTTTTCAGCACTCACCAATTATAATCACGGCCGGAAACCAAATGGCTCTGTGACGTATCCGTTACCACAATATACGTCACAGAGCCATCTGCTAGGTCATTATTTCCCGACTGGTACGGCCTGTTTCACCGACTGAAACTGGGTATAGTACTCGATCAGGTCGGCGATGAGACCAGTCCAGCCAGTTTGGTGGCTAGCCCCAAGGCCACTGCCACTGTCGCCGTTGAAATATTCGTAGAACAAGAGCAAATCTTTAAAATTCGGGTCGTCAGCGAAGCGGTTCAGGTCGCCGAGGCTGGCGATGCGGCCGGTCGTCGAATCGGCCCGAAACAGGTTAATCAGACGTTCGGCGACCTGTATGGCGGCCTCGCGGATGCTCATCACCTGCCCGGAATGCGTGGGATACTCCACCTCGTAGTCGTCGCCGTAATACTGATAGAACTTCAGCAGCGAATCGACGAGCAGGAAATTGAGCGGGAACCAGATGGGCCCGCGCCAGTTGGAGTTACCGCCAAAAATGCTCGTTTCCGACTCGGCCGGTACGTATTTCACGCGCAGCAGTTCGCCGTTCATGTGCAGTTCGTAGGGCTGCTTCTCATGGAATTTTGATAGCGCCCGGATGCCGTAGTCCGAGAGGAACTCAGCTTCGTCGAACATGCGGCGCATGAGCATCTTCATCCGGTGGCCCCGCAGCAGACTCAGCAGGTGCGTCGAGCCTTTGCCCGGTTCGTGCCAGCGCGACACCAGCGAGGCCAGGTCGGGGCGGTTGGTGAGCACCCACTCCAGACGCCGCCGGAAATCGGGCAGCTTCGAGAGCAGTTCGTCGTCGATGACTTCCACGGCAAAGAGCGGAATCAGACCCACCATCGACCGGATTTTCAGCAGCCGCGCCTGTTTGTCGGGCGTGTGCAGGATGTCGTAATAGAACTGATCTTCTTCGTCCCAAAGGCTGATGTGCTGCTTGCCCAGGTTGTTCATGGCCGAGGCAATGTGCAGGAAGTGCTCGAAGAACTTGCTGGCCATATCCTGATAGCTCGGTCGTACGAGCGAGATTTCGCAGGCAATTCGCAGCATATTCAGCGTGTACATGGCCATCCAGCCGGTGCCGTCGGCCTGTTCGATACGTCCACCCATCGGCAGCGGCTGGCTGCGGTCGAAGACCCCGATGTTGTCGAGGCCCAGGAACCCGCCCCCGAAGATGTTGTTGCCTTCGACGTCTTTGCGGTTCACCCACCAGGTGAAGTTGAGCAGCAGTTTATGGAACACACGCTCCAGAAACGCCACGTCGCCTACGCCGTTCATCTGCTTGTCGATCTCGTAGACCTTCCAGGTCGCCCAGGCGTGCACGGGCGGGTTTACGTCGGAGAAATTCCATTCGTAGGCCGGAATCTGCCCGTTGGGGTGCATGTAGTACTCGCGCAGGATAACGGCCAGCTGCCGCTTGGCAAAGTGGGGGTCGAGGCGAGCGAGCGTCAGTGTGTGGAAAGCCAGGTCCCAGGCCGCAAACCAGGGGTACTCCCACTTGTCGGGCATGCTCAGGATGTTGGCCGTGTACATGTGCCGCCACTGCTCGTTGCGGGCATACACGCGACCCTGAAACGGAATGGGCATATTGGGGTCGCCCTTCAGCCACTCGTTGACGTTGTAGTAATAGAACTGCTTGCTCCAGAGCATGCCCGCGTAGGCCTGCCGCTGAATATTGACCAGGTCGGGACTGGCGTTGGGGCCGGTAAGGGCGCTGGCCTGCAGGTCGTCGTAGAACTCGTCGGCTTCGGCTTTGCGCAGGGCGAACAGCGCATCGAAATCGCCGAATGGCTGCGTCAGATGGGTTTGGTCGCTAAACCGCAGCCGGATGCTGACGCTCCCGCCCGCGGGTACGTTACGGGTGTAACGCGCCGAGGCTTTCGTGCCGATCCGGTTGGGATTGACGTATTCGGGCCGCCCCGTAATGAGGTAGTTGTTGATCGCATCTTTGGGATAGGCCGTTACGTTTGGCCGGCCGTAGAGGCGCTCGGTATTGGTTTCGTTCTCGCAGAACAGCAGTTCGTCGGCTTCTTCGCAATAGAGTTTGTATTTGCCCAGTTGCCGGTGGTTCACCTCGATCTGACTCGTGGCCAGGCCCGTCAGCATAGGGCGCACGTTGTATTTTTCGTAACCCCACGACCAGGTGTTCCGAAACCAGATCGTCGGCAGAAGCGTCAGCGGGGCGTCGGCGGGGCCGCGGTTGTGGGCCGTTACGGTCACCAGCCAGTCGTTCTGATCGGCCTTGGCGTATTCGATGACAATGTCGAAGTACTCGTCCTGATCAAAAACGCCCGTGTCCAGCATCTCGTACTCGGGCTCCTGACGGCTCCGGCGCATGTTCTCGATCACCAGCTTGTTGTAGGGAAACTCCTGCTGCGGATACTTGTAGAGCATCTTCATGTAGGAGTGCGTGGGGGTGCTGTCGAGGTAATAATACAGCTCCTTCACATCCTCGCCGTGGTTGCCTTCGGGGCCGGTCAGGCCGAAAAACCGCTCTTTCAGGATATTGTCGCGGTGGTTCCAGAACGCCAGTGCAAAGCAGATATGCCCTTTGTTGTCGGAAATACCGCCGATACCCTCCTCGCCCCACCGATAGGCCCGCGAGCGCGCCATGTCGTGGCTGACGAAATTCCAGGCATCGCCGTAGGGACTGTAGTCTTCGCGCACGGTACCCCATGAGCGATCAGAGAGATAAGGTCCCCACTTTTTCCAGCCTTTATTATCGGCCCGGTCATAAATCCGCAATTTTTCTGCTTCTGCACTCATGACGTTTTGTCGTACGATAGCCTGAATGGTAATGAACTGTAAAACAAGGTGTAAAAATAAAGGCCGGGAGGCGAACCCCGGCCAATTCCTTGAAAAGTGCAGTAAAGTGCTTTGATTGTCAATAGAGTTTATCGTTTGGCGTTTTCAGTTTGGAGTTTCGAGTCTACAGTTAACTGATACATGATTAGCTCGCGTTAGCTAACTGTAAACTCGAAGCCCAAAACTCGAAACATAAAACCCGAAACGCCAACCTCAACCCAACGGCCCGAATCGGGCGTGGGCTTCCCGTTCCAGAGCTTCGCGGTGGTCGGGGTGGGCGATGTTGATGAGGGCGCGGGCCCGTTGGCGCAGGTTTTGGCCGTAGAGGTTGGCAATGCCATATTCGGTCACGATGTAGTGGACGTGGGCGCGGGTGGTGGTTACGCCGGCCCCTTCTTTCAGAAACGGTACAATCTTGCTCAGGCCTTTGCTCGTGACTGACGGCAGGGCAATGATGGGCTTGCCTCCTTCCGACAGCGAGGCGCCCCGTACAAAATCCATTTGGCCGCCCACACCCGAATACTGCATCGTCCCGATGGTATCGGCGCAGACCTGCCCCGTGAGGTCGATTTCGATGGCACTGTTGATGGCCGTCACCTTCGGGTTGCGGCGGATGATGGCCGTGTCGTTGGTGTAGCTCGCCTGTTTCATGGCCACGGCGGGGTTGTCGTCGATGAAGTCATACACGCGCTGACTGCCCATCACGAAACTCGATACGATGCGATAGGGCAACACCGTCTTGTGTTCGCCCGTGATGACGCCCCGCTCCACCAGGTCGATGATGCCGTCGGTAAACATTTCGGTGTGAATGCCCAACCCTTTGTGGTGTATCAGCTCGGCCAGGGTGGCGTTGGGAATGCCGCCGATGCCCAGTTGCAGCGTGGCGCCGTCCTCGACCAGACTCGCTACGTACTGCCCAATTTTGCGGTCGGTGGCGTCAATCGCACCGGGTTTTACTTCGTAGATCGGTTCGTCGACCTCCACGGCGGCGTGGAGCATCGATACGGGAATCAGGCCATCGCCGTGGGTACGTGGCACCCGCGGGTTGATCTGCGCGATCACGTATTTGGCCGCCCGGATAGCCGCCAGCGACACGTCGACCGACGGCCCCAGCGAGCAGTAGCCGTGGGCGTCGGGCGGCGACACCTGAATCAGCGCCACATCGACGGGTAGGATGTTGCGGCTAAACAGCAGCGGAATTTCGCTCAGAAAGATGGGTACGTAGTCGCCGATGCCCTGCGCCAGTTGCCGGCGCATGTTGGCCCCGATAAAGAAGGAGTTGGGCCGAAAGGCGGTCTGATACTGGGGCTCCAGGTATGGCAGCGGGCCTTCGGTATGGATGTGGCAGATCTCGACGTCGGTGAGCCGGTCGGCCTGCGCGACCATCGCCCGAATCAGGACGTGGGGCGTCTGGGCTACGCTATGAATGAATACTCGGTTACCAGATTGGATGGCCGAAACCGCCTGTTCAGGCGTCGTGAGCGGAAGGGGCATGGGACAATTGCCGTTTGGCGTCTTCGGGTTAAAGTTTGCAGTTTGCAGTTTCGAGTTTACAGTTGGCTCGCGCATGGTCGGCTTGCGTTAGCTAACTATAAACCCGAAGCTGCAAACTTCAACCGTCAAACTCGAAACTCCTACACGACCATGCCGTCAAACAGTGGGGCGTAGTCGTCGGAGAGGGTGACTTTAATTTTGTGCAGCTCGCCGGTGGTGATCATCTGTCCCAGCAATTCCATGAACTGATGCGTCTTTTGCTTGCCTTCTTCGGCATCGACGCCGAGTTGATCGCCCACGCGTTCGTAGAACTCGGTGAGTTTAAAACGCTCGCCCTGATCGCGTTCTTCGGGCGGGATTTCGCGGATAATATCGAGCAGCGGGCCCGGCAGTTGGGCGCCCAGTTTGTCGGCGGCATTACCAGCCAGGTGAGTCGTGAGGGTGTGCAGAAACGCACGGGACACATCAAGCACATCTTGCTCGGTGTCGACACCAAGCTTGGCCTTGGCGGCATGAATGAATTCAGAATACTGCATAACGTTGATCGGATAAGTTGATTACGTTATGTCAACTCCGGTTCACGGTTTACTGTTTATTGTCCGCTGCCCTCAGTTCGCTGTCCTTTGTTGGCTAATCAGCCAACAGAAGACAGTGAACTGAGGCCAGTGAACATAAACCGTGTTCCTGTCTATTGCTTCTTCGCTTTTACGGCTTCGACGTTTTTGCGTTTGTTATCCATCTCGGTCAGGGCGTTGGCCTGATCGGTTTTGTTGGTTTCGACGTCTTTCTGCAACTGCTCTAGCTCCTTGGCGTTTTCGTCGATCTTGCGGAGCAGGCGCTCTTTCTCCTTGCGGTTCGACTCGATGTCGCTGACCAGGTTTTCGCCGCGTTTCACCAGCTTCTGGTGCGCCCGCTGTGCCTCGTTGAACGACTCTTCGGCACCCCGCACTTCATCGTTGAAAATCGTTTTGTCAGCAAAATTTTTCAGCAGCGTTTCGGCGGCGCTGTAGTTGCCGTTGCCGGGGGCGATGAAGTTACCGCCACCCTGATCGAAGGCCACGAAGAGCGTCGTCGATTTTTTGTTGCCTTTGAGCTGGCTCGTCAGGTTGACCGGCTCCGACGAAATGTCGCGGATGTCGGCGGTCGTCACGCGGTACACGCTGCGCGAGGTGGTGAGGCGGCCATATTGCTTCAGTTGCTCCTCCCAGTCGCGCTCTACCTGCCGGTCGGCCATCGGAATGGTCAGAAACAGGCCTTTGTAGGTTTGCTTGTCGATCGTCTGGTCACCCGCGTAAATGGTCTGGCCGAGGGCGGGTAAGGTGGCCAGGAAAAGCCCGGCGCCAATCAGTACGTTACGCATAGTTAGTTGTGTGTAGATGAGTTTTTGTCGGAGTCAGGCGCTGCTGCCCGGTGGTTCTTGTCTAAGGAGTCAGCCAATGCCCAAATCGTTGGTGGTTAGACCATGTTTAGTCCTCAAAGTAATGCTTTGCGGGTTATTATTAACCGCTTGTCGTTGTTGGGCAGGGTTGTGGCAAATACATAGACATCACCGCCTTCGCGCAGGCTCAACTGCTTGCGTAACAGGTCGACTGTCTGCGGAAAGTTCCGCACCGTCAGGTTAGCCTGCCCGCCGGGTACGTGAGCAAGCAGCGTTTTTCGGTCGGCCTTGCAAAGAGCGTCAATGTGGAAGGCGCGACCCGGAAACCCTTCTACCAGGCGGTTGCCCGTGTACAAATGGCTGTGGGGCGCCACTTTAGCCAACCCAAACCGCTCGCCCACCAGCCGGAAGGCACCGGCTTTCAGCACCGCCGCGTTGGGTTCATACAGGTACGTTGGTAAGCCGGTTGCCCACTCGGTCAGGGCAACGGTGGCGCGGGTTTCGTCGGCCCGTTCGAAGGCAAAAGTCACGGGGCCATCGTGGCGCAGGTCTACAGCCACAAGCTGCACGGCGCTGGCAGGCCGTTCGGTTTGGCCCAACACAAAGAGTAGCTCTTTCACCTCGCCCTGCACCGCCACCACATGCACCGCCCGGCACGTGGGCAATTGCCGTAAAGTGGCCTCGATGTCGAGCAGGGGCGATGTTTTGATCAGCACGTTTCGCCCTTTCGCTAGCACTAACGGCAGGTACGTCAGCACATCGGGCTCGCAGTCGGCAAGGCCAACCACCCGCCCACCCCGTTCGTCGCGGCGGGCCGGGTCGAGATAGAGCCAATCGACAGGCTCAGGTACGTTGCCGAGATACGCCAGCCCATCGCCAACCTGCGTCTCCACGTTGGCAAGGCCTAATTGCAGCAGGTTATAGGCGGTGGCGGCGGCCACGGCGGGTTGTTGTTCCAGGTACGTTACGCGGGCCACACGAGCGGCAAAGGCGGCCGTGTCGACGCCCATGCCCCCCGTGAGGTCGAGCAAGGTACCCCCGCCCACCAACGAGGCTTTGTAGGCGGCGGTAGCTTCCGACGACGCCTGCTCCACCGAGAGCGGCGGCGGGAAAATCAGCGCCGGGTTGGCGTACCAACCGGGCAGTTTGGTGCGGGCCTTTTGCCGGGCCTGAATCTGCGCCACTACCACCAGGCCATCGATGTCGGTCCGTTTGGTCAGTTGCAGGGCCAACGCGCGCACGTCCTGCGTCAGATGGGTAGTGATGGCTGCGCGCTCAGCGTCGGTAAGATGTTGCACCATAGGATGTTTATGCGGGCAATTCGACTTATCTTTAATGTAGATTTAATTCTCCTTTACCAATACCAGCCAGTCGCCTCAGTAAGCGGGTCAACTCGGTGGTATGGCGTTCCTACTCTCTTTTCTACACAAATTGATAACCATTCCGTTTCTGTGAATCCGTTTAAAAGTTTGGCGGCGTATAAGCCCCAATGGTTTCGCTACGATCTGCCGGCTGGCGTAGCTGTTTTTCTGGTGGCTCTGCCCCTCTGCCTCGGTATCGCGCTGGCGTCTGGCGCGCCGCTGTTTGCCGGTCTGGTGGCGGGAATCATCGGGGGCATGGTGGTTGGTTTGTTTTCGGGCTCCGAACTGAGCGTCAGTGGCCCGGCCGCTGGTCTGGCTGTCATTGTAGCCGATTCGATCCTAAAAATAGGTTCGTACGAAGCGTTTCTGGTGGCGGTCATGCTGGCGGGCGCCATTCAACTGGTGCTGGGGCTGATCAAAGCCGGTCGATTCAGCAGCTTCTTTCCCGATGCTGTGATCAAGGGCATGCTGGTGGGGATTGGGCTGGTGATCATCCTGAAACAGATTCCACACGCCCTCGGTCGCGACAATGACTACGAAGGGGAATTTGAGTTTCAGCAACTAGCCGACGGCGAAAATACGCTGTCCGAAATTTACCGGGCTATCGCCACGGCCAGCCCCGGCGCTGTGGTTATCAGCCTGATTTCGCTAGTACTACTGATTACCTGGGAACGCACGGCGGGGCGGGGCGTCAAGTTTTTTCAGAACCTGCCCGCTGCGCTGGCGGTGGTTTTCCTTGGCGTGGGGCTCAACTACTTCTTTGGGGCGTACATGCCCGACTGGTACCTGGGCGATTCCAACGAACACATGGTGCGTATTCCGTTGGTGAAAGCGGGCGACAGCTTTTTCTCGATCTTCGATTTTCCCGACTTCAGCGCACTGAGCAACCCGCAGCTGTACAAAATCGCCGCGACGATTGCGCTGGTGGCGAGCTTGGAAACGCTGTTGAATCTGGAAGCTTCCGACCGGCTCGATCCGTACAAGCGAACGTCGTCGCCCGATCAGGAACTGATGGCGCAGGGCATGGGCAACCTGCTGTCGGGGCTGATTGGTGGCCTACCGATCACGTCGGTGGTGGTGCGCACGTCGGCCAACGTGTTCGGCGGGGCCAAAACCCGGGTCTCCGCCATTACACACGGCGTATTGCTCTGCGCGGCTGTTTTTCTGGCGGGTTCCATCCTGAACCATATTCCGCTGGCCTGTCTGGCTTCCCTGCTGATTATGGTGGGCTACAAACTGGCCAAACCATCGATTTTCACCAAAACCTGGGGCGACGGGCTTAACCAGTTTATTCCGTTTATCGTAACGGTACTCGGCATTGTCTTTACCGATCTGCTGGTGGGGATTGCCCTCGGCACGGTGGTCGGCATCGGCTTTATTCTCTACTCGAATTTCCAGACCACGTTCCGCGTCGTCCGCACGGGCAACCGGGTGCTGATTGAATTCCAGAAAGACCTTTATTTTCTGAGCAAACCGCAGTTGAAAGAAACGCTGCACGGCCTACGAACTGGCGACTCGGTGCTGGTCGATGGCCGAAACGCCAACTTCATCGATCAGGACATCTACAACATTCTGCTCGATTTCCGTGAAAAAGCTGTCTTGCAGGGTATCGACTACGAACTCCGCGACGTCACGCAACACAAACACAAACTCCCACGCTACGAACCCATCCGGGAAGTGATTACGGGGGAGTAATGGGAATGCACAATGAATAATGGACAATGAATAATGAACCAGGCGGCGGACCGCTGACGCTCCGGTAATCTGGCGTCAGCGGTCCACCGCACGGCCCATTATTCATTGTCCATTATTCATTGTGCATTCCTTACCCTTACCGCCTCACCGCCCAGACGGTAAGTCCGACGAGCAGGCCAATGCCCAGCGCGCGGGCCACCACAAAGGAGGTAGGCGATGGCATCGAGACAATACCGTTTTCGTTGGTCACGGCGGCCTCTTTCACGTAGCGCCCCTCTGACGGAATAGCCCGTTCTGAGAAATTGCTGACGAGGCGGCCTAGTTCGAGTTGCAGATCGAGGCCGCGCATCGAGTGGCCGTGCCCCGTACCGACGCTGTGTGGGTTCAGCAGGGCCAGCTTACGCACCGAGTCTTCGGCGGCTTTCCAGTCGCAGGTGAAATAAGCCGGTGGCCCGTGGATTTCTTCGGTCTGATTGATGACCGCTGACAGCGCATTCTGGTTGGTCGTAACAAAGGCATCACCAGCCAACAGCGTCCGGTCTTCGTCGCGGAACAGCGATACGTGGCCTGGCGCATGGCCCGGCGTGTGGATGACGCGCCAGTCCGGCAACTCGTCGATTTTCCCCGACGCCGGAATGGGTTGCAGTACGTCGCTAAAGTCTTCGGGGCCAATGGGAAACACCCATGACATCAGCGACATCGCCCCACCACCAATCGCCGGATCGGGGGGTGGGTAGCTGGATACGCCTGTCAGGTAGGGGCGTTCGAGCGGGTGAGCGTAGACGGGTACGTTTCCCCAGTGTTTCAGCAACTCACGTAATGACCCCACATGGTCGGCGTGGCCGTGCGTGAGCACGATCGCCTTGGGTGCCGTGCCGGGTCCATAGAGCGAGGCAGCCCGCCGCCGGATCGAATCGGCGTAGCCCATAAAGCCCGCGTCGACCAGCACCCAGTCATTACCAGGGCCAGGATGACCCACAAAAAAGACATTGACAAACAGCGTTTTAAGGCCCTTTACGTCGTCGGTCACGTCATAAGGAGTGGCTTCAGGCGTGTCTATACCCAGGCTGTTGCCCAGTGGCGCCACAGCGGGGTTGTCCTGCTCAAGCAGTGCGTTAGGGGTTTGTGTTTTCATCGTCGTTGAGATCAGTTTTTAAGTAAGGCAGCCTGGCCGATGGCAGGTTAATGGCCACCACCATAGCCGGGCTTATCCAAATCGGCCTTGCCGTCGGCATTACGATTGGGGTGGGTCATCGGCGCATTGGCGCTCGGCTCGTCACCGTCCATGTAGGTCTCTTCCCGCTCATTGGGTTCCAACTCGGGGGCGTCTATCTCGGCACCGGGGCCGCTGTTGCCTTCGATGGATTGATCACCCAGTCCGGCGGGTGAAATGGCCTGTTTGGCCCGGATGATGTCGTCGTTTTCTTCAGTAGTCATACCGTTGGCGTTTGCTTGTGTACCCTTTCCAACCGACAGGCCCACCGACTGTTTGCAAATAAAATCTACTGGCTTAGTAGCCTATTGCCGAACGGGGCCGGAGCTGCCGCATTGGCCAGTTACGCCAATCCCGAAAGAGAGTAAGCCCATTCCCGGCCCCATGCCACCCAAACGCCCCGTCTACGCCTGACCTGCCCCTTTTTACCGCCCCGGCTGTGAGTATGATTGGGACGGGCTTTCCTTCCCGATATGGCGCGCCCCGGCAGTTCATTTTGGCTTTAGTTACCAGGCTGCCAGCCGTCAACAGCGTTCCTGAAACCCCTTCCTTATCGTCTGTATGCTCACAGAACAACAGCCCCAGACCGCCTCAGCCCGTTCGCTGATCAGCGTGATTGGGGCGTCGTCGGTTGGTACCCTCATCGAGTGGTACGACTTCTACATCTTTGGCTCACTGGCCACCATTCTGGCGACCAAATTCTTTCCCGAAGGGAACCCCACGGCGGCTTTCCTGTCGACACTCGCCACCTTCGCCGCCGGGTTTGTGGTGCGTCCGTTCGGGGCCCTGTTTTTCGGGCGATTGGGCGATCTCATCGGTCGCAAATACACGTTCATGGTCACGCTGATGCTCATGGGCGGGGCCACCTTTGCCATTGGGCTAGTACCCAGCTACGAGACCATCGGCTTTCTGGCGCCCCTGCTGGTGCTCATACTCCGGCTGTTGCAGGGGCTGGCGCTGGGCGGCGAATACGGCGGGGCCGCAACCTACGTGGCCGAGCATTCACCCGCCGACAAGCGCGGTTTCTGGACCTCGTGGATTCAGATCACGGCCACGGCGGGTTTGTTCGTGTCGCTGATCGTGATCCTGATCACGCGGCTGTCGCTGTCGAAAGAAGCCTTCGACGACTGGGGCTGGCGCGTTCCGTTCTGGGTGTCGGTGCTGATGGTCTTCGTCTCGTACCTCATCCGCCGCAACATGCATGAGTCGCCCCTGTTTGCCAAGGTGAAGGCCGAAGGCAAAGCCTCGACCAACCCGCTGAAAGAAAGCTTTGGCAATACCTACAACTTCAAGTTTGTGCTGCTGGCCCTGTTTGGCGCTACGATGGGGCAGGGTGTCGTGTGGTATACGGGGCAGTTCTACGCCATGAGCTTCATCAAAACGGTGTGTAACGTCGACGCCATTCAGGCCGATAGCCTCATGAGCATCGCCCTGCTGATGGGCACGCCGTTCTTTGTGGTGTTTGGCTGGCTGTCGGACCGGATCGGCCGCAAGGGCATCATGCTGGCGGGGATGCTGGTGGCCATTTTTACGTACCGGCCCATCTACGAGAAAATCTACCAGACCACCAATCTGGCCAACAAAGAAGCGATCACCGCCACCATCACGCAGGACTCGGTGCTGACGGCCGACCCCAAGCTGTCCGGTGTGTCGATCCTGACCAAAACCCTGCACCGCGACTACACCGACGGCACCAAACTGACCGAGGTTACGAAGCGAAAAGTAACGTCCGACTCCGGGGCCGCGCCGGCCAAACCCGAGATCAAGAAGACCGTTACCCTCAACGATGCCGACCGCTGGACGCTCATCTGGCTGGTCTTCGTGCAGGTCATTTTCGTGACGCTGGTTTACGGCCCGATCGCCGCTTTTCTGGTCGAAATGTTTCCGACCAAGATTCGCTACACGTCCATGTCGTTGCCCTACCACATCGGCAACGGCGTGTTTGGCGGACTCCTCCCGGCGGTGGCAACGTACCTAGCAACCGGCGCCAACGAAGCCAACGCCACGGCGGCGAAAGCCGGGGCCACCCTCCCCTACGCAGCCCCGTACCTGGAAGGGCTCTGGTACCCCATCGTCATTGCGTCGGTCAGCTTTGTGATTGGTTTGTTTTACATCAAAAACCGCCCGCAGGCTACCGAGTAGCGGCTTCTGGCGGAACCCCTTCTTTTTCTTCACTCGAAAACATTCGTGATAGATGAACCGAATCAAACGCATCCTGGGCGTTGTCTGGCTCGCACTGGCGGCCCTCAGCGGTTATTTTGGCATAACGGCGCTGGGCCTGCCCAAACTGGTTTCTGATAAAACCGACGATCTCGTTTTTGGTATCATTGTCGTCTTCGTGCTGATGCCCCTGATTGTTGGCGGATTGGCCACATTTGGCTACTACGCCGTACGGGGCGAATACGACGACTGACCAGCCTGCCCCGTCAGAGTAAAGCGGTCCTGGGTCAGCACGATGGACCAGCGACCGCTTTTTTTACCTGAATCCGGACCCAATCCATCATCGCGATGAACACCTTGCCGCCGCTCAACAACCAATACCAGCGTAGCCTGACCGACCCCGACGGTTTTTGGGCCGAACAGGCGGCAGCTCTTCCCTGGAGTCGAACGCCCAGCCGCATCTGCACAACCGACGCCGATGGTCTTACCCGCTGGTTTGCTGATGGCGAACTCAACACCTGTTATGCCGCCGTTGATTACCAGGTGGAACAGGGCCGGGGGGAGCAAGATGCGTTTATCTACGACTCGCCGGTGACGGGCGTGGTGCGGCGCATCAGCTATCGCCAGTTGCGCGACGAGGTGGCCCAACTGGCGGGCGCGCTGCGGGCACTGGGCGTCGGGCACGGCGACCGGGTGATCATCTACATGCCCATGATTCCCGAAACAGCCATGGCGATGCTGGCCTGCGCCCGGCTGGGGGCCGTGCATTCGGTGGTGTTTGGCGGCTTTGCCCCCCACGAACTGGCCATCCGGATCGACGATGCGCAGCCAGTGGTGGTGCTGACGGCTTCCTGCGGCATCGAGTTCGACCGGGTGATTCCGTACCAGCCCCTGCTCAACGAAGCACTCCGGCTGGCGACCCATCAGCCCGATCATTGCCTGCTTTTCCAGCGCCCGCAGTGCGAAGCTGACCTGAGCCTCCCGCGCTACGCCGATTGGGCGTCGACCGTCGCGCAGGCACAGCCAGCCGAATGTGTGCCCGTGGCCGCTACCGATCCGCTGTACATTCTGTACACGTCGGGCACGACCGGCAAACCCAAGGGCATCGTGCGCGACAACGGCGGTCATGCCGTGGCGCTCGTCTACAGCATGACCGCCATCTACAACCTGCAACCGGGTCAGGTGCTATTTACGGCCTCCGATTTTGGCTGGGCGGTGGGCCACAGTTATTCTGTATATGGGCCGCTGCTGCACGGCTGCACCTCGGTGATCCTGGAAGGCAAGCCCGTGCGCACCCCCGACGCCGGTACGTTCTGGCGCATCGTGCAGGACTACGGCGCGAACGTGCTGTTTACGGCCCCGACGGCCTTCCGCGCCATCCGAAAAGAAGACCCCAACGCCACGCTCCGCCGCCAGTACGATCTCTCGACCCTGCAAGCGGTCTTCGTGGCCGGCGAGCGCTGCGACCCGCCCACCTTGGCCTGGCTGCAACTGGTCACCAACGTACCCGTGGTCGATCACTGGTGGCAAACCGAATCGGGCTGGCCGATGGTCGCCAATCAGTTGGGTATCGAGGCGCTGCCGGTAAAACCCGGCTCGGCCACCCGGCCGGTCTGCGGCTATGATGTACAGATTTTAGGCGAAGACGGGCAACCACTCGGCCCCAACGAAGAAGGATACGTCTGTCTGAAGCTACCCCTGCCGCCGGGCTGCCTGCCCACGCTTTGGCGTGACACGCCCCGGTTCCGTGACGCGTACCTCAGCCGCTTCCCCGGTTACTACCTCTCCGGCGACGGTGGATACGTCGACAATGATGGGTACGTGTTCATCATGGGCCGGGTCGATGACGTCATCAACGTGGCCGGCCACCGCCTGTCGACCGGCGAAATGGAGGAACTGGTCAGCAGTCACCCCGCCGTGGCGGAGTGCGCGGTGGTAGGCATTGCCTGCCCGCTGCGGGGGCAACGCCCGGTTGGCCTCATCGTCCTGAAAGACGGGCAAACCATCACCCCGACCGAGCTGGAACAGGAGCTGGTGACGCTGCTGCGCGAGAAAATCGGCGCCCTAGCTTGGTTTCGCAACGCACTCACGGTCAAACGATTGCCCAAAACCCGCTCGGGCAAGATTTTGCGCAAAACCATCCGGCAACTGGCCGATGGCGAACCGTTCGACATCCCGCCGACCATCGACGACCCGGCCATTATCGGCGAGATCCGAGACGCATTGGTGGTGGCTCGCGTTGGGATCGCTTTTGCCGACGCCTGACGCGAGCCGCCGGGGCGTGACCGGGGCCATTGAGCAAATTTGATAGAATCGGTCAACGTAAAGTCAGTCTGGCCCGCTACTTTTAAAACCACGAACCGTTTATTCATTACCCCTTATGCGTATCCGAACCTTTGCCGACTACCAGACCGCCTACCAACGCAGCGTTGACGACCCCGAAGCCTTCTGGGCGGAAGTAGCGCAGGAATTTCAGTGGCGGAAACCCTGGACCAAGACCCTTCAGTGGAATTTCGAGGAGCCTTCGATCAAGTGGTTTCCGGGCGGCAAGCTCAATATCACCGAAAACGTGCTGGACCGCCACCTCCGCGACCGGCCCAACCAGCCCGCCATCATCTGGGAACCCAACGACCCCGCCGAACCCAGCGTGACGCTCTCCTACAAGATGCTGCATGACTATGTGTGCCGCTTTGCCAACGTACTGAAGCGCAACGGGGTAAAAAAAGGCGACCGCGTTTGTATCTACATGCCGATGGTGCCCGAACTGGCCGTGGCCGTGCTGGCCTGCGCCCGCGTGGGGGCCATTCACTCGGTGGTATTTGGCGGGTTTTCAGCACAGAGCATCGCCGACCGTATTAATGACGCCCAGTGCTCGGTGGTGATCACGTCGGACGGCGCGGCGCGGGGCAACAAAAGCATCCCGATGAAAGATACCGTCGACGATGCACTGATTGGCTGCCCCAGCGTGCAGCGCGTGATCGTGATGACCCACACCCGCACGGCCGTGTCGATGCGCAAAGGCCGCGACGTGTGGTGGGAAACCGAAATGAAGCAGGTCACGAGCGACTGCCCCGCCGAGGAGATGGACGCCGAAGATCCGCTGTTCATTCTCTACACCTCGGGTAGCACGGGCAAGCCCAAAGGCGTGGTGCACACAGTTGGGGGCTACATGGTCTATGCGCAGTACACCTTCGAGAACGTATTTCAGGTCGAGCCGGGCGATATTCACTTCTGCACCGCCGACGTGGGCTGGATTACCGGTCATAGCTACATCGTCTACGGTCCGTTGCTGGCGGGTAGCACGTCGATTATCTTCGAAGGCGTGCCGACTTGGCCCGATGCGGGGCGTTTCTGGGACATTGTGGACCGGCACCGCGTCACGATTCTCTACACCGCCCCCACGGCGATCCGGTCGCTGATGGGCTTCGGCACCGAGCCGCTCGCGGGCAAAGACCTGAGCAGCCTGCGCGTGCTGGGGTCGGTAGGCGAGCCGATCAACGAAGAAGCCTGGAACTGGTACAACGAACACATCGGCAAAGGCCGCTGCCCGATCGTGGACACGTGGTGGCAAACCGAAACCGGCGGCATCCTGATTTCGCCGCTCGCGGGCATCACCAAAACCAAACCCACCTACGCCACGCTGCCCCTGCCGGGTGTGCAGCCCCTGCTCGTTGATGAAGCGGGCAAGGAGATTGAAGGCAACGGCGTGAGTGGTAACCTTTGCATCCGGTTCCCCTGGCCGGGCATCCTGCGCACCACCTGGGGCGACCACGAGCGCTGTCGACAAACGTATTTCTCAACGTACCCAGGCCTGTATTTCACCGGCGACGGCTGCCTGCGCGACGAAGACGGCTACTACCGCATCACGGGCCGCGTGGATGACGTGCTGAACGTGTCGGGCCACCGTATCGGCACGGCCGAGGTCGAAAACGCCATCAACATGCACACGGGTGTGGTCGAAAGCGCGGTGGTCGGCTACCCGCACGACATCAAAGGACAGGGTATCTACGCCTACGTCATCACCGAAGGCGACCCCGGCTCGGGCGGCCACGACGCCGACCTGATGCGCCGCGACATTCTGGCCACGGTGAGCCGCATCATCGGCCCCATCGCCAAACCTGACAAGATTCAGTTTGTGAGTGGGCTACCCAAAACCCGCTCGGGCAAGATCATGCGGCGCATCCTGCGCAAGATTGCCGAGGGCGACACCAACAACCTGGGCGACACCACTACCCTCCTCGACCCAGCCGTGGTTGAGGATATCAAGTCGGGCGCGATGTAAGGCAACGTACCTGAATGCACTAAAAAGGCCGAACCAGTTGGTTCGGCCTTTTTAGTGAACGCCTTTCTAACCGTTTGCGCCCTCGTCGCCTCTCTGTCACGGTATGTGAAGGAGACTGTCTTAAGGCAGCGGCCGCTTAGATACGTACACAACAGCAGGCATGGCATCCGTGCAACAAAAAAAGCTGTTTGTCTCCGGCTGGTAGGTGCCGCCCGACGCCGCTACGTACAGGCGGTTTTTGCCGTCGAGGTATAGGTTCATCAGATTGTGTTGAAACGGAAAGCGGATCGTGTTTTGGGTATTGGCTTCCTGCCGGATAATCACTGAAGGATTTACCGTGGCTACGTTGGAACCGGGAGCAGTAGGCGTGCTATTCTGCTTAATCGTATAGACGATACCGTTGGTAGACCGGATTGTCGCAATTGGTTTTACTTCGTCCAAATAGTTCTTGTACGTTTTCGAGTACCACTCCCAACTTTTGCCATAATCGGGTGAATAGTACAAGGCATCCCAGGCCCCGAGTAAACTACCTTCCCGATTGTAGCGGCGGGCATGTAACGCGAAGGTTGTGTCATTGCGCACATACAAACCGGGAATCGGGCCCTGAAAGTCTTTTGACACCTGCCATGTCTTGCCCCGGTCAGACGAATAATAGGCTTTCGTCCACGTAGTTACCAGCAACGTCTGATCAATATCGCCGGCAATCGCATACGCTTCCCGGCCCGTGGGTATTTCCAGCCGTATCCAATCGGCATTCTCGAATAAGTTGGTAGCAGGCGTACTTGGCACAAGTGGGGTCGTATCGTTTCGGACACAAGATGCGATAGCCAGCAGACCCAGCAGTAGTAAGCCCGATTTCCTCATAACGCTTTTTTATATCAATATCAGTAACAAAACTGAGACTATTTATGGACACAGGATTACCAAATTGTTATCCTTGTGAATTATTACGCGACTGCTTTCCCAGCACAAGCAAACCTTATAGGTTTCCAAAACCTATAAGGTTTTCAGGCAGCGTACCTACAAATTCATTCGCTTTAGCTCTTTCACGGCGTAATCGGCGGCGCGGGCGGTGAGGGCCATGTAGGTGAGCGAGGGGTTCACGCAGGATGACGATACCATAGCCGCACCATCCGTGACAAACACGTTTTTTGCGCCCCACACCTGATTGTAGGCGTTCAGCACCGATGTTTTCGGGTCGCGACCCATCCGTGCTGCGCCCATCTCGTGAATGCCGATGCCCTGATTCTTCGTGTTGTCGTTGCGGGTCTTGATGTTTTTGAAACCGGCCGCGTCGAGCATCTCGGCGGCGTCGTTCATCATCGCCTTGCGCATCCCAACGGTGTTGTCGCCCCAGGCCGCGTCGAACTCGATGATGGGCAGGCCCCATTTGTCTTTTTTGTCGGCCAGTCGCATGCGGTTACTGGGGTCGGGTAGGGTCTCGCCGAAACCGCCGATGTTGAACTCCCAGCGGCCGGGCTTAGTCAGGTTGTCTTTGAAAGCCGGGCCGAAACCGGGTTGCGAGGCACCCGCCACCCAATCCTGCCGACCGCCGCGTCCCTGATAGCCAAAGCCCCGCACGAAATCGGTGCGCTTGTCGTCGGCCCAGTTGGCAAAGCGTGGAATGTAGATGCCATTGCCCCGCCGGCCATAGTAATACAGGTCCTGCATGCCGTCCAGCTCGCCCGACGCCCCGGCCCCCAGGTGGTGGTCCATCAGGTTGCGACCCAGTTGGTCGGAGTCGTTGCCCAAGCCGTTCGGGAAGCGTTTCGACGTCGACTGCATCATGATCCAGGCCGTGTTCATCGTCGACGCGTTCAGGAAAATAATCTTGGCGTAATACTCCTGATGCTGCTTCGTGTTCTGATCGATCACCCGCACACCAACGGCCTTGTTTTGCTGGTCGTCGAAAATGACCTGATAAGCAATCTTATCCGTGATCACCGTCAGCCGACCGGTTTTCATGGCAGCAGGCAGCGTAGCCGACTGCGTGCTGAAATACGCCCCGAACGGACAGCCGCGCACGCACAGGTTCCGGAACTGACACGACGCCCGCCCCAGATCGGTATGGATTTTCTGGGCGACGGATATGATGGCCGGGCGGCCGATCACGAGGTGACGCCCTTTGAAATGTTGCTCAATGCCCGCCTTCGCTTTCAGTTCGGCGCTGTTCATCTGCATGGGCGGCACAAACTCACCATCGGGCAAGACGGCGAGCCCGTCTTTGTTGCCCGAGATACCCGCGAAGCGCTCGACATAGGAATACCAGGGCGCGAGGTCTTTGTAGCGAATGGGCCAGTCGACGCCGTGGCCGTCTTCGAGGTTGGCCGTGAAGTCGCGCTCGTTCCAGCGGTAGCTCTGCCGCCCCCACACCAGCGACCGCCCGCCGAGGTGATAAGCCCGAATCCAGTCGTAAGGCCGTTTTTCGATATACGGCACGTCGACGTCACGCGTGAACATATGGCGCTGATCCTCACCCGGCTTCCCGCCCGACCGGGCGTTGGCCCAGTATTCTTCGGCGGCCCACAGCTCAATTTTGCCCCGGTGCGGAAACTCCCAGGGGTCTTTCATGGCCGTGGGGTAGTCTTCCACGTGCTTCAGGTCGGGGCCGCGCTCCAGCATCAGCACCTTCAGGCCTTTCTGCGTTAATTCTTTGGCGGCCCAGCCACCCGATATACCCGAACCCACCACGATGGCGTCGTAGGTCATGTCTTTTTTCGCGTCAAGATTCAGATTCATGAAAAATGAGTAGTCAGGCCTCTGTCTTCAGGGCGCTGTTAGTTGGCTCAGGTACGTCTGGACATCCTAACAGTGACTTCAAAACGGAGAACGGTGAACAGGTTTTGTTACGTTGCCCACGCTTTTTGGCCGGGTTTGAGTTTGACCACCCCCTCGTAGCGGCCGGGAATTTTTACGTAGTCCAGCGCCTGCGTGCAACCGATCTCCGAGCTGAAATAGCCCAGAATCGTCAGTTCCTTCATCAAGGTGAAGAAGGGCGTCAAGGGCGGGTTTTTCGCGGCATCTTTCACCACCACGCCGGTTTCGGCATCCACCAGCTTGGCCTCCGTCTGCTCGCTGCCCGCTGCGGCGACAGCGCTCAGGGTCGTTTCGGCGTCGGTAGCCAGCTTTTCCTGTTTGTTGGGCTTGCGTTTGGCTTCGGCCAGCGCCAGTTGCTCAAACTGAGTCAGGAGGGCGGTGCGCTGGTCGATGGGCAAGTCCACGAACCGTTTGCCGTAGGCTTTCTGGCTTTCCGCCTCTACCGCATTCAGCCCCTTCCGAAAATGAGCCTGTTGCGCGGATTTGTAGCAGTCTTTCAGGATCAGCTGA
Organism: Fibrella aestuarina BUZ 2; assembly: GCF_000331105.1. Taxonomy (NCBI): domain Bacteria; kingdom Pseudomonadati; phylum Bacteroidota; class Cytophagia; order Cytophagales; family Spirosomataceae; genus Fibrella; species Fibrella aestuarina. The sequence goes on along the minus strand of NC_020054.1, from coordinate 3,466,154 downwards.
ACGGTGTCGGGTACCCCGGCGGCTTTGGCGCCTGGAGTCGACGTAGCCGGCATAATCACCTCGGCGATTTCGGCCAGCAGCGCCTGTTCGTCGGGCTGTAGCGCGAAGTCCGACTGTGGGTACGCTCGGCGGCGGTGTGGCTGATACCCTTCCAGAATAGACGCCATCGACGGGGCCGACAGGGCGCTGCCCATCGCGATGGCAACTTGCAAAATGGCTTCTCTACGGTTCATATCTATGCAAAAAAGACTGGCGCCCGTTTATACTGAACGACGGCCAGCGACGCTGTTAAAGATAGCCTTATTCTCGCTTGGCAAGCACGGCCTGAGGGTACCCTTTTCCCGATCGGTTACGGTTAGTTCGCATCTAGCTCCTTACTTTTTACTTCCCTCACTTACCGAGCAGAACCCATCATCCACAAGTCATTGGCGTAGAATGACTTACTCAATTAATGAAAGTTTTTCCGTTAAAAATGAAACTTTCCTGCCTGTTTCGTTTTCTCCATACGTAAGGCTGCCAATACCCGAACGCATCACCCACTCATCCAGCGCAGGTGATCGGGTACGAGTCCGCCAGCTTATACCTTTTACACGCCAGCCGGTATGAACAACCCAGCGTCTTTTTTCGACAGGCCACGGTTACCTGTCTATCATCGAAAGCCCCTTTATCGGTCGCGCCCTTAGTGCTGGAATACGTTCCGGTCGTCCACTGCACACCTATCTTTTTGCCAGTAAAATCTACTTATTCTATCAATTAAATTACTCATTTTTATGAAAAACCGGTATGTACCTTTATCCGTCGTGCTGATGGGGTTGAGCCTATATGGCGTAGCCCAGCCGACAACGGTTGCCTTCCTGCATGCCATACCCCCCAGCGACGGTAACCACCCCGCCGCTACCCTACCGGGGCCGCAACGTACCCCGTATACACGTACCCCGGACGGACGGACCCAGCCGCTCAACCAAACCGTTGCCAGGCGCATTACGGGTCAGGTGCTCGACGAAAACAACGCGGGGTTACCCGGCGTGTCGGTGATCGAGAAGGGTACTCAGAACGGTACGTCGACCGACGCCAACGGTAATTTTGTGCTGAACGTGGCCGACGAAGCGACGACGCTCACCGTATCCAGCGTGGGGTACGTGACCCAAGACGTCGCCATTACCAACCAGACGACGCTCAGCATCAAACTCGTGCCCGACAACCGGACGCTGAACGAGGTGGTGGTGATCGGTTACCAGACAATCCGGAAACGCGACGTGACAGGGGCCAACGACGTCATCAACCCGGCGCAGTCGAACAAGGTAACGGCCAACTCGCTCGCCGAATCCATTCAGGGCCTCTCGCCGGGCGTGACCGTGCGCAACACGGGGGTTCCGGGTCAGCAGGCGTCGATCCAGATTCGGGGGGTAGCCAGCTTTCTGAATACCGACCCACTCTACGTCATCGATGGCATGATCGCCGACGCCAACCCGACCATCAACAACGACGACATCGAGTCGATTCAGGTGTTGAAAGACGCTTCGGCCGCGGCCATCTACGGTTCACGAGCGGCCAACGGCGTGATTATCATCACCACGAAACAAGGTCGCGAGGGCGCACCCCGGGTGTCGTTTTCGGCCAAATACGGCGTGCAGGACATATACAAGCGTTGGAACGTGACCGATGCCGCCGGGTTTGCCGCCCTGCAACGGCAGCAGTACCAGAACTCGGGCCAGACACCGCCCGCCAGCGTGGCCGAAGGGACGTTCAATCCGGCCATCAACACGGACTGGCAGGATCAGGTACTCCGCACGGGCAGTTTGCAGGACTACAACCTCAGCCTGTCGGGTGGGACCAAAACGGGAACGTACCTGATTTCGGGCAGCTATTTCAAGAATGCCGGGTACGTGATCGGCAGCGATTTCGACCGGGCCAGCCTGCGCATCAACACGCGCAACGAACTGGGCCGCTTTACCGTGGGCGAAAACCTGGTGCTGACCAACTCCAACATTCAGAACTTCCCCGCGGGCAACCCCATCTACGACATGGCCGGTTTTCTGCCGGTGATTCCGGTGCAGGACCCGCGCTACGTGAACGCCACCAACCCGCAGGGCTACGGCATCGGCACGTACCCAGACGCCGTGACCTACGCCTTTAACCCCGTCGCCGCCCGTAACCTGGCCAGCAACCGGAGCAATTTCGCCAAGGCCGTCGGGAACGCGTACCTGGATTTCAAGTTCGCCGACTGGTTGAGCTACCGCTTCAACGCGGGGCTGGAAGTGAGCTTCGACTACACCCAGAACCTGCGCCAGATTGGGGTGTATCAATACAATGCCGCCCCGGTACCGAGTTCAGTGGGTGAAGACCGGTCGCGGTATTACAGCCTGCTGTTTGAACACACCCTGAACTTCAACCGGGCGTTTGGCAAGCACAGCATCAACGGCGTGGTGGGCATCAGCCAGCAAACCGCCCGGCGCGACAACACCGCCGGGTCACGCACGAACCTGGCCACCTCGGGCGGCACCTATTTCCCGACGATCGACGCCGCATCGGGCATTTCCAACTCGGCCGGTGGCACGCCTACGTATTACAAAATTCTGGGGTATCTGGGCCGGGTCAATTACGCCTACAACGACAAATACCTGCTCACGCTGACGGGCCGGATCGATCAGGATTCCCGCTTCGGTGCCAACTACCGCACGGGCTTTTTCCCCTCGGTAGCCGCCGCATGGCGCATCAGTCAGGAAGATTTTTTCAAAGTCGACTGGCTTTCCGACCTGAAAGTGAGTGCGTCGTATGGCAAACTGGGCATCGTGGTACCGACCCTCGGCTCGTTTCCCTACACGGCTTTCATCAACAACAACCCCCGCGCCATTTTTGGGGTCGACCAAACCGCCAACGTGGGGGCCTATCAGGCACAGCTGGCCAACCCCGATCTGCGCTGGGAACAACGGCTGTCGCAGAACTACGGCGTGACGGCGTCGTTCCTGAACAACCGCATCACGGCCGAGATCAACTATTACAACTCGCTGTCGACGGACGCATTGCTGAACCTGCCGGTGCCGGGTTATCTGGGTAATTTGCAGGGTAACCCCTACGTCAATACGGCGTCGATCCGCAACCAGGGCATCGAGTTTTCGGCCACCTATCGCAGCAGCAACCAGCAGGATTTCAAATGGGATGTGTCGGGCAACTTCACAACGATCAAAAACCGGGTCGAGAACGTCGGCAATCAGGGCCAGAATATTGATTACATCCAGAGCGGCAACACCCGATCGCAGGTGGGTAGCCCTATTGGCCGGTGGTATGTGCTGAAGACGAACGGTATCTTCCAGACGCAGGAAGAGATCAACAACTACCGCGGGCCAAACGGCCAACTGATTCAACCCAACGCCAAACCCGGCGACATCCGGTACGTCGATCAGTTGACGGTCGACACCAACAACGATGGCATTCCCGATCAGGGCGACGGGCAGATTACGCAAAACGACGACCGGCAGTTTGTGGGCTCGCCCTGGCCGAAACTACAGGCGGGTGCTCAGTTCAACGGCAGCTACAAGGGTTTTAGCCTGAACCTGCAATTCCTGGGTATCTTCGGCTACACGGTCTACAACGACGTGCGCCGCGGCCTCGACAGCTACCAGAACACTAACTTCCGCGCCGACGTGAACCCGTGGTCACCGACCAATACTGGCGGCAACGACCCCCGTCTTGGCCTGGAAACCGGCGATCAGGGTATCGTTTCGAACAACTTCCCGTACACAGACCGCTGGCTTGAAGATGCGTCGTATGTCCGGCTGCGGAACGTCGAGATCGGCTACACCCTCCCCGCGGCGTTCCTGAGCCGGGTGAAGGTGCGGGGCGCGCGGGTGTTTGTCAGCGGGCAGAACCTGTTCACGGTCACGGGCTACTCAGGCCTGGACCCAGACATAACGGGGGCCAACATTCAGGAACGCGGCGTCGATAACGGGCACTGGCCCTCGCCCCGCGTCATCTCCGTCGGCATCACCGGCGATTTTTAACCAACCCTACTCACGTCAATCATGAATTTTACCATGAAAAAGATACTCATTTGTCTGGGTCTATCGGCCGTTGCCCTGCTGACGGGCTGCAACCGGAGTCTGGATATTGTCAACCCCAACCAGCTAACGGCGGAGTCGTTCTGGAAAACCGACGCCGATGCGCTGGCGGGCGTCAATGCCGTCTACAGCACCCTGCACCGGGGCGGTATTTCGCGCTGGCTGCCGTTCTACTACATCATCCGGTCCGACGAAGGGCGGAGCCAAAGCCCGGCTACCGACATCGTCAACAACATGGATCAGTTTCTGGTCACTGATTACAACTACGGGAACGCCTACGCCATCTGGAACGACAATTACATCGGCGTCAACCGGGCCAATCAGGTGATTCAGAACGTACCCAACATCGCGATGGACGAGACGCTGAAGAACCGCTACATCGGCGAAGCGAAGTTTATGCGGGGGTTGTTTTATTACCACCTCGTCACGCTGTTTGGCAACGTACCCCTGACGTTGCAGACGTCGGTGGTGGGTGACCGGCCCGCTTCGGCAACGATCGCACAGGTGTGGGCGCAGATCGAAAAAGACCTGACTGAGGCGGCGGCGGTCCTGCCCACAACCTACAGCGGCGGCAATCTGGGGCGGGCCACCAAAGGCGCGGCCTATGCCTTGCTGGCTAAGGCGCAGATGCAGCAGCAGAAATACACCGAAGCGCTCACGCCCCTGCAATGGCTGGCCGATGGCGAAGGCAAAGGCATCTACTCGCTGATGCCCAATTACCGCGACAACTTTCTGATCACGAGCGAAAACAACCGGGAGTCGGTGTTTGAATGGCAGTTCCAAGAAAACCCCGCCGAGTTTACGGATGATGACAGCCAGACGCCCAACCAGAACTACGGCACCTCGATCGCGCAGTTTTTTGGTCCCAGCGGCATTGGCTGGTCAGATGGCGAAGCCAATCGCTGGCCGATTTATGAGTTCAACGAACGCACTACCACCAACGCCCGCGACCCTCGCCTGGAGGCCTCGTTCCTCTTCGACTCGACCGACGTGCGCGGCCCGGCTTTCACCCAAATCTACGGGCAGACCTTCCTGCAACGGTACGGCACCACCAATAAGCGGGTGTGGTTCCGGAAGTTCCAGAACGACCACTGGAAGAACGAGGAAGGCTACCGCTCGCCCAACAACTGGCGGTACATTCGCTACGCCGACGTGCTGCTGCTGTATGCCGAAGCCCTCAACGCCACCGGCAAAACAACGCAGGCCTACGCCTATGTCGATCAGGTACGTCGGCGGGCGGGACTGCCTACGCTCACCGCCGCCCGGCCTGGCCTGTCGCAGGCGCAGTTTCTGGCGCAGCTCAAGCATGAGCGCGTGACGGAGCTATCGGGCGAAGGGCACCGCTGGAACGACCTGGTCCGTTGGGGCGATCTCGGCCCGCAGCTGGCAAGCCGCGACCCGGCCTTCTCGACCTTTGTGAAGGGCAAAAGCGAGCTGCTGCCCATTCCCCAGCTCGACCGCGACCTGAACCCGAACCTGACCCAGAACCCGAATTATTAACGCAACTGGTTTTTAATACATAGACACAGGGGGCAGTCAATAGTGCGTTCTTTGGTAAAAGCTTTTTTGTCATCCCGACGTCAGGAGGGATCTCAGCGTGTCCCATCTTGGGAGTTATGACACGCTGAGATCCCTCCTGACGTCGGGATGACAAAAAGCCGCTGTGTTAACAACTTCTCAACGATGACGAAATACCTTTTTCTGCTCCTTCCGCTTTATTTCCTTGCCTGTAAGTCGGGCGACAACGGATCGGGTACGACCACGCCGGTTGCGCCGGTCGATACAGTGGGCAAATTCAGAAACCCCCTCATCTCGCCCGCCCCTGACCCCTGGGTGACCTACCGCGACGGTTTTTACTACGTCATGCACACCACGGGCAACAACCTGCGCATCTACAAAACCGCCAGCATGAGCCGGCTCGGCGCTGCCCGGCCCGTTACCGTCTGGACGCCGCCCGCCACCGGCCCCAACTCGCGCGACATCTGGGCACCCGAGCTGCATCACCTCAACGGCAAGTGGTACATCTACTACGCCGCCGACAACAACGGCGTCGACGCCACGCACCGGATGTTTGTGCTGGAAAATGCGGCGGCCGACCCCACCACCGGCACCTGGACCGACCGGGGACAACTGAACCTGCCCGAGAACCGCTGGGCCATCGACGCCACGGTGATTCAGCTTAACAATCAGTTATTCTGCGCCTGGTCGGGCTGGGAGAATGACTTGGGCGGCTCCCAGCAACTGTACCTCTGCAAACTGACCAACCCGTACACAGCCGAAGGGGGACGTACCCGGATTTCGTCGCCCGAGCTAGCTTGGGAGCGGCAGGGGTTCGGCGTCAATGAAGGGCCGCAGTTTCTGGTGCATGCCAACAAGGTGTTCGTCATTTACTCGGCCAGTTTCTGCGGCACGGATCAATACGCGCTGGGTCAGCTTGCGGCCGATACGACGGCGAGTCTGACCACCGCATCCGTCTGGACCAAAGCGCAGAGCCCGGTCTTCGGCCCTTACGCCAGCGGCACCACCTACGGCGTCGGCCACAACAGTTTCTTTACCTCACGCGATGGGAGAGAGAACTGGCTGCTGTATCATGCCAACGCCGCGCCCGGTCAGGGTTGCGGCGATTTCCGCTCGGCCCGCATCCAGCCCTTCACCTGGAAAACCGACGGCACGCCCAATTTCGGTACACCCGTCAACCTGAACGATTACCTCAAACGCCCCTCCGGCGAGTAGTTTTGTGAGGTAACTGAATGTCCCCGACGGTTTTGTCATGCCGACGAAGGCGGAATCGTGACGCTTTCTTAGTTAAGCGTTGGGCTACTTTAAGATTCCTCCTTCGTCAGCATGACAAAACCAACCCCAGCCACCAACCGATCAACGTTACACCAGTCGCATGAAACGTACCCAGTTCCTCTTAACCTGCCTCACCACCGCCCTCGCCGCAACGGCCTGGGCCCAACCAGCGGTTATCCCCGGCGACTACCCCGACCCGTCGGTTACCAAAGTCGGCAACACGTATTGGGCGTCGGCCACGTCGTCGAACTGGTTCCCGGCTTATCCCCTACTCAAATCGAACGACCTGGTCAACTGGCAAACCGTCGGCAACATCTTCACGAAACTGCCCGATTGGGCCGATTACTACTTCTGGGCACCCGAACTCACGCAGGAAAGGGGCAAAATTTACGTCTACTACACGGCCCACAAGAAGGGCGGCAACCTGTGCGTGGCCGTCGCCAGCGCCGACCGGCCCGAAGGCCCCTACCGCGACCATGGCCCGCTGGTGGGCCAGCCCTACGGCTCCATCGACGGCTTTCCCATGCGCGACGAGTCGGGTAAGCTTTACCTGATCTGGAAGGAAGACGGCAACAGCATCCGGCAGCCAACGCCGATTTGGGCGCAACCCATGAACGAGGAGCGCACCGCCCTTACCGGCGAAAAACAGGAGCTTTTCCGCAACACCGCCCCCTGGGAAGGCAACCTCGTGGAGGGCGTCTCGATGCTGCGGCACGGCGATTATTTCTACGCCATCTACGCCGGAGCGGGCTGCTGCGGCACGGGTTGCACTTACGCGACCGGCGTGGCACGGGCTAAGAGTTTGCTTGGCCCCTGGGAGAAATACGCCCAGAACCCGATCCTGGCCGATGAGGGTGCCTGGCGTTGCCCAGGCCACGGTACGACCATTGAGAAAGCTGGCAAATTCTACTTTCTGTACCACGCCTATGATAAGCAAACCAACGTCTACACGGGTCGGCAGGCGCTGCTGAAAGAGTTTACCTTCACGGCCGACGGCTGGGTACGTTTCCTGCCCGAAACCACTTTGTTGGGTAACGTGAAACCCGCCCCCACCACACTCACCGACTCGTTCAAGGGCAAGACCCTCTCCGATGGCTGGCAATGGTCGGTGTTTAAGCAGCCGGTTTATCGGCTCCGCAGCGGGGCTCTTCACCTGACGGCCCAACCCGCCAAAGGCGGCAGTTCGGTGGCCCAACGGACACTAACGGGCAACTACACGGTCACGACGACCATCAACCGCAAACGCTCCACCGGACAGGCCGGACTGGCGGCCATTGGCGATGACGACAACGCACTGGGCGTATCAGTAACCGACCGCGCCGTTCAGCTCTGGAAGCTGGAACGAGGACAGAAGACCATCCTGACCACCCAGCCGATTCCCCGGTCTAAATCGCTCACCCTGCGCCTTACCGCGCAGCAGGGTCACCTGTTTTCGTTTGCCTACGCCACCAACGGCAAAACCTACCAACCACTGGCCACGCAGCCCGTCGACGGCACGTACCTGCCCCCCTGGGATCGGGCCGTTCGGGTGGGGCTCACGGCGGTTGGCAACCCGGATCAGCAAGCCGTTTTTTCAGATTTCGTCCTTCAGGCGACCCCGTTCTAAGCAATTTCTAAGGTTTGATTAAGCTGTTTCTAAACTACAGCGAGTTATTTACAAGTCAACCATCCGGGTTACCCCCTCCGATGCGCACCGCGTTCGCCCCCAGGCAGAACCCAGTGCGTACCGACGGACCGCCCGACTCTTCGTTATGCCTAGCTCAACGCAACTGCATTCGCCTGCCACCGACATCTCATTTTACTGGGAAGATACGGGGTGGGTGAATCCGCCTTTCGATGAATACCGAATTGCCGAACTGGATCTCCCTACATTCACCCAGTCAGGTACGTTGGATGCCGCCGCGCAGCAGGTGGTTTGCCTTAAAAAGGAAGGCATCAACACGGTGATTATCGCCGTTAGCCGCCTGGGGGCACCCGCCGGCAAGGCCCTGGAGCCAACCGACAAACTGGCGCAGCAACTCCGCCATTTTATCGACATCTGCCACTATGAGGGCATTGCCGTTTGTCTCGATGTCGACTACAGTCCATGGCAGCAAACCCCCGATTCGCAAGCGCGCATCATTGCCAATGCCCTGATGTGGTTCGGCGATTTTCACGTCGATGCCCTGCGACTGGCCGACAGCGAATGCCTGCCTAATCCCGATCAGACGCTGCGGTCCATGCGCCGCGCCCTGAACCAACTGACCACCCAAACGGGTCGGCAGTATTACCTGCTGGTCGACTGTGAAGCCTCGCCCGTGACGGTGCGCGAACAACCCCGGCAGAGCGGCGCCAGTTCTACGCAACGGTTCCTTTGCCCGGCCGATCAGCCCCAATCCGTTCAGGAAAACCCGGCCCCGACGCACCACACTTCCCGGTTGTCGGCGAAACGGATTTACCGCCGCGACTACCTGTACGACAGCCGGTTTGCTCGTCTGCTACGTACCTTCTTCGGCCGTAAAAAACCCGCTCTAAGCACTTTCTAAGGTTTAATTAAGGTCTGTTTAACGCGCTGGGGCGTCTTTGTTGGTATGTCTTATTCGTATCAACAAACTAACCATACCATGCCACAAGCGTTTAACCGACTGATTATCGTTTCGTATCGGCTGCCGTTTACAGTCCATCAGACGTCCGACGGGCCCGTGCTGCATCAGAATTCGGGCGGGCTGGTATCGGCGGTGCTGTCGATGGCCGAACGGCTGGGTCAGACCGACGGGCAACCGACCAAAATTCACTGGGTCGGGCATGGCGAATCGGTGCTACGCGAGGTAGACCCCGCCGTGCTGGAGAACGAAGCGTTTGTGGCCCACCCGGTGTTTCTGGACGAGGCCGTTAATCAGGGGTTTTACGAAGGCTTCAGCAACAACCTGCTCTGGCCGCTGTTCCATTATTTTCCGTCGTACGCCTCCTTTCAGGAAGCCGATTTTGCCCATTACCAGCAAGCCAACGGCCATTTCCGCGATGTGCTGACGAACCTCGCCCAGCCGGGCGATCTGATCTGGATTCACGATTTTCAGCTTATGCTGCTGCCTGAGCTGGTGCGGCAAGCGCTACCCGACGCCACCATCGGCTATTTTTTCCATATCCCTTTCCCGACCTACGAGATCGTGAAACTGTTGCCCCGTCTGTGGCGTCAACAGCTGATTCAGGGGGCGCTTGGGGCCGACGTGGTGGGCTTTCATACGCCCGACTACGGGCAGCATTTTCTGCACAGCGTGGCCGAAGTGCTCAACCTGCCCATACTGGAGCAGCGCGTGGTGCTGCCCGACCGGTCGGTACTGGTGCGCGACTTCCCGATCAGCGTCGATTTTACCAAGTTCGATGGCAGCGCCCAGACCGACACCGTCACCAGCATCCGGCAGCGGTACCAACGGCTACTGGGCCACAACCGGCTTATTTTTTCGGTCGACCGGCTCGATTACACCAAAGGCATCACCTACCGCCTTCAGGGCTACGAGCGGTTTCTGACCCAATACCCCGACTGGCACAACAAGGTTACGTTCGTGATGACGGTGGTGCCCTCGCGCGACCAGATCGGGCAGTATCAGGAGCTGAAACGGGAAATTGAAGAGACGGTGGGGCGGATCAACGGTCGGTTTGGCGGCATCGGCTGGCGGCCCATCGTGTATACCTACGCTTCGCTTACCTTCACCGAACTGCTCGCGCTCTACACCGCCTGCGACGTAGCCCTGATTACGCCCATCCGCGACGGCATGAACCTGGTCTGCAAAGAGTTTGTGGCGAGTCGATACGATCAGCGGGGCGCGCTCGTGTTGAGTGAGTTGGCGGGTGCCGCGCAGGAGCTGACCGATGCCATCATCATCAACCCAACCGATACACAGGAGGTGGCCGACGCCATTCAGCAGGGCCTCACCATGCCCGAACCCGAGCAGGCGTTGCGCATGAACCAGATGCGGCACCACCTGCAAAACCACAACGTATTCCGGTGGAGTCACGATTTCCTGGCGGCCATTGCCGATAGTCAGGCGCCCCGCCCCGCGCTGGAAACCAACCTGCCACTCGACACCTTCAGTCAGGCGTTCGGGCAGGCTAGTTGTCGGCTACTGCTGGTTGATTTCGACGGCACCCTGGCCCCCATCGTGAATAATCCGGCCGATGCCCGCCCGTCGGCCACGCTGCGCCTGACGCTCAACGAGCTGGCCCAACACAGCGACCTGGTGGTTATCAGCGGGCGAAACCGGGCCTTTCTGGAAAAAACCTTTGCCGGGCTGCGGGTCTATCTGGTAGCCGAGCACGGCGCTTTTCTAAAAAAGCCGGAGCAATCGTGGGAGACCCTCGACCTCTCGACGCCCGACTGGCTGGCGCCCATCCGCGACACCCTCCAACAGTACGTGCGGCAGTTTCCCGGCTCGTTTGTGGAAGAGAAAGAAACGGCCATTGCCTGGCACTACCGCATGGTCGACGCCGACGACGTGGAAGCCCGGGCGGTTGATCTGGCCACCACCCTGCGCGGGTCGGCGGCGGTGGTGCCGCTCAGCGTCATTCAGGGCAGTAAGGTGGTGGAGGTGAAACCGGCGCAGCACAGCAAAGGCACGGTGGCCCTCGCCCTGACCGAACAGAAGCCCTACGACTTCATCATGAGCATCGGCGACGACACCACCGACGAAGATATGTTCCGGCAGTTGCCCAACTGGGCTTACACGCTGAAAGTGGGGCCGGGGCCGTCGTTTGCCCGCTACCGGCTGGCCCGGCAACCCGACGTCGAAACGCTGCTCCGGCAGATGAGCGAGGTGCTCACCCCGGTGCTGTAGCCGCTACCGGGGTACGTTGGCCGGGCGGTCGGAGACGGCCTGCTCCGTTTCGGCGGGGTAGGCCGCCGTATCGTCATCACGACTGGGCTGGAGCGGCTGCCGGCGATGGCGGAGCAGTTGCTCGTAATGCGGAGGCAGTGGGCCGGTCTGCGATGAGTGGCAGCCAAACTTCGCACTGGTGAGGTAACTCAGCAAGGCGATCAGGCCGATGCCCGCGCTAATCAAAATGGTCGTCAGCATAATGGGTGGCGTTTAGGTTGCCGTAGCAACGGTTATCCCCAAAAGAGGCCCGCCCCATTAAGAGGTGGCTTAAGGAAAGCTTAGAATTTAATTAGAGCCTACGAACCGGGACGAGTGTGCCCGGCCTTTGTTATAGACAGAAACGACTTGGTGCTTATGAAACTGCTGCTTGTTGAAGACGAACCCAAAACCGTGCAGGCGATCCGGCAGGGGCTGGAAGAAAGTCAGTTTGAGGTCGACGTGGCCTATGACGGTCTCATTGCGCGGCGGCTGGCGCTCAAAACCAATTACGCGCTTATTATCACCGACGTGGTGCTGCCGGGCATGAACGGCTTTGAACTGGTGAAGCAACTGCGGGCCGAAGGCCTGGCCACGCCCGTGCTGATGCTGACGGCGCTGGGCGAAACCGACGACAAAGTGATGGGCTTCGACTCGGGGGCCGATCAGTACCTGACCAAGCCGTTTCAGTTTACCGAGTTGCTGGCGCGGGTACGTTCGCTCACCAAACGCGGCACGCAGGTGGCCATGACGGCCCAAACCCTGCGCTACGGCGGGGTCGAGCTGAATCTGGACGCCAAAACGGTGATGCGCGAAGGGCAACCTATCGAGCTGACAGCCAGGGAGTTTACGCTGCTGGAGTTTCTGATGCGGAACCAGGGGCGGGTTGTTTCGAAACCGACCATTGCCGAGCACGTCTGGGACCTGAACTTCGACACGGGCACCAACGTGGTGGAGGTGTATATCAACTATTTACGGAAGAAACTCGACCGTAACTTCCCGACGAAGCTGATTCATACGCAGTTTGGCATGGGCTACGTGTTTAAGGAAGAATAGATGACCATTCGGAGTCGGCTGATCGTTCGGTTTACGGGGCTGGTAACCAGCATCCTGCTGCTCACGTTCGTCAGCATTTATGCGTTTTGCTGGTATTTTATCTCGTCGGATTTTTACCGGCGGCTCGACCGGAAAGCCAACACGATGGGCGATATGCTCATCCGCCACCGCCTCGACGCCGACCTGATCCGGCAGCTCAACCGCATCCGTCGGGATCAGTTGCCCAACCAGAAGGTGCTGATCTACAACGGGCGGGATACGCTCATCTTCTCCACCAACGAATCCCTGTCGCTTACCATCCCGAAACGCACGCTGGACGACATCCGGCGGGTTCGGCAGAAAGATTTTCGGCAGGATGGTTACTACCTCTCGGGGAGCCGCTACCTCACGGCCGACGGTGCCTTTGTGGTGGTAGCGAGCGCCCAGAACGTCTATGGCGACGATTTTCTGTATCGGCTGCGCTGGGCCCTGACCGGACTGTTGGGGCTTATCATCGGCATCACCACGCTGGCGGGCTGGATTTTCGCGGGCGATGCGATGCGTCCCGTGCAACAGATCGACAACACGCTGAGCCATATTTTCCCAAACAACCGCGACGAACGCCTGCCGGTCAGGCCCGACGCCGACGAAATTAGTCGCCTGTCGGGCACCATCAACCGGCTGCTCGACCGGGTGGGTGAGTCGTTCCGGCTGCAGCGGCTGTTTGTGGCCAACGTGTCGCATGAGTTGAAGAACCCCCTCACGCAGATCAGTTCACAACTGGAGGTAAGCCTGCTCAAACCCCGCGAGCCCGCCGCCTATCAGGCAACCATTCGTTCGGTGCTCGACGACGTGAGCGAGCTGGCCACGCTGACGCACGAGCTGCTGCAACTGTCGCAGGTGCAACAGGACGCCGCCGTGGGGATGCTGACGGATCTGGTTCGGGTCGACGAACTGGCCTGGGATATCCGCGATACGGTGAGCGCGCTCAACCCGCGCTTCCGGGTTACGGTGACGCTGGGTACGTTGCCCGACGACCCCGATCAACTGGCGATACCGGGCAACCGCACGCTGCTGGCAACAGCTCTGAAAAACCTCACCGAAAATGCCTGCAAATTCGCCCCGGACGGGCAGGCGCAGGTGGCCGTTCAGCTAACGGGCCGGGCCGTGCGGCTGACGGTTGCCAACGAGGGGCCGCCTATCCCGGCGGAGGAGCAGCCCTACCTGTTCGAGCCCTTCTACCGCAGCCGCCAAACCGCCGATCAGGTACGTGGCTACGGCGTGGGGCTGTCCCTTGTCGAGCAGATCGTGCGTCTGCACCGGGGGCAGCTCAGCGTGCAGTCGGAGGCGGGTTCGCCAACGGTTTTCACTATCGAGCTACCCCGGTTGTAAATTCATTTCTAAGCAAATTCTAAGGGGTTTATCAGCACTGGTTAATCAACGCGAATCAGTTTTGCGTAACACATTTCCGCTAGCCGATGCGCTTATTAACTAACTCCGACACCCATTTCGCCTATTCGCCACAACCCTCAGCGATGTTTGCCAGCGCGCCCGTGCGCCCACTCCACGAGCAGCGCCCCGACGACAAGCCGCCGCGCCGACCCGATTGGCTGCTCATCATGGTGGGCGTGTTATTTATGATCACGCTGCTGGTGGCCGGGCTGGTATTCATACCGCTCTGAGGTCGCTACGTTTACTCCACGATCAGCTTGATCTTCCGGCTTTTCGTCCGGGTCTGTAGCCATTTTTTCAGCCGGTTCCGTTCGGCCACTGTGTGGCGCCGGGCGAATCGGGCGTACACCAGCATTACCGTATCGGGCCTGGCCTTTCCACTGTTCATAACCAGCGAGTTGGCCGCCGTGAACGTCTGCACATCGGGCATGAGCGTCTTCAGTTCATCGCGCAGGTCCGTGACGGGCAGGCGCGAAGTCTGCGTCAGTTCGATGTAGCGGCGCAGCGAGTCGATGGTCTGGTCTTTACGGGCGATCGACGACTGACTGTATTTGATCACCTGATCGGTAATGGTATTCTTGAGCGCATCCACATCGATCTCCGCATCTTTGAAGCTCCCCTGTTTGATAACCAGCCGCGTGTTGTTGAGGCCGTAGGGCGGCATCTTGGCCCGCAGCATATTGACCGAATCGGGGGGCAGCGGTTCACCCACCAGCGTCAGTTCGAGGCGGGGCTGCTCGCGGCTGTAATGGGCCGTGTAGGTGATGACCTGCCGGTACGCGAAGTCACATTCCGTAGCCACAAACCGTTTGGCGGCCTGTTCGAAAATGGTCCTGCGCACGATCTGATACCCCAGGTACGTGCTGGGAATGAGCACGATGCACACGGCCACCCAGATGGTGGTACGTACCCGTCGGGCTACGTCGAGGGAAGGGTACAGTTTGGGCTGATAGCCCAGGAAGCGCACGATCAGGAAGGTAGCCAGGCTGATGCAGATGCCGTTGATCAGGAAAAGGTAAAAGGCACTGGCGAAATAATACACATTCAGCGTGGCCAGCCCATAACCAGCCGTGCAGAGCGGAGGCATCAACGCGGTGGCAATGGCCACGCCCGGTATCACGTTGGTCACTTTTTCGCGGCGCGACCCCGCCACGATACCCGCCAGCCCCCCAAAAAACGCAATGAAGGCATCCCAAACCGTTGGCGACGTACGGGCCAGTAGCTCAGACTGCGCCGAGTGCAGCGGGCTGACCAGGAAGTACACGGTCGAGGTCAATAAACTAATCACCGCGGCAATCGCTATGTTCTTGAGCGCCCGCTGTACCATTGCCAGGTCATTAATGCCGATACCCAGGCCGATACCCATGATCGGTCCCATCAGGGGCGAGATCAGCATGGCCCCCGTGATGATTGCCGTCGAGTTGACGTTCAGACCAATCGAGGCGATGAAGATGGCGAAGATCAGCGTCCAGAGATTGATGCCCCGAAATTCGATGCCCCGGCTGATCGACTCAATGACGGCAACTTCGTCTTCCTTATCTTCTTCGAGACTGAATCGATCTTGCAGCCACTTACCAATTCGGGTAAGCACAGCATTCCGTTTGGCAGGCACATGGGAGCGGTTAGGGTCTTCTAGTAGCATATGGCTGGTAACAAAGGCGGTAGTGGCGGGTTCATTAAGTCGAGCGAGCCCATACGTGAAACAAAAAAGCAACCGAATGTTCAACCCATCATTCTTATGAACGTGTTTACCTTAATTACCCTGTTGCTGGTTGGCGCCTCCTTACTGGCTTACCTCAACACCCGTTTCCTGAAACTACCTGACGCCATCGGGGTGATGGTGCTGTCGCTGCTGTTTTCCCTCGCCATGCTCGGCCTCAACGCCATTGCGCCCAGTCTGCTGGAGCAGGTGCGGCAGGGCGTAGGCCAGATCGATTTCGGCGAAGTGCTGTTCGATGTCATGCTCAGCTTCCTGCTGTTTGCCGGGGCCTTTCATACCGACGCTGCCCGGCTGCGGGTCGAGCGGCGGTCGGTGATGCTGTTTGCCTTTGTGGGCGTTTTGCTGAGCACCTTCTTCGTTGGCACGGGGCTGTATTACATTGGCAACGGGCTGGGCTTTGAGCTACCCTACCTGCTCTGCCTGCTGTTTGGCGCGCTCATCTCCCCCACCGACCCCATTGCGGTGCTGGGTATTCTGGCCAAATTCCGGCTGCCCGAGAGCGTCAAGATCAACATCGTGGGCGAATCGCTCTTCAACGATGGCGTGGGGGTCGTCGTCTTTGCGACCATCTACGAAATGGTGGTTGGCGGAACCGACACGGTCACGCTCGGGCATATCAGCCTGACGTTTCTGGAAGAAGCGGGCGGCGGCGTGCTGTTCGGGCTGGCCCTGGGCTACCTGCTCTATTGGCTGCTGCGCTCGATTAACCACTACCAGACCGAAGTGCTGCTGACCGTGGCGGGTGTGATGGGCGGTTACCTGCTGGCCCAGCAACTTCACATTTCGGGGCCGCTGGCGATGGTCGTTGCCGGTCTGCTGGTGGGCGACAAGGCCCGGCAGGACGCCATGAGCCACCAGACCGAAGAGTACGTGGATAAATTCTGGGAGCTGATCGACAGCATCCTGAACGCGCTGCTTTTCGTGCTGATTGGCCTTGAACTGCTCGTGATCCCGTTCGGCAACGGCCCCTGGACCATCTACTTGCTGGTCATTCTGCTGGTGCTGCTGTCGCGGTACCTGGCCATCCTGATTCCCTTCACCCTGGCCCGGCGCTGGCTCGATCTCGACGCCAACGCCCCACTCATGCTCACCTGGGGTGGGTTGCGGGGCGGTCTGTCGGTGGCCATGGCGCTGTCTATTCCCGAATCAATTCCGCAGAAAGCGTTCATCGTGACCATCACCTACGTCGTTGTGCTGTTCTCGGTGATCGGGCAGGGGCTGACGATGGAACGGCTTATCCGGCGGCTCTACCCCACCTCAGACTAGCCTCGACCGGTACGTTGCCTGGGCCGGTGCCTCCTTCTTTCGGGATAAAGCGCGCGGCCCCGGGTTAACGTACCTAAACCAACGTATCTGCACATGGAAACGCTTAATTTCAAAACGAACCTCCGCAGCAGCGAGGCCATTCTGGCCGTCACGCAACCGCTGAATGCCATCGACCACATCGATGGCTGGAACGTCGACACCGACCACCCAGATCGCTTGCTGACGGTGCAGACCACCGACAACCGCATTGCCGAACAGGTGAAGCAGGCCGTTGCGCAGGCGGGCTACACGGCGGAGCTGGTGCAACCCGACGCCTGAATCGCCTCTAAGCGAATTCTAAGTAGATCTTAAGTCGGCTCTTAGTTGCTTGTGTCAATTTGCGGAGGTTCCCAGTCACCACTCCGGTCGGGAACCCAAACCGCATCAACGACATGAAAACGCACATAAAGCTGTTGCTATTAACCGGGCTGACAACCACCTCCCTGGCGCAGACGCCAACCGCCGACCCGACCACGCTCATGAGCCTGGGCCGGTTCAGCGAGGCCACCCAACTTCTGGCCCGTCAGGCGCAGCAGACCCCATCCATGCAGGCCTATTTCGACGCTGGCTATGGCTACCTGCGCGCCGGCCAACCCGACTCGGCCCGTAGCTGGTTCGAGAAAGGGCAGGCAATGGACGA
The DNA here is from genome assembly GCF_000331105.1 of Fibrella aestuarina BUZ 2. NCBI lineage: Bacteria > Pseudomonadati > Bacteroidota > Cytophagia > Cytophagales > Spirosomataceae > Fibrella > Fibrella aestuarina. Next base: position 3,448,322 of record NC_020054.1, on the reverse strand, counting down.
AAAACGGGTTCCGCTCAACGCAACCGGGCTAGCCATCACGTACCTGGTCCAGAAAGACCCTAACGCCAACGCACAGATCGACGAGGTGCTGAAACGGAGCAAAGGCAAAAACGCCGATATTCTGTACAGGCTGGGCGAGGCCTATACGGGTTACCTCACGCCCGACAGCGGCTCGATCAAACCCCGCTACCCGATGGCCGTCAACGCGCCCAAAGCCATCGAACTGCTCAATCAGGCAAGCGAACGGGGTAAAAAGAACGCCGATATCCAGTTAACGCTGGGTGATGCCCATTACCTGAACCGCGACGCCGGCACGGCCGTATCACGCTACGAAAGTGCCCTTGAACTGGGCATGAACCCGGCCCGCGTTTACCAACGCATCGGCGATATCTATTGGCAGGGTAAAAACCTGAATCTGGCGGTCGAGAATTACAAGAAAGCGATCGAAACCGTCCCTACCTACGCCCCGGCCTACCGGCAATTGGCCGAGTTGTATTACCTCGTCAACCGCTACAAAGACGCGGCCAACTACACCGATCAGTACATCCGCGTGGCCAACGACACCCGCCCGGAGATGCTGCTGCGGTCGGCCCAGTTTCATTTTCTGGGCAACGAATACCAGAAGGCTATCGACGTGATCGACAGCAACCGGGCCGTGCTGGGCCAGAACCCGATCGTTTACCGCATGGAAGGCTGGGCTTATGCGTCGCTGAAACAGCCGCAGAAAGCCATCCAAAGCCTGACCACGTTTATCGAACGAGCGCCGCAGAAGGTGATCTACGACGACTATAAATACCTTGGACGGGCGTACCTGACCGCCGTAGACGGAGCCGCCGACTCAACCCAGGCCGGACGTGATTCCATCGGAGTAACGTACCTGGAAAAGGCCGCTCCCTTCGACACCGCCGACAACCTGTATAGCGACATGGCCAAATATTATTACCGGGCCAAAAAGCACCCGCAGGCCGTCGCCGCGCTCGACTCAGCCGCCAGCCACGGCTTCAAGGCCGACGTGCAGGATTTGTTCCGCTACGGCATGAGCAACTACACGCTGGGCTTTGCCCGCGACAGCCTAGGCAAGTTTACCCGCGACACCCTCCGGTTTGCCAAAGCCGACTCGGCCCTGGCGCTGGCGCAGCAGCAATCACCCGCCTACGTACCCACGGTGCTGTATCGGGCCAAGGCGAAGTACTACGCCTATACGCCCGAAGAAGCCGTACGCAAGGGATTGGCTAAACCGTTCTTCGAGCAGTTCATCACCATGGTTACCGACAAGCCCGACGAACGTACCCGCTACAGCAAAGACCTGGCGCTGGCCTTTAAGTACCTGATCTCGTACCACGAACTGGTTACCCAAGATGCCACCGCCCGGAACGAATGGCTCCAGAAAGGGATGGCTTGGCTACCCAACAACAAAGACCTGGCGAAGATCGCGACCAACGACGCACCCGACGCCAGCGGACAATAACCGTGATCAATTGAGTATGAGTCAGTTTGTTGACCTCGACCGCTACCGAAGCCCGATCTATGGTAGCGGTTTTGTTTTAACCAATGGGCTAGGCTCATAAATGCGACAGGGGCGACTGACTGTTTATCATTAAGCACTTATGTTTTTGCATTATTAGAAGCTAAACCCTGCTTATCTCGCTATTTCTAAGCACTTTCTAATAATTTTCTAAGGACATCCTCAATTAAAAGGGAGTTAATTGCATAGCCTCGATTCGATCAACTTTGATCCGTCGTCCACCCACGTGTTTGCTCGCCACTCCGGCTTGATCACATGACGCCAAACTCAACGATAAAACTCCTGCTTTCGGGCCTGCTGTTGTCAGCCTGCTCTGGTCAGAAAGAGACCAAACAGGCCGAAGCCGCCCCTGAACTCCCCATCGTTCAGCTTACCCGGCAAGACGCCACCCTCGACCACGACTATGCCGGTAACCTGGAAGCCGTACAGAACGTGGAAGTACGCGCCCGGGTGGGCGGGTATCTCGACAAAATCCTCGTCGACGAAGGGCAATCGGTGAAGCAGGGTCAGTTGCTGTTTCAGCTCAACCCCGCCGAGTACAACGTAAAAATTGCCGAGGCACGGGCCAGCATCGAAAGTGCTACCGCCCAGGAACAATCGGCACTGGTGGAGATGGATCGCGTCAAGCTGCTGGTCGACAAAAACGTCATCTCGGCGTCGGAACTGAAGCTCGCCCGCGCCAAAGTATCGTCGGCCCGGGCGGCTATCGATCAGGCGAAAGCGTCGCTGGCCAACGCCCAATTGCTGGTTTCACTCACCAACATTCGTGCGCCGTTCAACGGGGTGATCAACCGCCTTCCGTTCAAACGCGGTAGCCTGGTCGAAGAAGGTGCCCTGCTGACGACCATTTCCGATCTGCGTGAGATGTATGGCTATTTCAACGTATCGGAGAAAGAATATCTGGCTTTCATCAAAAAACGGCACGACCCGAACAAGACCACCATTCGGGAGGTGGAACTGGTGCTAGCCGACGACACGCATTACCCTTACAAGGGCAAAATTGAAACCACCGAAACCATCTTTGAAGGCAACTCGGGTACCATCGCTTTCCGGGCGCGTTTCCCGAATCCCAAACAGTTGCTCCGGCACGGCTCGACGGGCAAAATTCGCCTGAGTAACGATGTCGACGACGCCCTGCTCGTGCCGCAGAAAGCGGTGTTTGAGGTGCAGGACAAAAACTTCGTGTATGTGGTCGACGGGGGCAACAAAGTACGCATCCGCCCCTTTGTGCCCCGCAGCCGCGTTGAGCAGTTTTACATCGTGCAGTCGGGTCTGAAAGCCGGTGACCGGGTGGTCTACGAAGGTATTCAGAGCCTGAAAGACGGGATGAAGATCGTGCCGCGCCCGCTCGATGCCGACAGCCTGAAGATTCTCTTCGCGTCCGTGCAGTAGCCTCTTTCCTGTCTTTGTCGGTCATTCGCTTCGCCGTGAACGGATGACCCATGCCCCATATCCCTATGTTCAACACGTTCATCAAGAGGCCGTTACTATCGACCGTTATTTCGGTACTGATTGTGCTGCTGGGTGTGCTGGCCCTTACCGGGCTGCCCGTCACGCAGTTTCCCGACATCGTGCCCCCGTCGGTAACGGTAACCACCAAATACACCGGTGCCAGCGCCGACGTTTGCGTGAAGGCCGTGGCGACGCCCCTCGAACGAGCCATCAACGGCGTCCCCGACATGACGTACATGACGTCGATTTCGGGTAACGACGGCACCACGCTCATCACCATCTTCTTTAAAGTCGGCACCGACCCCGATCTGGCGGCCGTCAACGTGCAGAACCGCGTGACAACGGTACTCGATGAGCTACCCGAGGAAGTGATCAAGGCCGGGGTGGTTACGGAGAAGGAAGTAAACAGTATGCTGCTGTACCTCAACATTGTCAGCAGCGACCCGTCGGTCGACGAGAAATTCATTTACAACTTCGCCGACATCAACGTGCTGGCGGAGCTAAAACGCATCGACGGTGTGGGGTTTGCCGCCATCATGGGCAACCGCGATTACTCGATGCGCGTGTGGCTCAAGCCCGACCGCATGACGGTCTACGAAGTCTCGGCCGACGACGTGGTGCAGGCCATCCGGCGGCAGAACGTGGAAGCTGCGCCGGGCAAAGCGGGTGAAAGCGCCGACCGCGACCCGCAGGTGCTGCAATACGTGCTTCGGTACACGGGTAAGTTTTTCGAGCCGAAGCAATACGAAGACCTGGTGCTGCGGACCAACCCCGACGGGTCGTTCCTGCGGTTGCGGGATGTGGCCGAAGTCGAATTTGGATCGGCCAGCTACGAGGTGCTGTCGAAAACGGATGGGCGACCCTCGGCAGCCATCATGCTGAAGCAGCGGCCCGGCTCCAACGCCCGCGACGTGATTGCCAACGTGAAGAAACGGATGGAAGAGCTGAAAACCAGTTCATTTCCGCCGGGCATGACCTACAACTACGCCTACGACGTGTCGCGCTTCCTCGACGCCTCCATCCATGAGGTGGTGCGTACCCTGATGGAGGCCTTCGTGCTGGTGTTTATCATCGTCTTCCTGTTCCTGCAAGACTGGCGCTCCACGCTCATCTGCGCGCTGGCGGTGCCGGTGGCCTTGGTGGGTACGTTCGCCTTCATGAGCATGATCGGCTTTTCGATCAACCTGCTCACCTTGTTCGCGCTGGTGCTGGCCATCGGGATTGTGGTCGATAACGCCATTGTGGTGGTGGAAGCCGTGCACGCCAAGATGGAACTCGACCACATGAAACCGCGGGCGGCTACCTTCGCCGCCATGGGCGACATCGCCGGGGCCATCGTGGCGATCACGCTCGTCATGTCGGCGGTATTTGTGCCGGTGGCGTTCATGTCGGGTCCGGTGGGGATCTTCTACCGGCAGTTTTCGCTGACGCTGGCCATTGCCATCGTGATCTCGGGGGTCAACGCCCTTACGCTCACGCCCGCCCTCTGCGCGCTGCTGCTGCGGGCCAACCACGGCGAAAAGAAAGGCTTGGTCGGTCGGTTCTTTGCCGGGTTCAACCGGGGTTACGAGTCACTAGCCCGTTGGTATCAGTCGCTGCTCCGGCGCATCATCAACCGGGGGGCCATTACCTGGGGTATTCTGGCGCTGTTCGTGCTGGGTACGTGGGGCATCAGCACCATCCTGCCCGGCGGCTTTATCCCGACCGAAGATCAGGGCATGATCTACGTCAACGTCACGACGCCCGCTGGGGCCACCGTGTCGCGGACGGAAAAGGTGCTGGATGCGATTGAAGCGGTGGCTTCCGACATGGAAGCGGTCGAAAACGTCTCGACGCTGGCGGGCTACAGCCTGCTCACCGACGGGGCCGGGGCGTCCTACGGCATGGGCATGATCAACCTCAAGCCCTGGGAAGAACGCGCCGAGTCGGTACAGGAGTTGATCGAGCGGCTGGAAGAAGAAACCAAGGGCATCACCGACGCCAGCATTCAGTTTTTCCCGCCGCCGACCGTGCCCGGCTTTGGTAACTCCAGCGGTTTTGAGCTTCGCCTGCTCGACCGGGGCCGGAGTGGCGACCTGCAACAGACCGCCGACGCCGCCAAAGACTTTATGGCCGCGCTGAAAAAACGGCCTGAAATCCGGGACGCCTTTACCAGCTTCGACCCCAGTTTCCCCCAGTACCTGCTGCACGTTGATCAGGAAAAGGCGGCGCAGCAGGGCGTTTCTATCGACAACGCGATGAGCACCCTGCAAACGCTGATGGGTAGCTATTACGCGTCCAACTTCATCCGGTTCGGGCAGATGTATAAGGTGATGGTGCAGGCCGATCCGCGCTACCGCTCCAAGCCCGAGGACGTGCTGAACATGCGCGTGAAGAACGATCAGGGCGAGATGGTACCCTACACCAACTTCGTCCGGCTTGAGCGGGTCTACGGTCCCGAGCAGCTCACGCGCTACAACATGTACACCTCGGCCATAATCAACGGCGACGCCACACCGGGCTACAGTAGCGGCGACGCCATCCGGGCTATTCAGGAAGTGGCTGCCGAATCGCTGCCCAAAGGATTCGGCTACGAATGGTCGGGGATGTCGCGCGAAGAGGTGCTGTCGGGTAACCAAGCCATTTACATTTTCGGCATCTGTCTGGTGTTTGTATACCTGCTGTTGGTGGCCCAGTATGAAAGTCTGCTACTGCCGCTGCCCGTACTGCTCTCGCTGCCAACGGGGGTGTTCGGCGCTTTCCTTTGCCTGCAACTGGCGGGCCTGCAAAACAACATTTACGCGCAGGTATCGCTCGTGATGCTCATCGGGCTATTGGGCAAAAACGCCATTCTGATCGTTGAATTTGCCAATCAGAGAAAGCAGGAAGGAGCTTCCATTCTCGACGCTGCCCTCGAGGGGGCCGTATCACGCCTGCGCCCCATCCTGATGACCTCCTTCGCCTTTATCGCCGGGCTGATTCCGCTTTGCATCGCATCGGGGGCGGGGGCCCTCGGTAACCGCTCCATCGGCACCGCCGCCGCCGGGGGCATGCTTATCGGCACGGTCTTCGGGCTGGTGCTGATTCCGGGGCTCTATGTCTTCTTCGCCAAATTAGGCGAACGCTCCGGCAACCAAACGACGCCCGACGACGAAGACGAGGCGCCAATGACTTCAGTGTCCACACAACAGCACGTTAATGGTACGATTGTTCATTCCTGATCTAATAAAGAAAACCGGCTATCTGGCGGCGCTGGCGCTGCTGGCGGGCTGTCAGTCAGTAAAACCCCTGTTTCAGCCCGAAGCCGTACCACTCAGCGACAGTCGCAACACGTCGGTGCCCGCTTCGTTTAGCCGACAAACCAACTACGCCAACGACTCAACGTCCATTGCCGGTCAGTCGTGGCGGGCGTTTTTCGCCGAACCGGCGCTGGTGGCACTGATCGACACGGCACTGACCAACAACCTCGACCTACGCATTGCCCTGCAACGCATCGAGCAGGCTCGCGCTACGTTTGAGTACAGCCGGGGGTTTCTGGCACCGCAGATCAACGCGACAGCCTCGGCGGGGGTCGACCGCTACGGGCAGTATACGCTCAACGGCGTGGGTAACTTCGACACGAACCTGTCGAACAACATCCGGGGCGATAAGCTCATCCCCAACCCGACGCCCGACTATTTCCTCGGCTTTCGCAGCACCTGGGAACTCGACATCTGGGGCAAACTCCGCAATCGACGTAAGGCCGCTTACCTGCGGTTGCTGGCGTCGGAACGGGGTCGGCAGGCCGTGGTGACGAGTCTGGTGGCGCAGGTGGCGCGGTATTATTACGCCTTGCTGGCCCTGGATGGCGAGTTGAACATCATCCAGGAAAACATTGATTTTCAGCAACGAGCCCTCGAATTGGTCCGGGTGCAGAAACAGGCGGGCCGGGTGACCGAGCTGGCCGTGCAGCAGTTTGCCGCGCAGTTGCTGAATACCCGCAGCCGCCAGGGTCAGGTACGTCAGCAGGCGGCGCAGGCCGAGAACGAACTGAATCAATTACTGGGCCGCTACCCGCAGCCCATTGCACGCGGCCGGTCGCTGGAAGACCGTGAATTACCGGGTCAGGCGCCGACGGGCCTCCCCGTGCAGATGCTCGTTCGGCGCCCCGACATCCGGCAGGCCGAACTGGAGCTTCAGGCCACCAACGTGGATGTCGACGTGGCCCGGGCCGAGTTTCTGCCTAGCCTCAACCTCTCGGCCTACCTGGGTCTCAACGCCTTTCGCGTCGCGACGCTGACCAACCCCGGCTCGATTGCCGCGGGCCTATTAGGCGGGCTGTCGGCGCCGCTGTTCAACCGTCGTTTTCTGAAGGCCAATTACCGGGGCTCGATCGCCCAGAGCCGCGAGGCGTTTTTCCGCTATCGGCAAACGGTGCTGACGGGCTTCAGTGAGGTGAGCACGCAGCTACAGGCCGTCGATAATTTCCGGCAGGTAGCCAACTGGCAAACGCAGGAAGTGACTACGCTTCGGCAGGCCGTGAGCACCTCCAATGACCTGTTTGCCAGCGGTTACGCCTCCTATCTGGAAGTGATCACCGCCCAACGCAGCGTACTAGAGGCCGAACTGGCGCTCATCAACACGAAGCAGGCGCAGTTTCTGGCCATGACCGATTTGTACCGCGCCCTGGGCGGCGGATGGGAATAGAATTCGCTTAGTGCGCCACCAGCATCCGGCGGGAAAGCTCGTGGCCATTGGCCTGCAACACCACGAAATACACCCCGCTGGGTAGTTGGGTAGGGCGAAACAGAATGCTGTACGTACCGGCGCTTTGTCGCTGTTCGGGTAGTTGGGTAATCGCCCGGCCCGACGTGTCGCGGATGCCCAGCCGGACCGTGCATTCGGCAGGCAGGTCGTAATCGATCACGACCCGTTCAGAGACCGGGTTGGGCGACAGGCGCAAGTCAAACCCGGCCGGTTCATCGTCGGCGCCCGCCGATGCCACCGCCACGTTGCTGGCCGGGCTTTCAGAATGCAGCCGGTTCAGGGCCGTTACCAGGTAGCGCACGGTGCGCCCCTCAGGTACGTTGGCATCGACAAAATCCGTCGTATCGGTAGCGGTGATCGCCAGTAACGCGGTCGGATCTTCGGTCGATACCACCTGCCCATCGATGAAGCGATACACCGCAAACTGCCGGATGCGGTTCAGTTCGTCCGCTACTGTTGAGGGCTTTTCCCAGTGTAACGCTACCCAACTACCTTGCCGCTCGGCCTGTAATTGTGTGGGTGCGGGCAGGGGCGTGTTGTGTTTCCAGGGCATAGCCGGGCGCAGGGCGGGTCGTCCGTAAAACGCCGCCGTGCGCAGGCTGTCACGCAGGCCCAGCGGATTCCGGTTGAAGGTCGAGGTGTTGTAGAAAATACTACCCTGCACGGCCACAGTGCTACGATTGAGCCGAAGCTGGTCAGGCATATGGCCTGCTACGTTCCAGGTCGCGCTTTCGCCCGCGGCGCCCACCCGGTAGGCCGCCTGCCCAATGTACAGGTGCCGGTTGACGCCCGCCGTAGCCGGGCTACTCTGTACCACGGCCGACCACCACGGCACCAGTTGCCCGTAATTAGCCGACGTCTGCTTGCTGTTCCAGTATAGTTGCGGGGCTACATAGTCGAGCCAGCCCGCCTGTATCCACTGCCGCGAGTCGGCGTAGATGTCGCTGTAGCTTTGCAGGCCACGACTCGTAGACCCCAGCGGTTGCGCCGCCGATTTGTTTTGCCAGATACCAAACGGCGACACCCCAAACTTCACCCAGGGTTTGGTGGCCTGAAGGCTGTCGGCCATCTGTTTGATGAAAAGATTGACGTTATCGCGCCGCCAAGCCGCCCGGTTAGTGAAGCCCCGTTTGTTGGCCGCAAAGGTGGCGTCGTCGTTGAACGGCAACGTACCTGGGCCGGGCGGATAGGGATAGAAGTAGTCGTCGAAATGAACGCCGTCGATGTCGTAGCGCCGCACCACGTCCATAATCACGCCCGCGACGTAGTTACGCACGGCAGGCAGGCCAGGGTTCAGAATGCGCAATGTGCCCTGCGCCAGTAGCCAGTCGGGGCGTTTGCGGGCGATGTGAGCCGCGTGCAACGTACCCACCTGCGTGTTGGCCACCGCCCGATATGGATTGAACCAGGCATGAAACTCCAGGCCCCGCTTGTGGCATTCGGCAATCATAAAGGCCAGCGGGTCATAGTCGGGAGCCTGCCCCTGCCGCCCCGTCAGCACGTCGGCCCAGGGCTCGAACGCACTCGGATAGAGCGCATCGCAGGCACTACGAACCTGCACGACCACCGCGTTGAGCCCCGCCTGCTGATGCTGAGTAAGGATCTTGACAAACTCGGCCCGCTGCTGATCGGCCGACAGCCCCGGCCGCGATGGCCAGTCGATATTGCTGACCGTGGCAATCCAGGCCGCCCGAAATTCGCGCTTGGGCTGGGCCAGCGCATCGGGTCTGGGCAGCACACATAGCGCACATAGAAAGAGAAGACACCAAACAGGGAGTACGTTGCGGAAACGTGCAGCCATTAACGTTGAGTAAGCAAGGGTTAGGAAATCGGGGCAATGGAGTACGCGTCGATGCCTTCCGTTTCGGAAAACGCATCGACGCGTAACGGGCGTATCGCTTAATACACCTCGCGGCGGGCGGCTTTGAGCGTGTTCTGCATCAGCGAGCAGATGGTCATCAGCCCAACGCCGCCGGGTACGGGCGTGATGTAGCTGGTTTTGGGAGCCACCTCGTCGAACTTCACGTCGCCTTTCAGCGCAAAGCCGCTCTTCTTGGTCGCGTCCGGTACCCGTTCGAGGCCCACGTCGATTACCACCGCGCCTTCTTTGACCATATCGGCGGTGATGAATTCGGGCCGGCCCAGCGCCGCGATCAGAATGTCGGCGGAGCGGCAAATTTCGGCCAGGTTTTGGGTCTTCGAGTGTGTCAGGGTGACGGTGCAGTTACCGGGGTAATCGTTGCGCTGCATCAGGATGCTCATGGGCAGGCCCACAATCTGGCTGCGGCCCACCACCACGCAGTGCTTACCGCTGGTAGAGATGTCGTAGCGTTTGAGCATTTCCAGAATGCCCTGCGGCGTGGCCGACACGTAGGCGGGTAACCCTTTCGCCATGCGTCCGATGTTGATCGGGTGAAAGCCGTCGACGTCTTTGGCGGGCAGAATGGTTTCCATCACCTTGTCGGGGTTGATGTGCTTCGGTAGCGGCAGTTGCACGATCAGCCCGTCCATGTCCGGGTTGTTATTCACGTCGGTCACGGCGGCCAGCAGCTCGGCTTCGGTCACGTCGTCGTCGAACCGAATCAGCGTCGAGTGCATACCGACTTCTTCACAACTTTTCATCTTACTGGCCACGTAGGTCTCTGATCGCCCGGCCGTTCCGACCAGAATGGCGACCAGATGGGGAATTTTACCGCCCTCGGCCTTAATCTGTGCGACATCTGCCGCAATCTCCTGCTTGATCTGCGCAGAAAGTAATTTACCGTCCAAAAGAATCATGATGCCCTACATAATGGTTGCGCGAAGATAAGGGAGGGGTGGGAGTTTGAGGGGCAAACTTTAAACACCAACCAGTCAAACAACCCTCCCCTTCTCCAGCCGAAGCGTTTGAGTAATGCAGCGGGGTAGCTCGTCGGGGTAGTGCGTCACATAGATGAGCGTCGTCTCGGGGGCCTGCGCGCAATAGGTGTCGATGAGGGTCCGGAACGCGTCAATGTGGGGGGTATCGAGGCCCTGCGTGGGTTCGTCCAGGATCAACAGGGGTGGTTGTTTCACCAGGGCCCGAGCCAGCAGGGTCCAGCGTTGTTGGCCCACCGACAGCGACGCCAGGGTTTCGTCGCGTAGCGCCCACAGGTCCAGCGCCTGTAGCTGGGCCGTGACCTGCATCGTTTGCGCGTCGGTCAGTTTACGAAACAGGCCCATCGAGTCGAACAGCCCCGACGCTACCGCCGACCAGACGGTGGTATTGCGATCGAAGTACAGATGCAGTTCGGGCGACACAAACCCCATGCGTTGCTTCACCGCCCAGATGCTCTGCCCCACCCCGCGCCGCCGGTCGAACAGCTCGACGTGGTTGGCATAGGCCTGCGGGTTATCGGCCGTAATCAGGCTCAGCAGCGTACTTTTCCCCGACCCGTTAGGCCCCAGCAACGCCCATTTCTCCCCCCGCCGCACCGTCCAGCTGATCTTGTCCAGCACCACCATATTGCCGTAACGTACCTGCACCTCGCGCAGCACGATGGCATTGGTAAACGTATCCGCCGCCGTTAGTGCCCGCCGAACTGGTTCGGGTGTCGGGAGCGTGTTGCTGATTTGAGCGGGGGCTGTCAGGTGCAATCGATGGGTAATGGCCGTCGGGATTTCGCGCTCGTCGGTCACCAGCACCAGCGATACCCCTGATTGCGCCACGCGGTTGAGCGTTTCGTGCAGCAGTGCCCGGCTGTGGGCATCCAGCCCAACGAATGGGTTATCGAGTAGCAACACGCGCGGGCGGCGCAGCAGGGTGCGGGCCAGCAACGTCCGGCGGGTTTCGCCGTTGGAGAGCGACGTCAGCGGGCGATCGAGCAGGTGCGTGATCTGCATGGTTTGGGCCACGTCGGCCAGCCAGTCGGCCGGATGCGCCGGTGGCGGCAGCGTCACCGACGCCGGGTCGACCGTCCCGACGGGCAACACCTGTTCCTGCAACACGGCCCAGACGGTGGGCGCCAGTTGGGCGGCATCGGCGCTGTAGCGTTGCTGGTAGAATTGGGCCGCACTCGCCACCCGCCGATCGAACGAAAAATCGCGGGGCACCAGGTTAATGGCCGTCAGCGACAGATCGGCCACGTAGCGCCGTTGGCCCGCCGCCACACCGACTCGCCCGGCTAGTGCATCCAGAAACAGGCTTTTGCCCGAGCCGGTTGGCCCCAGTATAGCCCAGTGATCGCCAGGGTGAAGCGCCCAGGTCAGATTTGACAAGGCAAACGGAGGACCGCTTGCCGATGCCCCAACGCGCCGGAATGTGGCGTTGGTTAACGCAATGAGAGGTTGGTCAGGTTGCATATGATCTGGGGCAAAGATACGCCCACAAACTCTGGCACCTGAACAGTATGGCGGGCCAGCGGTTCAGCCTTCAACACCTTATTTTCCTATGACAGCTTCATTTTCACCCTTTCTGATCGGCGTCGTCGCCGGTATGCGGGCCCTCTCAGCCCCGGCGCTGCTGAGTCGCCACCTGAGCCAATCGCCCGCCAACCCGCTAGCCAACAGCCGGTTGCACTTCCTGACCAATCCCAACGCCGCGAAAACATTGACAGTACTGGCTGGCACCGAATTGCTGGGCGACAAAGCCCCGAATGGGCCAGACCGCACCTCGCCCCCGCAGCTCATGGTTCGGCTGGCATCGGGGGCCGTTTGTGGGGCGGCCGTTGGCGAAGCACAGGGCCAATCGGGCCGATTTGGCGCTGTGCTGGGCGCGGCGGGCGCGCTGGTGGGTACGTTTGCCTTCTTCCACCTACGTCGTTACCTGACACACGAGCGAGGGCTCCCCGACACGGCGGTGGCGCTGCTGGAAGATGCGCTTACCCTCGGGGCTGGTTGGCAGGTTGCTAACACAATAGCCACCGGTAACACTTCGGCTAGCTAACGGGTTTACTAGGGACAGACCGAATCGCCCACCTTTTCCGTTTATGATCCTTGCTCCTTCCGATACGCTGGCGGCCTCGTTCCAGCAGGTTCGCACCCAGACAATACAGCTTTGCGCCGGGCTCGAAACCGAAGACTACGTGGTCCAGCCGATGCCCGACGCCTCGCCGGCCAAATGGCACCTGGGCCACACCACCTGGTTCTGGGAAACGTTTGTGCTCCAGCCTAACCTGCCGGGGTATCGCGTTTTTCACGACGAATTCAGCTTCGTGTTCAACAGCTATTACGAGACGGTTGGTCGGCGGTCGTTACGTACCCAACGGGGGAACCTCAGCCGCCCCACCGTGGCCGAGGTGTTTCGGTACCGGACCTACGTGGACGAGCAGATGGACCGTTTCCTGACCGACTTTTCGCCCGACGATACGCTGACCAACCTGATAACGCTCGGCATCGAACACGAACGGCAACATCAGGAACTGCTTGTTACCGACATCAAATACACGCTGGGGCACAACCCGCTTTTCCCGCCGCTCGAGATACCCGTCGAAGAGCATACGCCTCAGTCTGCGGCAACACCCGTTACGGTGGCCGAAGGGGTGTATACCGTTGGTTATCAGGGAGACGGCTTCTGCTTTGACAACGAATTGGGCGCCCACCGAACGTACCTGAACACGACCACGCTGTCAGGTACGTTGGTGACCAACGCGGAGTACCTTGCTTTCCTAGAAGCGGGGGGCTATGAGCAGTTTCAGCACTGGCTGTCCGACGGCTGGGCCTGGGTCAACGCTAACCGGGTTCGGTCGCCACTCTACTGGCATCCCGTCGATGGGCAGTGGCAACACTACACCTTCGCGGGCCTGCAACCCATCGACCCCGAGGCCCCGGTTTGCCACGTCAGTTTCTACGAAGCCGACGCCTACGCCCGCTGGCGGGGCATGCGCCTGCCGAGTGAGTTCGAGTGGGAAACGGCCCGGCTACAGGGCTTGCCCAACACGGGCCAACGCTGGGAATGGACGGGATCGGCTTATCTCCCCTACCCCGGCTTCGCCACCGCGCCGGGTGCTGTGGGCGAATACAATGGCAAGTTCATGAGCAGTCAGATGGTCCTGCGTGGGGCCTCGGTAGCCACGCCACCCGAGTCGATCCGGCCTACCTACCGCAATTTTTTCCAACCCGACAAACAGTGGCAATACACCGGTATCCGGCTGGCCTACTAACCACATCATGACCCTCGACCAACCCAACGTAGCGGCTTTCGACCCGGTCCTCGCCGACGAAGTGCGCCGGGGCCTTACGAGCCAGCCCAAACGGCTGTCATCCCGTTTTTTTTACGACGATGAAGGCAGTCGGCTCTTCAGCGAAATCATGCACCTGCCCGAGTACTACCTCACCCGCAGCGAGTATGAAATTCTGGATACGAACAAGGAGCAGCTACTGAGCCTGTTTGCCGCCGACAACCGGCCTTTCAACCTGATTGAACTCGGCGCAGGCGATGGCCTGAAAACCAAGCTGTTGCTCTCGCATTTTGTGGAGCAGGGGGCTCGTTTCACCTACGTACCTGTCGATATCTCGGCGGCGGCGCTGGACGGGCTCACGGCCGATCTGCGGCAGAAGTTGCCCGCGTTGGCCGTGCAGCCGCAACTGGGCGACTACACCGAAGCACTGGCTCAACTGACCCACCAAGCGACCGAAGGCGCTGATGCGCCCCGGCAGGTGGTACTGTTTCTGGGCTCCAACATCGGCAATTTTGCGCCTGCGGATGCCGTTGCGTTCTACGCGCAGATTAGCCAGCAGCTGCAGCCGGGCGATCTCGTGCTGACGGGTTTCGACCTGCAAAAACACCCCGCCGTGATCCACGCCGCCTACAACGACCGGGAGGGACTAACCAAAGCGTTTAACCTCAATCTGCTCCGTCGCCTCAACCGCGACCTCGACGCCGACTTTAACCTCGCTGCCTTCGATCATTACGAACTGTATGATCCCGAATCGGGTGAGGCGCGCAGCTACCTGATCAGCCAAACCAAACAGACTGTCAACATTCGGGCGCTGGATATGACCGTGCCGTTTGCCTACGGCGACTTCATTCACACCGAAATCTCGCGGAAGTTCACTCGGGATGGTATTGAGCAGCTTGCCTCACAAACAGGCTTTGCGCTCACCCAGTGGCTCACCGATTGCCGCCATTATTTCGCCGACGTGGTGTACAGGAAAAGTTAGTTTCGGGTTGACGTCTACCGTTGGCTGACGCACGGATCTCGCTAACGCGTCAGCCAACGGTAGACGTTAAATATCAAACTCAAGCCTGAAACTCACAGATACTTCCCCGCCTGCAAGTAATTGCGGACGTAGTCGGCGATACCGGCTTCGAGGGAGTGGAACGGCTTTTCGTAACCGATCGACCGCAGTTTGGCCATGTTGGCCTGCGTGTAATATTGGTATTTGTCGCGGATATCGGCAGGCGTATCGATGAACGTAACCTGGGGCTCGAGATCCATCGCCGCAAACGTATTATTGGCCAGATCGAGGAAGGTGCGGGCCGTGCCGCTGCCAAGGTTGTAAATGCCCGAATTGCGCCGGTGGTGCATCAGAAACAGGCAAACGTCCAGCACATCTTTCACATATACGAAGTCGCGCATCTGCCCCCCGTCGGTATAGTCGGGGTTGTGCGAGCGGAACAGCTTCATGCCCCCGGTTTGGCCAATCTGCTTGTGGGCGTGGAAAATAACCGACGCCATGCGCCCCTTGTGGTATTCGTTGGGGCCGTATACGTTGAAAAATTTCAGGCCCGCCCAGAAAAACGGTTTGCGTTCCTGCTGTAACGCCCAGATATCGAACTCGTTTTTCGATTCGCCGTAGGGATTCAGGGGCTTCAGTTGCGGCACCAGCGACTCGTTGTCGTCGTAACCCAACTCGCCCAGGCCGTAGGTAGCCGCCGACGATGCGTAGACCAGCGGAATCTGGTATTCAACGCATTTCTCCCAAATCTGCTTCGAGTACGCGACGTTCAGGTGGTCGAACACCGTGTAATCAAACTCGGTGGTGTCGGTACGGGCGCCAATGTGGAACAGGAACTCGACCTCCTGATAGTTGCGGTCGAGCCAGTCGAAAAACTGTTCACGGTCAACGTACTCCTGAATCTGTTTGTTAGCGAGGTTCGGCTCTTTGTCAGGATTTGAAAAGTCGTCAACGGCAATGATGTAATTGAAATTTTCCTGGTTGAGCTTACTAATCAAACAGCTGCCGATGAAACCGGCAGCCCCCGTAACAATGATCATAAACAGTTTTCGTTAGACGTCTTACCGGTAACAGCGAGGATGAAAGGGCTATCGAATACAGAAAAGCGGATGTAAAGGTACAGGCTTTGTTTGTACCAAACCATACCGTATTTATAGATTAAATTGAACTATTCCAATACTGGACCACAGCGGCCTGTTTACTATCTCCGGGCTTTGGTTGCTCCTATGATTCACGTCCATTATCCGCCGCGCCGCCCCCGCAAACGCTATAGGGTAAACTGAGCCCTGTTTTTTCTACCTTTGCGGCCTCAATGTCTCGGCGTTGTCTGGTAACCGCCGTTAACTAACCAGACCCAATGGTTTATATTAGTCGTAAAGAACATTTCAACGCCGCCCACCGGTTGTACAACCCCAATTGGTCCGACGAGCGGAATAAAGAAGTATTTGGCCCCTGCGCCAACCACAACTGGCACGGCCACAATTTCGAACTGATCGTGACGGTCAAAGGCGAGCTAGACCCCGATACGGGGTTTGTCATCGACCTGAAAGTGCTGGGCGACGTGATCAAGCGGGAGATCATCGAGCAGTTGGATCACAAGAATATCAACCTCGACGTGCCGTTCATGCAGGGTAAAATGGCGAGCTGCGAAGTGCTGGTGATGGAAATCTGGAAAATTCTGGAAACCGCCCTGCAACCCCTCACCGAAGCTCGCCTCTACCAGATCCGCCTGATCGAAACCCCCAAGAACTTCGTAGATTATTATGGGGAGTAAATTGAATGTATAATGTACGATGTATACTGTACAAGGGCTGAGTAGCCTAACGTACCTTCCTTTGCGGAGCCATTGTACAGTATACATCGTACATTATACATTACCATGACCTACTACCTCATTGCCGGCGAGCGGTCGGGCGATTTACACGGGGCGAACCTCATTCGGGCCATTCGGCAGCACGACGAGGCGGCGCAGGTACGTGCCTGGGGCGGCGAGCAGATGGAAACCGCCGGGGCTACGCTCGTTCGGCATTACCGCGATCTGGCCTTTATGGGGTTTTGGGAGGTGGCCAAAAACCTGGGCACCATTCGCCGCCTGCTGCGCGACTGCCAGGCCGACGTACTGGCTCACCGGCCCGACGCGCTGATTCTGATCGATTACGCTGGCTTTAACCTCCGCATGGCCAAATGGGCCAAGAAGCACGGCATTCGGGTTTATTATTACATCTCGCCCAAAGTGTGGGCCTGGAATCAGCGGCGCGCCCTGGCGATCAAAGCCAACGTCGACCGGTTGTTTGTGATTCTGCCGTTTGAGAAAACGTTTTTCAACAAATACGATTACCCGGTTGAGTTTGTCGGCAATCCACTGCTCGATGCACTCGCTCAGCATCAGCCCGACCCGGAGTTTCTGACCCGGCTGGGTACGTCGACTCGCCCCATCGTGGCGCTACTGCCCGGCAGTCGTCGGCAGGAAATTACGGCGATGCTACCGATCATGCTTGCCACGGCGGCGCAGTTTCCCGATTACGACTTTGTGGTAGGCACGGTGAGCAACCTGCCCGCCGCACTTTACGACGAGATGCTGGCCAACTACCCGCAGGTGAAGCGCGTGGCCGATTCGGCCTACGACCTGCTCAAACAATCGGTGGCGGCGCTGGTGACGTCGGGGACGGCTACGCTCGAAACGGCGCTGCTCAACGTACCGCAGGTGGTCTGTTACAAAACGTCGTGGCTGAGCTATTCAATTGCCAAACGGCTGATTGCGGTGCCGTATATCTCGCTGGTCAATCTCATCGTCGATCGACCGCTGGTTACCGAGTTGATTCAGGAGGAACTCACGCCCGCCCGCGCCACGCAGGAATTGCGGGCCATTTTGCCCAATGGAACAGGCCGCGCCGCCATGCTGGCAGGTTATGCAGCATTGCAGCAGATCATGGGCGACCCGGGGGCTTCCGAACGCACCGGGGCCGCGATCGTCGCCGATCTCAGACGTTGACCGTTACAGACTATTTCCCTCCTGTCGGCTCAGGAATAATGCCCGTTTTCATCCAGTTGGTGAGCCATGTTTTGTGGGGCGGGGCCAATTGGGCAAAAAACTGGTAGAAAGGCAGCATATCGCGCTGAAAATCGCCGGTCATGTACATCGGTTCGCTCAGCACGATCTGCTTGCGTGTCCAGTCGAAGCCAACCAGAATGAGGGGAACGTTGGCCTTGAGGGCCATGTAATAAAAGCCGGTTTTTAGCTTGCTAACGTCGCTGCGGGTGCCTTCAGGCGTGATGCAGACGTGCAGTACCGAATGTCGGTTGAAGGTATCCGCGACCGCATCGACCAGGTTATTGGTCTTGTCGCGGTAAACGGGCGTGCCGCCCAACGCTTTGAACAGCCACCCGGCATACCAGGTGAAGAGCGAACTTTTGGCCAGGTAGCCGATGTAAATGTCCAGCTCGTGCCGAATCCATAAGCCCAGCGGAAAGTCCCAGTTGGTAGAGTGTGGGGCCACGACCCACAACGCCTTGGGTACGTTGGGTCGTGGCCCCACAAGCGCCCAGCCCAGCGCATGATACAGCCGGGTTAAAAACGCACCGAGCATCGATGATCGAGTATTAGTAGTTACGCTCTTTGCTAACGAGCCAACGGCCGGTAATGAACGAGGCGATCAGCAATACGGCGTAAAAAATCAGGGTCCCGATGGTCGAAATGGTATCGTGTGTCATGATATCAGTGAAAGTTGGCGCAAAGATAAGGGGAATAGGGGTTCAACGTTAAATGCCGCGGGTTCAAAGTTGCTTGTCGAGCCTGACTAGAGTTCAGACAAGCAACTTTGAACCCGCGGCGGCGGACCGCTTGGGCATTTACCATTGAACGCTCGTTACTGCCCGACAATACCCAGGTGTTTCTGGAGCAGGGCCTCGTACTTCTGGGCCAGTTGAGGCTGTTTGGCTTCCTTGTAAGCCTCGGCCAGCACTTGCAACCCATACAGATCGGCGTTCGTGTCGGCCACGGTATGCCCCGTCTGCTCGTAATACGTCAGGTTCTCATCAGCGCGGCGGCTCATGGTATCGGCGATCTCGGCGGCGCGTTTGGTATCGCCTATTTCGAGCAGCAGCCGCACATACGTAGCCGACACCTGATCATACGGAATGGCCTTGTCGGGAATGACCGTCAGGCTCCGTTCGAGGGCCTGCTTGGCCTGTTGGGTACGTCCCTCGCGCTGCAATTGATCGGCGAGGCGGAAGAACGCAATCCGGGCCGAAATGACCGGCGACCCTTTGTAGGTTTCGTCGTAATACACCTTCGGGTTGTTCATCTCGCGCCACGCCATCTTGGTCATCATGTTGTTGTACATGACATCGGTGTTCACGTAGCCATCCTGCGCGCCCGGAATCGACACCGGCATCAGGCGGTAGGCATACCCTTCCAGTTGCATGTGATCGCGCAGGTTGAGGTAGCTTTCGCCGCCCA
The DNA here is from genome assembly GCF_000331105.1 of Fibrella aestuarina BUZ 2. Classification (NCBI taxonomy): domain Bacteria; kingdom Pseudomonadati; phylum Bacteroidota; class Cytophagia; order Cytophagales; family Spirosomataceae; genus Fibrella; species Fibrella aestuarina. The sequence goes on along the minus strand of NC_020054.1, from coordinate 3,429,024 downwards.
GCGTTGCCGAGAAGTAAATGGGCCGCTGCCAGTTGTTGGTGGCAATGATGTCGAGCATGATCAGGTCAGGCTTGTACAGGTTGCGCTCGCCGATCGCCCATTGCAGGGTGTCTTTCACATAGGGGCGCAGGTCGGCAGGCACAAAGTTGGCCTTCTCGACTGCCGCCTTATCCACCGACAGGAAGAGCGTCGACGAGGGCAGCGTATTGGCCATCTCGCCCGTGGTCAGCGGCACCTGAATGGCGGGGCTGTTCTGCTTGATGAGGTTGATGTACTGCTTCAGGTCGATTCCGCTCTTCACCGACGGGTTGGCGTAGTAGAGCACGATGTCGTTCTTGCCTTTGTTGAACTGCTCCATGTCCAGCGAAATGGGCAGGGCGTCCGACTCGTAGGTCTTGCGCTTCATCTGCTGAATGTACCACTCCGTGCCGAGCAGGCTGAGGTTACACACCCGCACGTCGCGCCGGAAGCCTTCTACCTCCTGCACATACCAAAGCGGGAACGTATCATTGTCGCCGCCGGTAAACAGGATGGCATTGGGCGCGCAGGAATTGAGCAGGTTTTTGGCGAAATCGACCGAGTGATAGCGGTCCGAGCGATCGTGGTTATCCCAGCTCTTGAAGCCCATCATCAGCGGTACCAGCAGGGCCAGGCCAGCCACCAGCCCATTGCGGGCCACGGCGTTTTTCACAAAATTCTTCAGCCCATCGGCAATCGACATGACGCCGAAGCCAACCCAGATGGCAAAGAAGTAGAACGAACCCACGTAGATGTAGTCCCGTTCGCGGGGTTCTTCGGGCGGCGAGTTCAGGAAGATTTGCAGCGCGATCCCCGTGAAGAAAAAGAGTAGCAACACCACCAGGAAATCACCACTGCGCCGGAACGCCTGGAATACGATACCAAGCAGGGCCAGCAGCAGCGGCAGCATGTAGAAATTGTCGCGGCCTTTGTTGTTCTGAAGCTGTTCGGGCAGGTTGCGGCTGCTCGAGAAGGGCGTCAAGTAGTGGGCACCTTCCACGTCGCTTTCGCGCCCAGCGAAGTTCCACATCAGGTACCGCGCCCACATGTGGCCAAGCTGATAACTGAAGAAGAATTTCAGGTTATCGCCCATCGAGGGTTTCTGCCCTTCGGCCAGGCCCAGTTGCTGCCGGTAGAGTTGCGGGTGACGTCCCTGCGTGCTCCATACGCGCGGAAACAGCATCTGATCGCCTTTGTCGTAGGTATAAACAGGTTTGTAGTCGAAAATTTCGTAGCCCGTTTTGGTCTTCATGTACACCGGCTCCAGCTTGCTCTTGTCAGTTTCCTGCCCCGTGGGTTCAGCCGTAAAGATGGGGCCGTAGGTCAGCGACCGGCTGCCATACTGCTCCCGTTTCAGGTAGGAAATGAAGTTAAGCGCATCGCTGGGGTCGTTCTCATTGATGGGTGGGTTATAATTCGACCGCACCAGCACCTGAATAAACGACGCGTAGCCAATCAGTACGAAGGCGAAGGCCAGCAGCCCCGTGTGCAGCGCTACGTTGCGTTTCCGGGCCGACCATAGGATGAGGTAAATCAGCGCGCCGAAGAACAGGATCACGAAGGCAATAACGCCCGTGTTGAAGGGCAGGCCCAGCGTGTTGACGGCAAAGCGCTCGATGGCAAAACCCGAGCTCGGCAAGCCCGGAATAACGCCCGCGTTGATGACGCCCAAAAACGCCATCCCGATGCTGAACGACATGACGACGCCCCAGAGCGTGGGTTTGGTGTAGCGCGTAGCCGGGGCCAGCCGCAGCGTCATAATATAGGCACCCACCAGCACAGCCATATAAATCGTCCGCCAGAGCACGTCTTCGAGCAGCAGCAGCCCCAGCATGAGCATCACGCCCAGCAGCAGCGTCGCCAGCAAGTCGCGCGGCGACAGACGGTTATAGTGCTTGTAGTAAAACAGCAGTGCCAGTGCCGGCAGGGTCACGAGGTTCAGTAAGTGAACGCCGATCGACAGGCCGGTGAGGTAGGCGATGAGCAACAGCCAGCGGTTGGCCATCGCTTCGTTTTCGATCCGCTCCCACCGCAGTGCGGCCCACACGACGATGGCCGTGAAGAACGACGACAGCCCGTATACCTCGGCTTCGACGGCCGAGAACCAGAATGTGTCGGAGAAGGTGTACACCAGCGCCCCAACGGCCCCCGACCCAACGATCAGCAGCTTGTCGGCCAGCGTATAGTTGGGCTCTGCGGCGTTGATGTGCTCCGCCACCGCCAACGTACCTGACGGCACCATGGCCTTCTGAATCAGCAGCGTTATGGTCCAGTACAGGAACAGAATCGTACCGGCGCTCGACAGCACCGACACCATGTTTACCCAGTACGCCACCTTGGTCACGTCGCCACCCGACATGAACGAGAACAACCGTCCCAGCAGCAGGAAGAACGGGGCCCCAGGGGGGTGCGGCACCTGAAGTTTATAGGCACAGGCAATAAATTCGCCACAATCCCAGAAGCTCGCGGTTCGTTCGACAGTCAGCGCATACGTAATAAGCGCGATGCCGAAGAGTACCCAGCCTGTGAGGTTGTTCAGGCGTTTGTAGGAAAGCATATTGTGTAGGAGTTAATATCAGTCGGGGCCAAAAATAGCGAAAACAGCGGCGGGCAAGCTGTTAATTAATGTGAAAGCTTCGGTGAAAGCTTCGGCGAAGGCTTCGGTGAACGCCATACTGAAAGCGCCGCAACCGGCCCGCCTGTGTAACCAACCGCGCCCATATCTACGCCCTTTGTGCATTCATTTTCTCGTCCAGCGTTCACAACCAGCCTCCTCAGCGACAATAGTTCTACCTTTGCCGCCGTCACCTTACTCGACCACATGAACGCTCCCAAACTCCTGACTTTTCTGCTGACTACCCTGTGTTTGTCGACCTCGATGGCCCAAACGGCGCCGGGCACAACGTCGGCTAAACTAACAACCTACACCAATCCTTTGCCGGTGCAATTCGGTGATCCGTACGTTCTGCACACCCGGGGCACCTATTACATGTATGGCACGGGCGGGGGCGCCCAGCGGGGGTTTGCCGCGTATTCGTCGACCGATATGGTGCACTGGAAGTCGGAAGGTCAGGTGTATTTCCACGATAACAAAAATGGCTGGAGCGACCCCAAGGCCAAATGGGACGGCGCGTACTGGGCCCCGGAGGTGTATGAAGTGAAGGGGAAGTTTTACCTCTTCTACAGTGCCCAATGGCGGGAGAACCCCACCCATGAAGTGGAAAATTTCCGCATTGGCGTGGCCGTCGCCGACAAGCCGACCGGCCCGTTTGTCGACCTGACCAACAAACCGCTGTTTGATCCCGGCTATCCCATCATCGATGCCAATGTGTTCATGGACAGCAACGGCAAAGCGTACCTGTATTATTCGCGCTGTTGTTATAAACATCCCGTCGACAGCGAAGTCGCCCGGTTGGCCCGCCAGAAAGGCTGGTTCGACGAAATCGAGGAAAGCTGGGTGTACGGCGTTGAGCTCAAACCCGATTTTTCGGGCGTCATTGGCCAGCCGGTGCTGTTGCTGCGCCCACCCGTTACGCTCAAGGATAAGCAGGCGAGTTGGGAAAGCCGGTCGGTGACGGCCCGCGAAGTAAACCGGCGCTGGACGGAGGGCTCCGTAACCTTCAAAAAGGGCAACCGCTACTACATGATGTACTCCGCCAATCATTTTGGCGGCCAATACTATGCCATCGGGTACGCCACCGCCACCTCGCCCCTGGGTCCTTATACCAAAGCGGCCAACAACCCCATCCTGGAAAAAAACAGTGACAAAGGCGGCTCGGTAACCGGCACGGGCCACAACAGCATTACCTATTCGCCAGACGGCAAAGAGATGTTTTGCGTTTACCACGGCCGGACCGCCAAAACGGGTGACGAGCGGGTCGTTTTCATCGACCGCATGACGGTAAAAGACGGGCAAATTACGATTGCGGGCCCAACCACCTCGCCCCAAAAGCTGCCCTCGGGCGCAGCGGTTACCGGAAAGGCGCGTTAAGTATGGCTCATGGCAAGTAGCCGCCATCACCATGCGGAACCGGCTCCTGCTCATTGGGCTCGTAAGCTTCCCCTAAAAGCAAGCCCGTGAGAGGAATCTATTTATCGTTTCACAAAAGGATGGCCATAACAGATAGCGATATTTCTCAGAGCGCTATCTGTTATGGATTTGATTTATTACTTGCAGGCGTTTCAGTATTTACGCCTGTTGGATAGCTAGCATCAACTGCTGGAAGAGTATCAGTGATGATCAGGTTCTATACATCAACTAATCCATAGAGACGGTCAAGAATAGTGGCATTGTAAATCGTATTACATTTGTCAATGCCCCTACTTTTAATAACTTTCAGACGTATTGAGAATGGATAAGTTAAAAACGTATTTTAGGGACGTATATGAAGGAATTTACTTTTTATCAGTACGTCATGAACCAGTTACCTTTACAAGTCCAATAATAAAAATTAGGTTTTTAGTGTCTCTTTACTTTTACTACACATCAATTGTTACATTGGCAATAGGTATAAGAGTATCCATTTATGGTCCATTCAAGCCATCTATAGTTGAAGTAGCCGTTTATACCTTTGGTATTTACTTTATCCTGTATAGGCTACTAATTTTTCCGCTGTTAAATTTTGATTCCGTCAACGAAAACCTTGATTTATCATCCAGAAACAGTAAAATCCGAAAAAGTACTATTTTTTTTGTGCTAGGAATAGCTTCATTCGTTATCTCATTCTTCATTGTATACATTCTTTACAAGCACTAATTTTACTAAAATAAATAAAGCATAAAATAGACAGTATCGACGTTTCTTTTGTAAATACTCTTAGAATAAATTCATTAGAAAGATTTGAAAAACTTAAAGATACAGTTTCTTATCGCTTAAGCTTTTTTGAAACGAACGTTATAATTCTAGACTTATCTTCTTAGCTAGTTTGTCGCCAACTTGAGCATACCTCTCGTTCAGCTAAGCATTAGGTAATCGCCAACGTACCTGAACCTGCTCATTTTATTCGTTACTGTACCTATGGACTAGCCAGTTGCATGAGTACGCCGCAGACGTAGCCCATGTACGTACCCACGGCGTACCCCAGAATCGCCATCAGCACCCCCACGGGAGCCAGCGCTGGGTGAAAAGCCGCCGCCACGATTGGGGCTGTAGCCGGACCACCGATACAGGCCTGACTCCCCACCGCCAGCAAGAAGTAAGGCGCCCGAATGAGTCGGCTGAAGCCAATCATCAGCAGCACATGGAAGGCCATCCAGATCACGCCCACCAGCAGTAGCCCCGGCTGATCGGCAATCGCGAGGATGTTCATTTTCAAGCCGATCGTCGCGATCATCAGGTACAGTAGCACGGTTGCCACCGACGATGCCCCCGCCCCTTCCAGTTGGCGCAGCCGCGTGAAGGACGCCCCCACGCCCAGCGCCGTCGCCAGCCCCACCAACCAGAAAAACGACGTACCCAGACTAAAGCGCGTCAGCAAGGGCGAGTGCGTCGTGATGTAAGCGGCCAGCGGGTCGGCAATGGCAGTTGCAGCGGCCGTACACCCAAAACCAACCGCCAGCAGTTGCACCAAATCGGTGGCCGTCGGAATACGCCGGAGGGCTTTGGCCTGTTGCTCGACGCGCTGCCGGACATCGTCGACCGCCGAGGCATCGGCCCGGAGCCAGCGGTCGATCCGGGCTGAGCGAGTGGCGCCATAGAGCAACGTACCCAGCCAGATGTTGGCTACAAAGACGTCGACCGTGACAATGGCCGAAAACAGCGCATCGCTGGGTTGAAACACTTCTTTGAGCGCCGTCTGGTTAGCGCCGCCCCCAATCCAGGTACCCGCCAGCGTCGCTAGCCCGCGCCAGACGGCATCGGGTCCGGCCCCATCCACCAGCGACGGGGCCACGTGCGCCAGCAGCCACACCGCCAGCGGCCCACCCAGCATGATGCTGACTGCCGACGCCGCAAACATCAGCACGGCCTTGCCCCCTAGTCGCCGAAAGGCCCGCACGTCGACCCCCAGCGTGAAGAGCACCAAGCTACAGGGTAGCAACAGCCGCGACACGACGCCGTAAAGCGTATCAACAGCGGCCTGATCGACCAGTTTGGCCGTGGTCAGCAGTGAAGGCAGGAAATAGCAGAGGAGCGTGGTGGGGACTATCTCGTAGAAGCGCCGCCAGAACGGATGGGAACTACTGGCCGACGTCAGTACCGCCGCGATGATCAGAAAGAGAACGCCAAGAAGAACGGTAGGCATCGGAACAAAGCTGGAAAGTGTGTCTGGAAAAGGCGTCCAACGTCTGGTAAGCCAAACCGGTGTTTGTCTCTGTTGGCAATACTAAACAGACTTTCCAGACTTTGAGCTATCGACCTAAAATGACTTTCCAGACTTAGGGCAGGCTTTTCAGATTGCCCCGAAATAAACAACGCCGGCCTCAACTTGAGCCGGCGTGTCGTAATTACACTTCATCAACAAACTAAAAACCAAAATGCTGTAGGAGGGGGACTCGAACCACCCACGGTGCAGTTAGCCACAGTACAACTCTGGTGGTCAACCCCAGTCGCTCCGAAGAGCGGCATTATGCTGCGTTTATCCTTTATCACCACCCCCGAGACAGGAGGGCACGTCTGCCAATTTCGACACCCTACAATGAAAAGAGAACGTATCAGTTGGTTTACTTGGGCTGTCTCACCTGCCCGATCAACTTGACATGACAAAGTTAAGCACCCAGAACCATCTTTTGCAAGTATTCTATAAAAATAACCTAAAATTTACGATTAACTCAAAAAACACTTAACTTCGTTATCATAAATGCAAAACAGCTATGGAAAAAGCGGCCAAAAATTTTGAAATTGACAATGTCGACCTAAAAATCCTCAGTTTATTGATGCAGGACGCCACCATGGCCTATACAGAAATCGGTAAACGCATTTTCGTGTCGGGCGGTACGGTGCACGTCCGGATGAAGAAAATGGAGGAAATGGGCATCGTCAAAGGCTCGCAACTCATCATCGACCATACCAAGCTGGGCTGGGATATCAGCGCCTTTCTGGGCATTTACCTCGACAAAAGCTCCCTCTACGCCGAGGTGGCCCTCGAACTGATGAAGATCCCGGAGGTGGTCAATATCCATTACACCACCGGCATCTACAGTATTTTTGCCAAGATCGTGTGCCGCGACACATTGCACCTGCGCGAAGTGCTGCACGACAAGATTCAGAAAGTGCAGGGCATTCAGCGCACCGAAACCTTTATTTCCCTCGAAGAAAGCGTGAATCGACCCGTGCCGTTCACCGAAGGGCAGGAAATGAGCGACGAATAAAGGCAATTCGGGCGTTTGGAGCGGAACCCTCTTTGCCCGTTGTGCACTTATTCTGTCAATGAATCCTCTTACGCATATCCCCGTCGGCGGCACCGGCGTGCATTACGAAATCTTCGTCCGCGCCTTCTGCGACAGCAACCGCGACGGCATCGGTGACCTCAACGGCGTTACCAGCAAACTCGATTATTTGCAGGACCTGGGTATCAAAGCCATCTGGCTGATGCCTATCAATACCTCGGGCACGTATCACAAATACGATGTTACCGACTACTACGGCATCGACCCGGAATACGGCACGCTCGCCGATTTTCGGCGGCTCATCGACGAAGCGCACCAGCGGGGAATTGCCGTGCTGATGGACCTGGTCATTCACCACACGAGCCTGCAACACCACTGGTTTCAGGAAGCCTGCAAAGGACCGGACAACCCCTATCGGCAATTCTACAAATGGCTTACGCCCGCCGAAATCAAGCGGCAGAACCTCGCCACGCGCGACATCACCGCCGATTCCGACGAACGTAACCCCTGGCATTATCCGCCGACTGCCGACAAGGCAGCCCGCCGCAACCGGGAACGCCCGACCGCCGACACCGAGCAGTATTACGGCATGTTCTGGAGCGGTATGCCCGACCTGAACTTCGATCATCAGCCCATGCGCGAGGAGATATACAAAATCGCCCGCTATTGGCTGTCCGAAGTCGGGGTGGATGGCTTCCGGCTCGACGCCGCCCGCCACCTGTACCGCGAAGCCGAAGAGCCCAAAAATCACCAGTTCTGGGAAGAGTTCGGGCAGGTGGTACAGCAGGCCAAGCCCGGCGCGCACCTGGTGGGCGAGGTCTGGACCCGCCCCGCCCGCGTGGCCCCCTACTTTCGGGGTTTGCAGGCCAATTTCAACTTCGATCTGGCGCTCGAACTGATCGACGTGATCCGGCGGGGCGACGACCGGGGCGACGTCATTGCCTTTCTGCACGACGTACAGTCGGCTTATGGCTCGGTGAATCCGGAGTTTATCGACGGGCTAATTCTCTCGAACCACGATCAGAACCGTATCGGCAGCATGCTGGGCGGCGATCTGAACAAATTGAACGTGGCGGCCAACCTGCTGCTGACCCTTCCCGGTAATCCCTACCTCTACTACGGTGAAGAACTGGGTATGCTCGGCATGAAACCCGACGAGTTCATCCGAGAGCCGTTCCTTTGGAACATCGGCAAACACGACCCTGACCGCGCCCGCTGGCTGGCGCTTGCTCCGTTTGGGCGGGGTGCCCGTTACTCCACCAGCCGTACCGTTCGGCCACTGGCGCAGCAGCAAACCGACCCCGACTCGCTGTTCAACCATTACAAACGGCTGATCGCCTTTCGCAACAGCCACGCCGTGCTGAACGACAACCGCAGCCGCCTCTCGTTTACGGGCATTCGCCAGAAAGGTATCGTGGCGTTCGGGCGCACCAACGACGCCGGCGAAGTCTGGACCGTACATAACGTGTCGGGTACGTCGGTCGAGGTGATGCTGCCCCCCGAAAGCAACGTACCTGACCAGCTCGTTTTTGCTACGAAACCAGCCGGAACGTCCCTGACCGATGGCACGCTGACGCTGCCTGCCCACTCGATGACGGTTTTATCGTAATCATGAAGACGCAAGGGATTGCGTCGCTACTGTTATCTTTGGCAAATCGTTCGCCATGCCGCAACTCAGTACGCGCCACCTACTCGGTACTAAAGACCTGACGGAGACCGACATCCAACTGATTCTGGAGACGGCTACTCAGTTTAAGGACGTCATCAACCGACCCATCAAGAAGGTCCCTTCGCTCCGCGACGTGACCATCGCCAACGTTTTTTTCGAGAATTCGACACGTACCCGGCTCTCCTTTGAGCTAGCCGAAAAGCGATTGTCGGCCGACGTCATCAATTTTTCGGCCTCGGGTAGCTCGGTCAAGAAAGGCGAAACCCTGCTCGATACGGTCAACAACATTCTGGCCATGAAGGTCGACATGATTGTGATGCGCCACAGCAGCCCCGGCGCCCCGCATTACCTGTCGAGCCGGATTCCGGCCAACGTCGTTAACGCGGGCGACGGCACCCACGAACACCCCACGCAGGCCCTGCTCGACTCGTTTTCGATGCGCGAAAAGCTGGGCGATCTGGCGGGTAAACGCGTGGCCATCATCGGCGACATTACCCACTCGCGGGTGGCCCTATCCAACATTTTCTGCTTGCAGAAGCAGGGTGCCGAGGTAATGGTTTGCGGCCCTACGACGCTCATTCCCAAATACATGAATTCGCTGGGGGTACGTATCGGGCACGACGTGCGCGAAGCGCTGGCCTGGTGCGACGTGGCCAACGTGCTGCGGATTCAGCTGGAACGGCAGCAGATCAAATACTTCCCCTCGCTGCGGGAATACTCGCTCTATTACGGCATCAGTCGGCAGATGCTCGACGAGCTCGACCGGCCCATCGTGCTGATGCACCCCGGCCCGATCAACCGGGGCGTTGAACTCACCTCCGACGCCGCCGACTCACCCCACAGCATTATCCTCGATCAAGTGCAGAATGGCGTGGCCGTGCGGATGGCGGTGCTGTATTTGCTCGCCCAGGAACGGTGAATTGGGTTCCCGATTTGGCATTTATTGTGTAAGGATGGCTGGTGCCGCATAAGCTTTGCGCTAGCCCTCGTCAGACTTCGCCAGCTACACGGGCATCGAAAGCCGGGACATAACTACGTGACACCGGGATTTCCCGGTTTGAGCCGCTCATCGTCAGTTGGTAGCCACGGGCGTTGCCGGTGGTGTGCCGCACCGCCCGCAGGTTAACGATAAACGCCCGGTGACAGCGGAAAAACTGCGGCTGATTGGCCAGGGCGGCCTCGACGTCTTTCAACGTGCTGCGCAAGACCGTTTTCTGCGGAAACATAAAATTCAACCAGTGCACCTCCACATAGTTACCCACCGACTCGACGTAGATCAGTTGGTTGGGCAACAGGTTCAGGCGGTCTTTGCCGGATTCGCTCGTCAGCGAAATCGACCGGGGCAGAGTTGGTTCGGTGGTTGGTGCGGCCGTCGTGGGTACGTTGTGGAGCTGATCCAATTGCCGGTTAAGCTGCTGCGCCTGTTCCAGATTTCGCTTCAGGCGGCGCCGTTCGGCTAGCATAATCCCCAGACTGACCGGAAAGAACCCAATGGCGGTTACGATCAGGTACATCATCAGGAAAGGAGGCGCGTCCAACCCGAATAGCCCTAAAATGGCCTGATTACCCAATGCCACGAACAGCAACACCAGCAATACGTGCCCGATGTGGCGCTTCACGGTCCAGCGTTCTTCGTCGTAATAGGCGGGGAAAAGAGCGGGTACGGCAACATTGGCCAACAGCGAGGTGAGCCCGCAACTCACGGCCAACGTACCCAGTAGCAGCCAACGGGGATATTGCCCTCTGTAGCCGCCCATAAACAGGAAGAGGAAAATGAATACGTAGCCAGCCGCCTGCGCCGATAACCGGGCCTGATGGCGGAACGAGAAATCCTCCGAAAGGGGCCGATTCAAAAAAGCCCGTACCGATTGACGCATAGCCGTAAAAATAGCAGCGGTTGGTGGTAGCTGTCAGCCATTCGGTCGACAATGACGACTATTTTTGTCGGTATGTTGGCACCTTCCTTCCGTACTCCTACCCTCTTCCTCGATCAAACGCAGCTGATTGCAGCCGAAAGCACCCGGCATCAGGGCGCCAGCCTGCCGCCTTATTCGACGAACAATTTGGGTATCAATACCGACGATGTACCGGAACATGTAGCCGAGAACCGGCGTCGCTGGCTGGCGCAATGGGGGCATTCTGAAGCCTCGCTGGCCTCGTCGTATCAGGTGCACGGCACCGACGTGTTTGTGGCAACGGAGGCCATCCGCACCACCGGCTACGACGCCCTGGTCACCAACGTACCTGGCCTGATGGTGGGCGTCACCGTCGCCGACTGCACGCCCATTCTGGTGTATGACCGGCGTAACCGGGCTGTGGCGGCCATCCACGCGGGCTGGCGCGGCACCGTGGGCGGTATCGTGACCAACGCCCTGCAAACCATGCAGCGCGAATACGGCACAGAGCCTACCGACTGCCTGGCTTACGTAGGTACGTGCATCGATAGGGCCAATTTCGAGGTAGGGCCAGAGGTAGCCGCGCACTTTGCCGAGCATCGGAAGCAACTCGACCCCGCCACCGGCAAAGCCCTGGTTGATCTCAAACAGGCCAACGCCGATCAACTCCGCGCCTTTGGCCTGACCGACGCGCAGATTGAGGTTTCGCCCTATTCAACCATTCTCCATAACACCGACTATTTTTCGCACCGCCTCGAGCGTGGCCTCACCGGCCGGATGCTGGCCATTATCGGCGTGCGCTGATTCGTAAGCCTATGATAAAACCGCTACTTGTTCTCTTTCTTTTTACGCCGTTTGCCGCCGCCGCGCAGGATCAGCCTATTTTTCAGCCCGATTCGGTGAAGCGGGTGGTCGTGGCGACCCCCATACAAACGCAGCTACGGGTTGACGGGCGACTCGACGAAGCCGCCTGGCAACAGGCCGTGCCGGCCAATCGGTTTACGATGATCGAGCCCGTGCAGCGCGACCGGGCCAACCACGACACCGACATTCGCCTGCTGTTCAATCAGCAATACCTCTACATCGGCGCCTTCTGTCGCGATTCGCTGGGGCGGCGGAGTATCCGGGCCACCGACCTACGCCGCGACTTCAGCTTTCGTTCGCACGATTACATCGGCATTTCGATCGATGGGTTCAACGACCGGCGCAACGCCATGATGTTCATGACGAATCCCTACGGTACGCAACGCGACCTACTCTCGTTCGACGACCTGCTGTATGATACCGATTGGGATGGGCTCTGGCGCGTTAGAACGACCCGCACCGACTCGGGTTGGGTGGCCGAAATCGCCATTCCCTGGCAGACGTTGCGCTACCGGGGCAGCCAGGATTCAACGCAAAGCTGGGGCATCAATTTTTTCCGCAACCGCCGCATGACCAACGAGGTATCGGGCTGGTCGCGGTACCCGCGTTCGTTCAGCGCGCTTCGGATGGACTACGCCGGACGCGTGGCGGGCCTGCAACCACCCCCACCCCGCGCCAACATCCGGGTGCAGCCCTACGTGCTGGTGTCGAGCGATCGGTACAACGGCACCGTCGTGGGCAACCGGCGCGACGAGGCGGTGAAGCTGGGCGGCGAACTCAAATGGGCCATCAACCCGAACACCGTCCTGGACCTGACAGCCAATACCGATTTTGCGCAGGCCGACGCCGACCGGCAGGTCAACAACGTGACGCGATTCTCGGTCTTTTTTCCCGAACGGCGGCAGTTTTTCCTCGAAAATGCCAGCCTTTTCGGGCCAAATCTGTCGCCATACGAAGACCTATCGGGCGGCTCGATGCGGATTCAGCCGTTTTTCAGCCGCCGCATCGGCCTCGACAATGCCGGCAATCCAATCCCGATTGATGCGGGGGCGCGGCTCGTCCACCGATCGCTAACAACCAACTACGGCGCGTTGCTGATGCGGCAACGGGGCGTAGGCAACAGCCCGACAACCACCTTCGCCGTCGGTCGATTTTCGCAGAATATTGGCCCACAGAGCCGCATTGGTGCCCTCCTGACCCTGCGCGACGAAAGCCAGCTGGTCGATTCACTGGGACGGGTCGGGCAGCCGGGGCGCACCAATTGGGTGGGGGCCATCGACGGGTTCTTCCGGCTGTCGGAAAGTCAGTCGATCAGTACCATGCTGATGCGCTCAGGTACGTCGGTTGGCAACGTCCCTACGGCAGGTACGTCGGCGGCGGGCGATCAGGGGGTTGCCGGGTACGTTCAATACCTGTTGCAAACGAACCAATGGAAATTCTGGTGGACCGAATCGATCGTTACGGCCAGTTTCAACCCCGGCGTTGGGTTTGTCTCGCGCAACGACGTGGTCGCCACAACGCCCGGTGTCTTCTGGCTGAGCCGGGGCAAATGGCTACCTTTCCGCAGGGTGATCCGGGCGTTTGAGCCGGGTTTTATGCCCGAGTTTTACCATTCCATCACCACCGGGCGGCTGGTCGAACGGCAGCTGAATATCAATCCGTTCTGGCTTAACCTGCAAAGTGGCGGCTTTTTCGGCCTGTTTCTGAACCCGACGTATCAGTTTCTGGCGGAGGGCTTCGATCCGCTGGGCGTGCGGATTGCGCCGGGCGAGTACAGCTACACCCGCTATGCCGCCTGGATGGCCAGCGATCCGTCGCGCCGGTTGTCCTACACGCTGAATTACGAGCTGGGTGGCTATTACAACGGCAACCTCGCCACCACCGACCTGACGGTGCGCTACGCTCCCCTCCCCCACATTTCGCTCACGGGCCGCTACATCGGCAATCAGTTTAGCGAGGTTGGCGAAAACCGCGAAAGTCCGTCGGTCAAACTGTATAGTATCGAAGGGCGCTTTGCGCTCAACCCACGCCTGCAACTGATTGGTTTTTACCAGTATAACACCGACCTCAACCGCGACGCCTACAACATCCGCCTGTCGTGGGAATACCAGCCGCTGTCGTTTCTGTACCTGGTATTCAATCAGCGCGCCTACACCAGCACGGTACGGCAACAGGAATTCCGGCAGCAGGAGCAGCATTTGATCGGTAAACTTAGCTACCTGAAGCAGTTTTAAAACAGTTCGTGCTCCTTCATCATTAGGTAGGTAGGCGTTGTTTTCCCACGTCTCCTTGCCTAATGATGCATGACACGTCTCAAAACCGCGATGAAGGCTTGCTGGCTCTCCGGCCCGAAGTGGCCACCGAACCGACGACCAGTAACCCGGCCGAAGCGTTCCAGAACGGCACCCTGCGCCCGATTCTGAAACTACAGAATGAACTGGTACTAGGGTTGTTTCGCGATTACCTGACCAAACGCAAACAACTTGGTCTGGAAGGTCGGTTTGCCCGGCTGCCCCGCCCCGAACAGGAGGCGTATATCGATCACAGCGTTCGTACCGATCAGAAATTCAAGAACCTGTTGGTGGGCGTTGTCATCGGCCAGTTTACGACGGGTGAATGGACGGCCTTTCGCATCGACGAAGCTGAGCTGACCCGCCGAACGGTACAATTGATCGTGCAGCGTTTATGCAGCCAAATCGACCTGTTGGTGCATTGACGGATAAGGCCATTCCTTAATTCGTCAAAACAAACCTGTAGGCTGGCTGTTCTTAAGGTGTTTTTAACAGAACAACAAATCAAACTTAAACTGTAGAGCTATCATGGGTATCCTGACCTCAATCCTTGTTGGTGCCGTCGCCGGCTGGCTGGCCGATCTGGTATTTAAGCGTTTCTCCTTCTCACTCCTCGTTGAAATTCTGCTCGGCATCGCCGGTGGGATCGTTGGCGGCTGGGTGTTTGGCCGTTCAACTGGCATCCTCGACGCCATACTGACCTCATTTGTGGGGGCGGTTGTTATTCTTGGCATTGCTGCGCTCATCAAGGGCAGTACCCGCCGAGCGTAACAAGCTCGGTTTTTGAGTTTTCAAGTATCGAGTCTCAAGTTGGCTGACGCGTCTTGATCGGACACACCTATCATAAGGCTCAGCACTTGAAAACCCAAAACTCATTCGACCACTAATACAATGCCCTCGACCCGGCGGATGGTAGTTCCTTCGCCGGGTCGATGCGTTTTACCCGTTTCGGTGCGGGCCGACCACTCGGTGCCGCGGTATTGCACCCGCCCCAGCCCCTGCGGCGGAATGGTCTGCGTAACGGTGACCCGATCCCCAATGAATTCGACGTATTCGTTTTGCTTCGATCCGGCAAACAGGCCCTGGAGTCGTTGTCGGAAGACCAGCATCGCTCCAACCGACACCAGCGCGAACACCAGCAGTTGGCTATCGATCCCGCCAAGCACCGACAGGCCCGTCAGCAAGGCAACCAGGGCCGCACCCACGCTGAAAAAAGCGAAAACAAAGCTGTTGTTGGCAACTTCGGCTATCAGCAGAATGGCCGCCAGTGTGGCCCAGGCCAGCGCCGGATGCAGGGTCAGAAACGTGCTCATGGATTGTTCCGGGTAATTTGATGCAGTTGAAAATACAGCCTTTCCTGTCAGGAAACCTACACTTTCCCGATCAGCGGCCGTCAGGCGGGCCAAGCGGCCTTAGGCCGTGACTGGCTTCTGTTTTGGTTTTTGTGCGTAAATTCGGGCTTACCTCGACTTGTATCGTAAACCAAAACCGCTCAGTCCATGTCGCTCTCGACCCGCCTGCAATTGTCGGCCATGATGTTTCTCCAATTTTTTATGTGGGGGGCCTGGTACGGCCAAGTTACCAAATACATGGAAAAGAGTATGGGGGCCACGGGGGTGCAGCAGGGGGCTGCCTTCGCCACGTTCTCACTGGCCATGCTGGCCGCGCCCTTTTTCGTGGGCATGATCGCCGACCGCTACTTTGCGGCGCAGCGGGTGCTGGGCATTCTGAACCTGTTGGGCGCGGCGGTGCTGTACTGGCTCACCGGCGTCAACGACCCTGACCAGTTCTTCTGGGTGCTGCTCGTTTACTGCCTCACCTTCGCCCCTACGCTGGCGCTCACGTCCTCGATTGCCATGCAACAGATGCGCAGTCCCGAGAAAGAATTCCCCGGCATTCGGGTGTTGGGCACCATCGCCTGGATCGTCGTGACCAACATCGTCGGCTACTACGGCATCGGCGACAAAGTCACGATTTTTAACCTGTCGATGTATGCCGCACTGGCGCTGGGCGTTTTCTCATTCTTCCTGCCCAACACGCCCCCCAAGGCCTCCGCAGGTACGTCGCTGGGACAGATTCTGGGCCTCGACGCCTTCCAGCTTTTCAAAGATCGCTCGTTTGCCATCTTCTTTATTTCGTCGGTGCTGATCTGCATTCCGCTGTCGTTTTACTACGCCATGGCCAACCCCGCGCTGACGGATTCGGGCATGCAAAACGTCGAGAACGTGATGTCGCTGGGGCAGGCGTCGGAGGTGATTTTCATGCTGCTGATTCCGTTTGCCTTTACGCGGCTCGGCGTGAAAAACATGCTGATCGTGGGGCTGGTTGCCTGGATTGCCCGCTTCCTGTTCTTCGGTTACGGCGATGCCAACGCGGGGATCTGGATGTTTTACCTGGCTATCATCCTGCACGGCGTCTGCTACGACTTTTTCTTCGTAACGGGCCAGATTTACACCGATAACAAAGCCAACGACAGCATCCGCTCGTCGGCGCAGGGCTTGATTTCGCTGGCTACCTACGGCATCGGCATGAGCATTGGCTCGTACCTGTCGGGGGTGGTGAAAGACTGGGCTAAAACGGCCAATGGTATCGACTACCTTAAATTTTGGATGGTGCCTGCCGGTATTGCCGCCGTGGTGCTGGTGCTGTTTGTCCTCTTCTTCACCGACCGCAAATCGGCCGCTCCCAAGCAGGAAGAACTCGTGCCGGGGGCTTTATAATGAATAATGCACAATGTATAATGTACAACGGCCCTGCCGGTAGACCGGTACTGGTCAGTGCGTTTACGCCAGCGCCAGCCATTGTACATTATCCATTATACATTATACATTATCCATTCAAAAAGCAACCTTCTCCGCCTCCACGGGTTCGCCCCAGAACGTGCTGGCCTGTCGGCTGAAGTCGGTGGGGGAATCGGTGGTTAGAAACTGGCGGGTGCCGGTTTGGCTACACTGCGCCGCTAAATCGGGATGACGCAGCAGGTAATCAGCCAGGCTAGCCGCCACGATTGGCCCCTGACTCACCAGTCGGATACGGGTCGGCAACACGGCCTTAATCTTGTCGATCAGCAGCGGGTAGTGCGTGCAGGCCAGCAGGATGGTATCGATATACGGGTCGCGGGTGAGCAGCCGGTCGAGGTGCTGGTAGACAAAATAATCAGCACCGGGGTGCGTATGTTCGCCATTTTCGATGAGCGGCACCCACATGGGGCAGGCCTCCTGCGCTACGTTCAGGCGCGGGAAGAAATGCTCGATTTCCACCAGATACGACTCCGATGTGACGGTGCCGCTGGTAGCCAATACACCCACGTGGCCTGCCACCGAATAGCCCCCGATTACCTCTGCCGTAGGCCTGATTACGCCCAGCACTCGCCGCGTAGGTAGATCACCCGGTCGCTTGCCGGGGAAAAGCCGGGGCAGGTCGAGTTGCTGAATGTTGCGTAGCGCCTTGGCCGAAGCCGTGTTGCAGGCCAGAATCACCAGACGACAACCGCGTTCGAACAGATGGCGCACACATTCCAGCGTGTAGGCATACACCGTCTCGAACGAACGGGTGCCGTAGGGCGTGCGGGCGTTGTCGCCCAGATAGACGTAGTCGTACTGAGGAAGGGCATTCACGATTTCACGCATCACGGTCAGCCCGCCATAGCCCGAATCAAAGATGCCGATGGGTTGATTACTCAAAGTCTGGAAAGTCAACGTAGCTAATCTGGAAAGTCGTCTGTATAGCAGTACAAAGGCTGGATAGTCCGCTTCCTATGTAATCCAGGCGTGCGTCTGTACACGAAGCAGCGCTAATAAAAGTGGATTTTTACAAAAGAAAACGACTTTCTAGACTTTACACTATAGTCTAAACGACTTTCCAGACTAAACACATGCGTTCACAAGAATGGTTTGGCCGTACGGGTAAAGACGGCTTCATTTACCGGGCCTGGATGAAAAACCAAGGCTTCCCCCACCACGAATTTGAAGGCAAGCCCGTCATTGGCATCTGCAATACCTGGTCGGAACTGACCCCCTGCAACGCGCACTTCCGCGAGTTGGCCGAGGCCGTGAAGCGGGGCGTCTGGGAGGCTGGGGGCTTCCCGCTCGAATTTCCGGTCATGTCGCTGGGCGAGTGCCAGATCAAGCCCACCGCCATGCTGTTCCGTAACCTCGCCAGCATGGATGTGGAAGAGAGCATCCGGGGCAACTCGATCGACGGCGTGATCCTGCTCTGCGGCTGCGATAAAACCACCCCCTCGCTGGTGATGGGCGCCTGCTCGGTCGATATTCCCACGCTGGTGGTGTCGGGCGGTCCAATGCTGGCCGGGCGGTTTCAGGGCAAAAAGATAGGTACGTCGGACCTGTGGCGCTTTGCCGAAGAGTACAAGATGGGCAACATGTCGCAGGCCGAGTTTATTGCGGCCGAAGCGGCCATGGCCCGCTCGCAGGGGCACTGCGCCGTGATGGGTACCGCCTCCACGATGGCCGCGATGGTCGAAAGCCTCGGTCTGGCGCTGCCCGACAACGCCACCATCCCCGCCGCCGACTCGCGCCGCAAGGTGCTGGCCCATATGACGGGCGTACGGGCGGTGGAGCTAGTGCGGGAAGGCGTTACACCGTCCAAAATTCTGACCCGGCAGGCCTTCGAGAATGCGATCATGGTCAACGCCGCGCTGGGCGGATCGACCAATTTCATTCTGCACCTGACTGCCATTGCCGGGCGCATCGGCGTGGACCTGTCGCTCGATGATTTCGACACGCTGTCGGCCAAAATTCCGATGCTGACCAACCTGCAACCGTCGGGTGAACATTTCGTCGAAGACCTGTTCTACGCCGGTGGCCTGCCTGCCGTCATTCGCGAACTGCTGCCCCTGCTGCACCGCGACGCGCTGACCGTAAACGGAAAAACGCTGGGCGAAAACTGCGCCGACGCCCGATGCTATGATCCGGCCGTGATCGGCACGCTCGAGAATCCGGTGAAACCGGATTCGGGCATTGCCGTGCTGCGGGGAAACCTTTGCCCCAATGGCGCGGTGCTGAAGCCTTCGGCCGCCACACCCGCGCTGATGCAGCACACGGGCCGGGCGGTGGTCTTCGAGAACATCGACGATTACAAGGCCCGCATCGACGACCCCAACCTCGACGTGGACCCGGATTGTGTGCTGGTGCTGAAAAACGTGGGCCCACGTGGCTACCCCGGCATGCCCGAAGTCGGCAACATGACACTTCCCGCCAAAATTCTGGCGCAGGGCGTACACGACATGGTGCGCATCTCCGACGGACGTATGAGTGGTACGGGCTTCGGCACGGTGGTGCTGCACGTCTCGCCCGAATCGGCGGTGGGTGGCAATCTGGCCTTCGTCCAAAACGGCGATCTCATCACCCTCGACGTACCCAACCGGAGCCTGCACCTGCACGTGTCGGACGAGGAGCTGGCCCTGCGACTGGCCAAGTTCACCCCGCTCGAGCTGGGCTATGATCGTGGGTACGTTAACCTGTTCATCCGGCACGTGACGCAGGCGCACGAGGGCGTCGATTTCGATTTCCTGCGCGGGGGCTCTGGCAGCGTCGTCAAGCGCGATTCACATTGATTGTCTCCTGAGCGGGCGATTTAAATCACCCGCTCAGGCATGACCCAACTTTTATCCAAATGACCTTTCTTCACCAAACCGCCCTTATCACGGGTGCCGCGCAGGGTATCGGCTTTGCTATGGCCCGCGAACTGGCCCGGCAGGGCGCCAACGTGCTGCTGAATGATTTTGATGCTGAACTGGCCCAACAGGCAGCAGCGACGATCCGGCAGGAAGGTGGCGTTTGTGAAGCGCTGCCCGGCGATGCATCCGACGTGGCCTTTATCCGGCAGTTGGTCGATACAGCCGTGGGTACGTTCGGGCGGCTCGACATCGCCATTGCCAACGCGGGGATCACGGTCTTTGGCGATCTGTTCACGACTACGCCCGACGCTTACCAGAAAATCGTCGATTTGAACCTGCGGGGGAGTTTCTTTTTGGTGCAGACAGCGGCCACTCAAATGCGGGCGCAGGGCAAAAACGAAGCGGGTATCGCGGGTCGGCTGTTGCTGCTGTCGTCGGTGGTAGGGCAGTTGGGGCATCCGGGGCTACCCGTTTACAGCATGACCAAGGCAGGCTTACAGATGCTCGCCCGGCAGGCCGTCATCGACCTGTCGCCAGAAGGCATCACCATCAACGCCGTAGCACCCGGCGCCACCCTCACCGAGCGCACCACCGACGACCCCACGTACATTCCGATCTGGTCGCGGATTACGCCGATGGGTCGCCCGGCGACGGTCGAGGACATTACCGCCGCAGCGCTCTTTCTGCTCTCACCCGCCGCCAGCCACATCACCGGCCAAACGCTCACCATCGATGGGGGCTGGACAGCCGTGGGCATCCCGCCGGTGTAGCTACTGAACGCGCTCCGGACATGTAGGCACTCGGAGCAGGCGTAACGTACCCAACCAACAATAAAAAACGGCGACG